>NZ_BIMR01000027.1 GCF_004306155.1 Cellulomonas biazotea
ACCACGGCCTGCGAACGACGACGCCGCCCGCCCGGCAGGACCGGGGCGGGCGGCGTCGTCGACCGGTCAGCTCGCGAGCGCCTTCTCGGCCTCGTACGCGACGGACCCCTCGCGGTCGACGCGCGCGGCGCGCAGGCGGGACATGATGACCGCCCCGAACGCGATGGCCGTCGCGACGATCGCGATGGACAGGCGCGCGACGTGGTTCGCGTCGTCGCCGACGGAGATGACGACGACGGCGGGCGCGATGAGCACCGAGACGAGGTTCATCACCTTGATGAGCGGGTTGATCGCGGGGCCGGCGGTGTCCTTGAACGGGTCGCCGACGGTGTCGCCGATGACGGCGGCGGCGTGCGCGTCGGACCCCTTGCCGCCGTAGTGCCCGTCCTCGACGATCTTCTTCGCGTTGTCCCACGTGCCGCCCGCGTTCGCGAGGAACACGGCCATGAGGACGCCCGACCCGATGGCACCGGCGAGGAACCCGGCGAGCGGACCGACACCGAGGCCGAAGCCGACGGCGATGGGCGCGAATGCCGCGAGCAGGCCGGGGGTGGCGAGCTCGCGCAGGGAGTCGCGGGTGCAGATGTCGACGACCTTGCCGTACTCGGGCCGCGTCTCGCCGGTCATGATGCCGGGGAAGTCGCGGAACTGGCGGCGGACCTCGAAGACGATCGCGCCGGCCGCGCGGGTCACGGCGTCGATCGCCAGGCCCGAGAAGAGGAACACGGTCGCGCCGCCGAGGATCACGCCGACGAGCGTGACCGGGCTGATGATGTCGTAGGTCATCATCGCGGCGACCAGGTCGTCGCCGATGGTCCCGCTGACGTCCGCGAGCGAGGTGCGCACCGCGTCGGCGTAGGACCCGAACAGCGCGGTCGCGGCCAGCACGGCCGTGGCGATCGCGATGCCCTTGGTGACGGCCTTCGTGGTGTTGCCGACCGCGTCGAGGTCCGTGAGGATCTGCGCGCCCTCGGGCGACACGTCGCCCGACATCTCGGCGATGCCCTGCGCGTTGTCGCTGACCGGACCGAACGTGTCCATCGCGACGATCACGCCGACCGTGGTGAGCAGGCCGCAGCCCGCGAGCGCGATGAGGAACAGCGCCAGGGCGACGTTGCCGCCGGCGATGAGGAACACCCCGCAGATCGCCGCGGCGATGATGCCCGCGGTGTAGACGGCCGACTCGAACCCGACGCCGATGCCGGACAGCACGACGGTCGCGGCACCCGTGAGGGTCGTCTTGGCGACGTGCAGCGTCGGCTTGCTGGTCGTCCCGGTGAAGTAGCCGGTGACCCACAGGATGATGCCCGCGAGGACGACGCCGATGGCGACGGCCAGCGACGCGACGACCCGCGGGTCGCCCACGTGGTCCTCCAGCCCGGCGGTGCCGCCCGTGAAGTCGGCGAACGACGACGGCAGGTACGCGAACGCGGCGACCGCGGCGAGCACGACGCCGACGAGCGCGGAGATGTAGAACCCGCGGTTGATGGCGGTCAGGCCGCTCTCGCTGCCGCGGACCTTGGTGATGGCGACGCCGAGGGCCGCGACGAGCGCGCCGACGGTCGTGACGATCAGCGGGAAGACGAGGCCCTCCTCGCCGAAGGCGGCCTTCCCGAGGATCAGCGCGGCGACGAGCATGACCGCGTACGACTCGAACAGGTCGGCGGCCATGCCCGCGCAGTCGCCGACGTTGTCGCCGACGTTGTCCGCGATGGTCGCGGCGTTGCGCGGGTCGTCCTCCGGGATGCCCTGCTCGACCTTGCCGACCAGGTCGGCGCCGACGTCGGCGGCCTTGGTGAAGATGCCGCCGCCGACGCGCATGAACATCGCGAGCAGCGCGGCCCCGAACCCGAAGCCCTCGAGCACGCCGGGCGCCTCCCCGCGGTACAGCAGCACGACCGCCGCGGCACCGAGCAGGCCGAGGCCCACGACGCTCATGCCGACGACGCCGCCGGTGCGGAACGCGATCCGCGCGCCCTCCGCGCGGCCTCCCGGAAGCGACGCGGCCGCCGCGACGCGCAGGTTCGCGCGCGTCGCCAGCCACATGCCCAGGAACCCGATCGACGCGGAGAACAGCGCGCCGACCAGGAAGAAGACGGACCGCCCCACCTTGATGCCGGCGTCGCCCGGCAGCAGGAACAGCAGGGCGCAGACGACGACCGCGAAGATGGCCAGGGTGCGGAACTGCCGGCTCAGGTACGCCGACGCCCCTTCCTGGACCGCGCGCGCGATCTCGCGCATGGATTCGGTTCCCTCACCGGCCGCGAGCACCTGACGGCGCAGCACCGCGGCGACGAGCAGGGAGGCGACGCCGACCGCCGCGATCACTGCGACGATCGTGAGGCTCGTGGATCCGAGCTCGACCATGCATCCTCCTCGGACGTGCGGCACGACCCCCCTGACCGTGCCTGTCCCGCGGCCCCGTTGCCGCCGGACCCGGTGAGTCTAGCCAGGCGATGTGACCTGGATCGCACACCGCGGTGAACGCCAGGATGACCCCCAACCGTTCCGGTCCCCCGCGCGTCGGGTCGGGTGTGAGCAGATCTGACGACGGAGGTGGACGGTGACCTGGGAGGACGACCTGGGACGCCTCGTCCAGGAACGGGGCGGCGCCCTCGTGGCGTACGCGCGACTCCTCACGGGTGACGTGCACGCGGCGCAGGACCTCGTCCAGGACGCCGTCGTCAACATGTACGCGCGGCGCCGCCGCCGGGACGTCGACGAGGTCGAGGCGTACGTGCGGCGCGCGATCCTCAACGCGTACCTCGACGGGTGGCGGCGGCGACGGCGGCTCGACCAGGTGGCGCACCTCGTCGCGACGGCACCCCAGGCGGCGGACGCGTTCGCCGAGGTCGGCGACCGGGCCGACGTGGCCGCCGCGCTGGACCACCTCTCGCCCCGCGAGCGCGCGTGCGTCGTCCTGCGGTTCTACGACGACCTGACGCTGCCGGAGATCGGTCAGCGGCTCGGGCTGTCCGAGGGTGCCGTCAAGCGGTACCTGTCGGACGCCCGGCGGCGGCTCGAACCGATCCTGGGGCCACGCCCGGAGCTCGACGCGCACGACCTCACGACCGTCCCGAAGGGAGCCCGCCGGTGAGCCCCGACCTGTCCCGTGACCTGCACGACCTCGCCGGGCGCACCGCCGCGGCGCTCCCCGGCGGTGGCCTCGACGCCGCCGCGCTCGCGCGTCGCGCCCGTGGTCGTCGGCGCGCGCGCACCGCGACGTTCACGGTCGTCTCGACCGCCGCCGTCGCCGTCCTCGCCGCCGGCGCCACGCTCGCGCTGCGGCAGGTGCCCGACCCGCAGCCCGCGCACACCCCGTCCCCGACCCCGACGACCTCCGCCGTCGGCCCCACGCCGACCCCGTCGGCGACCGTCCCGACCGTGGCGATGCCCGCCGGTGACGCGGCGCTCGCGTACGGGACGTGCGGGTCGCTCGCCACGGCCGTCCCGGAGCGTGGCTTCGCCGCGACGTGGCGCACGGCGGCCGAGCTCGACGCGACGCGCGTGCCCGCGGGAGACCCGCTCGTGCTGACGGCGCGGCTCGACGGCGCGGACGCCGCGTCGGACGTGGCGTTCCCCGCCGCAGGCCCGCGCCTGTCGGTGCTGCGCGACGGCGTCGTCGTCGCCGGCGGCACGGACGCGTACGGCGGTGCCAGGCCCGGCACCTGGTTCGACCTCGTCTACTCCGAGGGCGACGACGTCGTGACGTACGGCGCCGCGCTGCCGCTCACGGTGTGCGACCCGGGGGGTGGTGCGGCCGTCGACGTCGGCGCCCCGCTCCCCGCGGGCGAGTACACCCTGGTGGCGTGGACGCCCGTCGCCGGGCTGCCCGACGGCGCGGTCACCGGGCGGCCGGACGACACCCGCACGGCCGACCAGGTCGTCGCCGACGCGGGCGCGGTCTGGGTGGTCGCCTCCTCGGCTCCCGTCCCGTTCACGGTCGTCGGCCACGCGGAGGCGGCGCGGACCACGCCGGTCGTGGAGCCCGACCTCGACGCGCTGCCGACCACGCACGAGTACGTCACCTGCGGCGACCCGGCGCCGTCGGGGCCGTCGTCCGAGACCGGGCTCGCCCTGCGGACGGACCCGGTCGCGACGGAGGCCGCGGCCGGCTCGACCCTCGCGGTCTCCGGCGCGCTGGAGGCACGGACCGGCGAACGGTGGACGGTCTCGGTCCCGATGATCGACCTGGTGCTGAGCCAGGACGGCGTCGTGGTCGGGAGCACGCTCGTGCCGCAGGACGGCTGGTCGGTCGTGCTCGACGTCGGGCTCGGCGCCCCGGTCGACCTCTACCACGGGGGTGGCGGGGACCTCACCACGTGCTCCACGGACCCGAACGTCGCCGGCGACCCGCTGCCGCCCGGGACCTACACCGTCCATCCCGTCGTGCACGTGCTCAGCGCCGAGGTCTGGACCCGTGCGAGCGGCACGCGGAGCCACGACCAGTCGTTCGACGTCGTCGGCGCGCCGTTCGAGCTGACGATCACCTGAGCCCGGGGCGACCTCACCCGCGCCCACCCCCAACCCCACGGGCGCGCCGTTCGTCAGACGTGCATGGGCGGTGCACAGTGGACACGGAGGCGGTCGCCATGAGCTGGGAGGACGAGCTCGGTCGGCTCATGACGGAGCGCGGCCCGGCACTCGTCGGGTACGGGTACCTGCTGACCGGCGACGTGAGCGCCGCCGAGGACCTCGTGCAGGACGCGCTGGTCCGCGCGTTCACGCGCCGACGGCCGCACGACGTCGTGTCGGTCGAGGCGTGGGTGCGGCGGATCCTGCTCAACCTGTACCTCGACGCGTACCGACGACGGCGCCGCTACGACCAGGTGGTCCCGCTGCTCGTCCCCGAGGAGGGACGCGACGCGCAGGACGCCGCCGCCGACCGCGCGGACG
>NZ_BIMR01000028.1 GCF_004306155.1 Cellulomonas biazotea
CCGAGCGGGGCCGCGAGGTCCCCGCCTCCGAGGTCGCGGCCCGCTGGGGCCGGACCCGCGGCGACGACCTCGCGACGATCATCTACACCTCGGGCACGACCGGCCGGCCCAAGGGCGTCGAGCTCACGCACCGCAACTTCGTCGCACACACGCGCAACGGGGCTTCGGGGCTCGCCGAGGTCTGCGCGCAGCCGCACTCGCGCACGCTGCTGTTCATGCCGCTCGCGCACGTGTTCGCGCGCTACATCGAGGTGCTGTGCGTGCCGTCGGGCGCCGTCCTGGGGCACACGCCCGACACGCGCAACCTGCTCCCCGACCTCGCCGCGTTCCAGCCGACGTTCGTGCTCGCCGTGCCGCGCGTCTTCGAGAAGGTCTACAACTCGGCCGAGCAGAAGGCTGGCGGCGGCACCAAGCTGCGGCTGTTCCGGTGGGCCGCGAAGGTCGCGATCGCGTACTCGCGCGCGCTCGACACCGACGCCGGGCCGTCGGCCGCGCTGAGCGCGCAGCACCGCCTCGCGGGTCGGCTCGTGCACGTCAAGCTCCGCGCCGCGCTCGGCGGCCGTGCCGAGTGGGCCATCTCGGGCGGCGCGCCCCTCGGCGAGCGGCTCGGGCACTTCTACCGGGGCATCGGCGTGCGCGTGCTCGAGGGCTACGGCCTCACCGAGACGACCGCCCCGACGACCGTCAACCGGCCCGGGCTCACCAAGGTCGGCTCGGTCGGCCCCGCGTTCCCGGGTACGGCCGTGCGTGTCGACGACGACGGCGGCATCTGGATCTCCGGCCCGCACGTGTTCCGCGGCTACCGGCACGACGCCGAGGCGACCGCGGAGGCGCTCGTCGACGGCTGGTTCCGCACGGGGGACGTCGGCTCGCTCGACGCCGACGGGTACCTGCGCATCACGGGCCGCACCAAGGAGATCATCGTGACCGCGGGCGGCAAGAACGTCGCGCCCGCCGTCCTCGAGGACCGGCTGCGGGGCCACCCGATCGTCAGCCAGGTCGTCGTCGTCGGCGACCAGCGGCCGTTCATCGGCGCGCTGGTCACGCTCGATCCGGAGATGCTGCCGGGCTGGCTGTCCAACCACGGGCTGCCCGCGATGGACGCCGTCGCCGCCGGTCAGGACCCTCGCGTCCTGGAGGCGCTCGACCGTGCCGTCGAGCGCGCCAACGAGGCCGTGTCCCGCGCCGAGTCGATCCGCAAGATCCGCGTCCTGCCGACCGACCTCACCGAGGCGAACGGCTACCTCACGCCGTCGCTCAAGGTGAAGCGCGCGCTGGTCCTCAAGGACTTCGCCGCGGACGTCGACGCGCTGTACGTCGACACCCGCGCGGACCAGGCCGGCTGACCCGCCTCACGGGCACCTGCCGCACCCACGGCGCCGGGCGCGCCCCGGGAACGGCACGGGGCACCAGGCGCCCGGCCTCGTCAGACGACCGTGCGCAGGCGGCGCTGGTCGGCGGACTGCGTCGGCACCGACTCGCTCGGCGTCGACCCGTCGGACCAGCGCAGCACCGCGCCGATCCCGTCGACGAGCTCGGCGCTGCCGTCCTCCGCGAACGTCACCCCCGCGTCCTGACCGAGCGCGGCACGCAGCAGCGCGACCCCCGCGGGCAGCTTGCGGCGCGCATCGGCGGCCACGCCGAGCGAGTCGAGGTCGCCCGTCGACGTGCCGAGCTGCAGGGGCTCGGGGCCGACCCACAGCTCGCGGTCCGCGAGCCCCGACGACAGCGTCGACTCGTGCAGCACGAGCTCGTCGACCTGACCCCGGCGCAGCACCTCGATGACGTCGTCGAACGCGGTGACCGTCCCGCCGCCACGGCCCTGCCCCTCCCGGAACCGGGCGAGCACCGCCTCGCGACGCCGGGCGCGGACCGAGTCGAGCGCGTCGTCGACCTTGGCCTCGAAGGCGTCCTGCTTGACGCCCTCACCGCGGGCGCCGCCGGGCACCTCGACGAGCAGCGTCCGCACGTGCTGGTCGACGGCGTCCCGGACGAGCCCCACGGCGCGCACGTCGCCCGTGAGGATCACGAGGTCGGGCGCCTGCTCGGCGACGCGACGGTCGAGCACGGCGGCGACGGCCTCGGCGTTGCGCTGCCAGGAGTCCTCGGCACGGGTCTGCGACCGGCGCGACAGCGAGCCCTCGCGCGTCTTGTGCACGTCGTCGTGCCCGCCCTCGACGCTCTCCCGCTGCGGTCCCTGCTCGGGCCGGGCGCCGCCGCCCGTGGACCTGGTGAGGTCCGCGCCGTTGCGGTCGACCTCGACCAGCAGGTACGCGACGACCTCCTCCGCGGCGCGGACGGCGGGCAGCAGCGCCGGTGCCGGCCCGTGCACCGCGAGCGGCTGCGCGGGCGGCTCCGACAGCGCCCGGTCGACGCGCACACCCTCGGCGTCGGCGACGATGACGCGGCCGTGCGGTCCCTTGACCCCGGTGGGCACGGCGAACCGCTCGCCGATCTCGTCCAGGACGGCCGTCGAGGCGCCCTCACGCTCCAGGGTGCGGCGCACCGCCTTCCAGCGGTCGGCCGCCTCGGCCTCCCCCGCGACGTCCGCCCGCGTCACGTCCAGGTAGACGGTCGTGAACGGGGCAGGGCGCCCCAGCAGGGGCTTCAGCCAGTGCAGGTCCATGCAGCACCTCGCGAACGGGTCGACGGTCCCCGGCGACGCCGGGCACAGCGCCCCCGCGCGTCGAGCCGGAGCTGACCTTCCTACCCTCGTCCGGATGCCGTCGGACCGCCACCCCGGCGTCGGGACGGGGTCCGCGACGGTCAGCCCTGCTGCGCGCGCTCCGCGGCGCGGTCCTGGGCGATCTCCTCGTGGTGCCGGATGACCTCCTCGACGATGAACGCGAGGAACTTCTCCGCGAACACCGGGTCGAGGTCGGCCTGCTGCGCGAGGTCCCGCAGGCGGGCCACCTGCTGCTCCTCGCGGCCGGGGTCCGACGGGGGCAGTCCGCGCTCGGCCTTGAGGACGCCGACCTGCTGCGTCGCCTTGAACCGCTCCGCGAGCAGGTACACGAGCGCGGCGTCGATGTTGTCGATGCTGTGCCGCAGGCGCGCGAGGTCGGTCGGGATCGGGGCGGGCAGGTCGCTCACGCCCGCGATCCTAGGCGCACCGGGCCCGTCGCCGGGCGGGCGCCCGCGGCGGACGGCACTGGTGGCACGACTGGTGACCCGTGGCCGCACGACGCGACGGCGTGCCACGATGCTGGGGCAGAGCGCCGCGCGTCCGGAGGATTCGAGATGTCGTCGAGCACACCCGCACCCCCGACCACCGCCCCCGTGGCGGCCGCCGACGCGGGGCTCGACCCGCCCGCCCACGCCCGGACCGCCGACGACGTGCTCGCCGCGCTGGCGAGCGGCCGCGACGGGCTCACGGCCGACGAGGCGCGGCGGCGGCTCGACGTCACCGGGCCGAACCGGCTGCCCGAGCCCGCGCGTGCGCACCCCGTCGTGCGGTTCCTGCGGCACTTCGACGACATCCTCATCTACATCCTGCTCGCCGCCGCGGTCCTCAAAGCGTTCCTCGGGGACTGGGTCGACTTCACGGTCATCCTCGTCGTCGCCGTCGCGAACGCGGTCGTCGGCTTCCTGCAGGAGGGGCAGGCGGAGCGCGCGCTCGACGGCATCCGGACGATGCTGTCGCTCGAGGCCACGGTCCTGCGGGACGGGCACTGGGCGACGGTCGACGCCGACTCCCTCGTCCCGGGCGACGTCGTGCGTGTCCGCTCGGGCGACAAGGTGCCCGCCGACGGGCGGCTCGTCGACGCGACGAACCTCCAGGTCGACGAGTCGGCGCTCACGGGCGAGTCCGTGCCCGCCGCGAAGGACACGGCCGCCGTCGGGCTCGACGCCGGGGTCGGCGACCGCTCGAGCATGGTGTTCTCGGGCACGATCGTCGCCGCGGGCACGGCCGTCGTGGTCGTGACGTCGACGGGCGGGCGGACCGAGATCGGCCGCATCCAGGCCATGGTCGCGGAGGTCGACCACCTCGACACGCCCCTCAAGCAGCAGCTCGACCGCCTCGGCACGCTGCTGTCGCGCGGCATCCTCGTGATGGCCGCGCTCATGCTCGTCATCGGGCGCGTCATCCACGACTGGGCGCCGCCCGAGCTCATCTCGGCGGCCATCGGGTTCGCCGTCGCCGCCGTCCCCGAGGGGCTGCCCGCGCTCGTGACGATCACGCTCGCCCTCGGGGTCCAGCAGATGGCGCGCCGCAACGCGATCACCCGCAAGCTGCCCGCGGTCGAGGCGCTGGGGTCCGTGACGACGATCTGCTCCGACAAGACGGGCACGCTCACCAAGAACGAGATGACGGCGCGCACGGTCGTCACCGCCGACCGGACGTACGCGGTCGAGGGCCTCGGGTACGAGCCGACGGGTCGTGTGACGGCCGACGGCGTCGCGGCGTCCCTCGACGCGCACGGCGACCTGCGCGCCCTCGTCCGGGCCGCGGCGCTGTGCAACGACGCGCGGGTGGTCCCGGACGACGCCGGCCACTGGCGGGTCGTCGGTCAGCCGACGGAGGGGGCGCTGACGACGCTCGCGCTCAAGGCGGGCGCGGACGTCAGCACCGCGACCCGCCTCGCGACTGCGCCGTTCGAGTCGGCGAACAAGTTCTCCGCGACCCTCGACCGCCTGCCCGACGGCGAGGTCCGCGTGCACGTGCTGGGCGCTCCCGACCGCCTGCTCGACCGGGCGACCGCGCAGCGCGGCCCCGACGGCACCCCGGTCCCCCTCGACGCCGCCCGGTGGGAGGCCGCGGTCGACGAGCTCGGCGCGCAGGGCCTGCGGGTGCTCGCGGCCGCGTACCGGCCCGCCGACGCGACGACCACGTCGCTCGACCTCGACGACGTCGCGACGGGGCTCGTCCTGCTCGGCGTCGTCGGCATCGTCGACCCGCCCCGCCCGGAGGCCGTCGCCGCCATCGCCGAGTGCCACCGTGCGGGCATCGCCGTGAAGATGATCACGGGCGACCACGTCGGCACCGCGGTCGCCATCGCGCGCGAGCTCGGCATCGTCCGCCCCGGCGAGACGGTCGACGCGCTCACGGGCGCCGAGCTGGAGGCGATGAGCCAGGAGGAGCTGCGCACACGCGTCGAGGACGTCGACGTGTACGCGCGGACCAGCCCCGAGCACAAGATCCGCATCGTGCGGGCCCTGCAGTCGCACCGCGAGGTCGTCGCCATGACCGGCGACGGCGTCAACGACGCGCCCGCCCTCACCCGCGCCGACGTCGGCATCGCCATGGGGATCAAGGGCACCGAGGCGACCAAGGAGGCCGCCGAGATCGTCCTCGCCGACGACAACTTCGCGACCATCGAGCGGGCCGTCGAGGAAGGGCGGCGGATCTACGACAACATCCGCAAGTCCGTCGTCTTCCTGCTCCCGACGAACGGCGCCCAGTCGCTCGTCATCCTCGTCGCGGTGCTGTTCGGGCTGGCCCTGCCGCTGTCGCCCGTGCAGATCCTGTGGGTCAACCTCGTCACCGCCGTCACCCTCTCGCTGGCCCTCGCCTACGAGCCCGCCGAGACCGGGATCATGGACCGCCCGCCGCGCTCGCCGTCCGAGTCGGTCCTGTCGGGCCGCTCGCTCGTGCTGGTCGTCGCGGCGTCGCTGTTCATCGGCGGCGCGACGCTGGGCGTCTACCTCGCGGAGAAGGGCCTCGGAGCCTCGGACGGCGTCGCGCAGACCGGGGCGGTGGCGACCCTCGTGCTCGGGCAGGTCGCGTTCCTGTTCTGCTGCCGGTTCCTGCACCGGTCGAGCCTCACGCCCCGCGTGCTGCAGGGGAACCGCGTCGTGTGGCTCGCGGTCGGCGTGCTGCTGGCGCTGCAGCTCGTGTTCACGTACGCGCCGTTCATGCACGACTGGTTCGGCTCCGCGCCGATCGGCCCGCAGGACTGGGCGCTGTCCGCCGCCGCGGCCGTCGTCGTCCTGCTCCTCACCGAGGCCGTCAAGGCCGCAGGCCGCCGCCGCGCAGGTCGCACCGCACGAGCCGGGACCGCCGGGGTCGGCGCTCCGGTCGACGCAGGCGTCGCCGGACGCTGAACGGCCCCCACCCGCGGCAGCGGGCAGGGGCCGGACCGGTCGAGCAGGTGCTCAGGCGCTCTTCTCGCGCGGCGTGCGCTTGTCGCGCGGCGTCTCGCTCTCGCGCGGCACCAGCGTCGGGTTGACGTTCTCCAGCACGACCTCGCGCGTGATGACGACGCGGGCGACGTCGTCGCGGCTCGGCACCTCGAACATGACCTGCTGGAGGACCTCCTCCATGATCGCCCGCAGACCGCGCGCGCCCGTGCCGCGCAGCAGGGCCTGGTCGGCGATCGCGGCGACGGCCTCGTCCTCGAACTCGAGCTCGACGCCGTCGATCTGGAACATCCGCTGGTACTGCTTGACGAGCGCGTTGCGCGGCTCGGACAGGATCCGGACCAGCGCGCTCTGGTCGAGCCGCGACACGGCGGCCACGACGGGCAGACGCCCGATGAACTCGGGGATCAGGCCGTACTTCTGCAGGTCCTCGGGACGGACCTCGGAGAACAGGTCGCCCTCGTCGTGCGCCTCGAGCAGCGGGGCACCGAAGCCGACGACGCGCTTGCGGGCGCGCGCCGCGATGATGTCGTCCAGCCCGGAGAACGCGCCGGCCACGATGAACAGGACGTTCGTCGTGTCGATCTGGATGAACTCCTGGTGGGGGTGCTTGCGACCGCCCTGCGGGGGCACCGACGCGGTCGTGCCCTCGATGATCTTCAGCAGCGCCTGCTGCACGCCCTCGCCGGAGACGTCACGCGTGATCGACGGGTTCTCGCTCTTGCGGGCGATCTTGTCGATCTCGTCGATGTAGATGATCCCCTGCTCGGCCTTCTTGACGTCGTAGTCGGCGGCCTGGATGAGCTTGAGGAGGATGTTCTCGACGTCCTCGCCGACGTAGCCCGCCTCGGTGAGGGCCGTCGCGTCCGCGATCGCGAAGGGGACGTTGAGCATGCGGGCCAGCGTCTGCGCGAGGTACGTCTTGCCGGTGCCGGTCGGGCCGACGAGCAGGATGTTCGACTTCGCGATCTCGACGTGGTCGTCGGACGAGCGCCCGATCTCACCGGCCTGGACACGCTTGTAGTGGTTGTACACCGACACCGACAGCGCCCGCTTCGCGGACTCCTGCCCGATGATGTACTGCTCGAGGAAGTCGAAGATCTCCTTCGGCTTCGGCAGCTCGACCATGCCGACCTCGGTGGCCTCGGCGAGCTCCTCCTCGATGATCTCGTTGCACAGCTCGATGCACTCGTCGCAGATGTAGACGCCGGGGCCCGCGATGAGCTTCTTGACCTGCTTCTGGGACTTCCCGCAGAACGAGCACTTGAGGAGATCGGCCCCGTCCCCGATACGAGCCACGCGTGTCCCCTTCCTCGGTGTCCGCCCTCCGCCCGGTGGGCGGTGCGTCGTCCCCGTCAACCCCCTCGGGGGTGACGTCCCCCCATTGCACACCACGGCGGCCCCGATGTCAGCCGAACCTCGCCGTGGCGTCCGGCGTGTCCCCCGGTCGGCCGTCCGGTATGTCCGGAACGGAGGACGTGGGTCCCGCCTGCGCGGGCGCCGCCGGACCGTGTCGGCCCGGCGGCGCCCCAGCGCTCGTGCTGCCGGCTCAGGCCGTCGGCTGGACGACCGTCGGCTGCACGCCCTTGCGGCTCGCGAGCACCTGGTCGACGATCCCGTACTCCTGCGCCTGCTGCGCCGTGAGGATCTTGTCCCGCTCGATGTCCTTGCGGACCAGGTCCAGGTCGCGGCCCGTGTGGTGCGCGAGCGTCGCCTCGAGCCACTCCCGCATGCGGATGAGCTCGTTCGCGTGGATCTCGATGTCGGACGCCTGCGCGTAGCCGCCGCCCTCCATCGCGGGCTGGTGGATCAGCACGCGCGCGTTCGGCAGCGCCAGGCGCTTGCCCGGCGAGCCCGCCGCGAGCAGCACCGCCGCCGCCGACGCCGCCTGCCCGAGGCAGACCGTGACGAGCTGCGGCTTGATGTACTGCATCGTGTCGTAGATCGCCGTCAGGGCCGTGAACGAGCCGCCGGGCGAGTTGATGTAGAGCGTGATGTCACGGTCCGGGTCCGTGCTCTCCAGCACGAGCAGCTGGGCCATGACGTCGTCCGCGGACGCGTCGTCGACCTGCACGCCGAGGAAGATGATCCGGTCCTCGAACAGCTTGGTGTACGGGTCCTGACGCTTGAAGCCGTAGGCCGTGCGCTCCTCGAACTGGGGCAGCACGTACCGGCCGCCCGGGCTCTGGGGTGCGAGCCCGCCCGGACCGGCGAGCCGGCCCGCACGGGCGATGAACTGGGACTCGAAGCTCACGAGTGTCTCCTCAGGGTCGCGGAAGGGTCGTCGGTGGGCCGGGCGCCGCTCAGGCGGTGCCGCCGCCGCCCGCGACGGACCCGGCCGTCTCGACGACGTGGTCGATGAAGCCGTACTCGAGGGCCTCGGGTGCGGTGAACCAGCGGTCGCGGTCCGCGTCGGAGTTGATCTGCTCCACGCTCTTGCCGGTCTGCTCGGCCGTCAGCTCGGCGAGCACCGTCTTCATGTGGAGGATCAGCTGCGCGTTGATGCGGACGTCGGTCGCCGTGCCGCCGATGCCGCCCGAGGGCTGGTGCATCATGACGCGGGCGTGCGGGGTCGCGTAGCGCTTGCCCTTGGCGCCCGAGGAGAGCAGGAACTGCCCCATCGACGCGGCCATGCCCATCGCGATCGTCGCGACGTCGGGCTGGATGTACTGCATGGTGTCGTAGATCGCCATGCCCGCGGTGATCGAGCCACCCGGCGAGTTGATGTACAGCCAGATGTCCTTGTCCGGGTCCTCGGCGGCCAGGAGCATCATCTGCGCGCAGATGGCGTTCGCGTTCTCGTCGCGCACCTCGGAGCCCAGCCAGATGATGCGCTCGCGCAGCAGTCGGTTGTAGATGTGGTCGTTGAGGCCGAGACCCGGGGAGTCTGCCCGGGCCATCGCCGGCACCTGCACGTTCACGAAGGCTCCTTCGTCTGGCGGTCGCGTCCTGGGACGCACGGTCCTGCTGGTCGTGCGGCACGGTCCGGGCGGGCCCTCGACGTCTGCCGACGGACGAGGTGTCCGGCCGTGCGCTGCAGCGACCCTAACGCGCAGCGCTGCCCCCTCATGTCGTCGCGGCCGGGGGTTTCGCTGACGGCGCACCGACCGACGACGAGGGCCCCGCACCGACGAGCGGTACGGGGCCCTGCGACGTGCTGGGGGGCCGGGGTCAGGCCTTGGCGTCCTCGACCTCGACGGGCGCGTCGGCGACGGCCGAGATGTCCGTCGCGGCGTCCGCCGCGGCCTTCTCGATGGCCTCGGCGGCGGCGTCGTCCTCGTCCGAGCCGATGTACTCGGACAGGTCGACGGCCGCACCGGCACCGTCGGTGACGTTGACGCGGCGCAGCGCGACGGCCAGGGCCTTCGAGCGCGCGACCTCGGCCACCATCGCGGGGATCTGGCCCTGCTGGTCGACGGTCTGGATGAACGTGTTCGGGTCCATGCCGTACTGGCGCGACGCGCTCACCAGGTAGTCGAGCAGCTCCTGCTGGCTGATCTTGATCTCGAGCTGCTCGGCGAGCGTGTCGAGCAGGATCTGGTTGCGCAGCGCCGTGGTGGCCTGCTCGCCGACCTCGGCACGGTGCTCGTCGTCCTCCAGGCGGCCCTCGCCCTCGAGGTGGCGGTGCACCTCGGCGTCGACGACACCCTGCGGGACGGGGATCTCGGTGCCCTCGAGCAGCTGCTCGAGCAGCAGGTCGCGGGCCTGCACGGCCTGGTTCGACGCCTTGATGCGGCCGGCCTGCTCGCGCAGGTCCGCCGTCAGCTCCTCGAGCGTGTCGAACTCGGACGCGAGCTGCGCGAAGTCGTCGTCGGCGTCGGGGAGCTGGCGCTCCTTGACCGTCGTCGCGGTGACCGACACCTGCGCCTGCTCGCCCGCACGCTCGCCGCCGGCCAGCGCCGTCTCGAACGTCGTGGACTCGCCGGCCGACAGGCCCGTGAGCGCCTCGTCGAGGCCCTCGAGCATGTTGCCCGAGCCGATCTGGTAGGAGACGCCGGAGACGGTGTCGACCTCCTCGCCGTCGATCGACGCCGTGAGGTCCAGGACCACGAAGTCGCCCTCGGCGGCCGGGCGGTCGACGCCGACCAGCGTGCCGAAGCGCTCGCGCAGCGCGTCCAGGCGGCCCTGCACGTCCTCGTCGGCGACCTCGACGTCGTCGACCGTGACGGTCAGGCCGTCCAGCGCGGGGACGGTGATCTCGGGGCGGACCTCGACCTCGGCCGTGAAGTGCAGCTCGCCGGCGTCCTCGCCCGCGACCAGGCCGGGGACCTTGGTGACCTCGACCTCGGGCTGGCCGAGCGGGCGCAGCTTGTTCTCGCGGACGGCCTCGGCGTAGAAGCCGGACAGGCCCTCGTTGACGGCGTGCTCGATGACCGCGGGACGGCCGACGCGCTGGTCGATGATGCGCGGGGGCACCTTGCCCTTGCGGAAGCCCGGCACGTTCACCTGCTCGGCGATGTGCTGGTAGGCGTGGTCGATGCTCGGCTTGAGCTCGTCGTAGGTCACCTCGACGGTCAGCTTGACCTTGGTCGGGTCCAGGGTCTCGACGGCGCTCTTCACTTCGATGGTCTCCAACTGATCGGGTGGGTACCGGCGAGTGCGGCGCCGGACGGTGGGGGCTGCGCGGCCGGTCTCGGCGTGCGCAGGCGACCCTCGATGGTACGCCACCACGACTGGCGACCGCCAAAGCCGCCCGGGCACGACCGGCGCCCGGGCGGGCTTCGCTCCCCCGCACCGGTCAGGCGGCGACGGCCTCGCTGCCGGCGCTCGTCCCGGCGAGCTCCTCCACGACCTCGACGACCCGCGCCACCGCGTCGTACCCGGCGTACTCCTGGGCCACCTCGCGCGCGCGACGCGCGAACGACGGGTTGTCGAGCACCCGGCGCACGCCGTCGGCGACGGCCCGGCTCGTCGTCGCGTCGGTTGTCGGGTCGGTCTCCATCGCCACGCCGACGCCCGACCATGCGACGCGTGCCCCGACCTCCGCCTTGTCCTCCGTGCGCCCCGCGACGACGAGCGGCACGCCTGCCGCGAGGGCCTGCTGCACGCCGCCGAACCCGCCGTTCGTCACCATGACGTCGACCATCGGCAGCAGGTGCTCGAACGGCACGAACCGCGCCGCGCGCACGTGGTCCGCCGGGTGCGGCAGGACGTCCTGGGGCTCGGCCGTGCCCGTCGTGACGACGACGAGCGCCTCGCCGTCGGACAGCGCCTCGATCGCCGGGAACAGCAGCCGCTCGGGGTCCGTCGCGACCGTGCCCTGCGTGACGAGCACCACGGGGCGACCCGCCGCGCGGGCCGCGACCACGTCGCCCCACCACGCCGGCGGCTCGAACAGGTCGACGCCGTGCGGCAGGACCGCCCCGACGATCTCGACGTTGCCCGGCAGGTCGCTGCGCGGGTACTCCATCGACGGCACCGACAGGTGCAGCACGCGCGTCGCGAACGTCGGCATCCAGTCCATGAAGAAGCCGTCGGGCCGCGGCACGCCCACCTCGTCGACCAGCCGCAGCGCGGCGCGCTGCGCGTCCCGGAACACCACGCGCTTGATGACGGCGTCGAGGACCCGGTACCGCAGCGCCTGCAGCCCGGTGCGCGGCGGCTGCAGGCCCGTGCCGAACGGCGCCGTGTCCCGGCTGGACACCGGCAGCGGCGTCACCGTGACCTGCACCGACGGCAGGTCGTGCCGGCGCGCCAGCAGGGCGCCCGCGACGGACGTCGTGTCCAGGACGACCACGTCGGGCCGCCCCTGCGCGACGACCGCCTCGAGGTCCTGCAGGTACCCCGGGACCGGCCCGAGGAAGTGCTGCGTCACGTCCCACTGCAGCCGCTTCACACCCGGCTCGGGGGCACCGTGCTCGCGTGCCCAGTCGTCGAGCGTCGCGTCGTCCAGGTCGCGGCCGTGGACCACCGGGGCGACCGTCGCGCCCGCCGCGGCGACGGCCGGCGCGAACTTCGTCCCGGTGTAGACGACGACGTCGTGCCCGGCGTCGGCCAGCGCCCGCACGAGGGGCAGCGCGGGCCGCACGTGGCCGGTGATGGGGGTCAGGGCGAACAGGATCCTGCTCATGGTCGGTGCTCCGGGGTGCGTCAGGTGCCGGGAGGTCCGGCCTGAGAACTCAGGGGCACCCGGGCCGCGCCCAGATACCCACGAACCGGACACGTGACCGGATCGGGCGACGTGCGAGGCCGACAGCGGACCCGTGACGCAGGTCGGGCCCGGGGGGCGTCAGGCGCGACCGCGCACGCACCACGCCGTCGCGGCGACGTCGAACGGCGGCTCCCCGAGCGCGGCCGCGCACCGGGCCCGGAGCTCCTCCCGTCCGCCCGCGCCGAGCCCGGCGACGTGCTCCCCCGCCGGACCGACACCGAGCGTGAACGGCTCCCACCAGTCGTCGAACGACGCGAAGGCCAACGAGACGGTCAGCTCACCGTCCTCGACGCACTCCACCCCCGCTGCCGCGAACAGCGCCGCGAGGTGCCCGCGGCGGACGCCCGCCAGTCGGTCCTCACCCGCGAGCCCCGGCGACAGCGCACGCGCCGCACGCCAGAACGTCGTCAGCGGGCCGCGGTCACGGTGGTCCCAGACGCAGGCGCCGACCGTCCCGCCCGGCCGCGTCACGCGTCGCATCTCCCGCACGCCCGCCACCGGGTCGGTCATGAAGTGGACGACGAGCTGCGCGGCGACGACGTCGAACCCGGCGTCGCCGAACGGGAGGTCCTCGGCGACCCCCCGGCGCACGTCCACGCCCGGGCAGCGGTCCGCCACCGCGGCGACGAAGGCCGGCGTCGGGTCCACGGCCGCGACCCGGTCCGCGCCGACGCGGCCGATGAGGCGGGCCGTCAGCGCGCCGGGACCGCTGCCGACGTCGAGGACCCGGTCCGTCGGCCGCACGCCGAGCGCGTCGACGAAGAGGTCCGCCAGCGGCCCGGAGAAGCGCCCCATGAACCGGTCGTAGGCGGCAGCACCGGCGTCGAAGCCCATCCGTCGACGCTAGCGCGGCCGGCCGGCCGGTCGGTCGGGATGGCGGGATTCGAACCCACGACCTTCCGCTCCCAAAGCGGACGCGCTACCAACCTGCGCCACATCCCGTGCGCACACCCGCGGCGGGCCCGGGGGCCGGAGCGGGTGCACGATCCGCTCCCGTGCACCCGGTACCCTGGGTGCCGCGGTCCGGCCTGCCGGACCTGTGCGGACGTAGCTCAATGGTAGAGCCCCAGTCTTCCAAACTGGCTACGCGGGTTCGATTCCCGTCGTCCGCTCTTCTTCTTCCTGTCCTGCGGGTTCGGTCCGGCTCGGCTCCGGTGCGCGATGGCGTCGGCGGCACGTGGCTCCTACGCTCCGACCGTGGACGCCGTGGACGCCGTGGACGCCGTCGCCCTGCTCGAGGTCGCCGAGGACGCGGGAGCGCGCGCGCGACGGCAGGAGGCCGCCGCGTTCCGCGAGGTCGAGGCGCGCTACCCGCAGGTGCGGGAGGCGCTCGACCGGCAGCTCGAGGCGGGGCAGCCGGCGGCGGGCTTCCGCCTGGCGTCGGCGCTGGTGCCGTTCTGGATCTCGACCGCGCGGATCGACGACGGCGACGCGTGGTTCGACCGTGCGCTCGGGACGACCTCCGGCGTCGACGCGGGGCGCGCCCGGGCGCTCTACGACCACGGCTACCTCGTCTTCTGGGCGGGTCGGTACGACGTGTCGCAGGCCCGGTTCACCGAGGCCATGGCCGCCGCGGAGGCGCTCGGCGACGGCTCGCTCCAGGGTCTCGTCCTCGCCGGCTCGGCCCGGGTGGCGCTGAGCACGGACGTCGCGGAGGCCGTGCGGCTGCTGCGGCAGGCCCTGGTCGTGACCGAGGACCTCGACGACGGCGACCCGGGGCGGTCCAGCAGCCTGCACGTGCTCGGCGTGGCGCTGCAGATGTCCGGCGACCTCGAGGGCGCGCGCGAGGTGATGTCGGCACGGCTGGCGACGGGTCGCGCGTCGGGCGACCCGTCGATCGTGTGGGTGGAGTCGGCGAACCTCAGCATGGTCGAGCGCCGCCTGGGCCACCTCGAACGGGCCGAGGAGCTCAGCCGGCTGGCGCTGCAGGTCGTCGCCGTGCGGGGGGACGAGATGCCGGTCGCCTGGGTCGTCAACGGCCTTGCCGCAGCCACGGCTGCGTCGGGCCGCACCGAGCGGGCGGCGACCCTGCTGGGGTTCGCGGCCGCGATGCTCGAGCGCGCGGGCGGCGCGTGGCCCCCCGACGAGCGCGAGCAGCACGAGGAGACGCTGGCGGGGGTGCGGGCCGTGCTGCATCCCGACGTGCTCGACGCGGCGCTCGCCCGCGGCGCCGGGCTCTCGGCCGAGGACGGCGTGGCGTACGCCCTGCACGGCTGACCGGGCCCCAGGCCTGCGCGGACCGGGCGCACCACGGGACGTCGTCGCGCGTGACGGCGCGTCCTACCCGGTGGCGTCCTGTGCTGCGGCGACCTCCCGCCGCGCGACGAGCAGGTGGTGCGGGTGCACGCGGCCGGCGTCGAGCCGGCGCAGCTCGACCGTCAGGCCCAGGTCGCGGAGCCAGGCCGCCATGGTCTGCGGGTCGACGAAGTCGAACTCCGACCCCTCGGTGATCCGCAGGACCTTGACGGACAGGGTCTCCTGGATGGTGTTCCAGCGGACCTTCCAGCGCGGCTGCGTGCCCATCTCCTTGACGACCACGCTGCCGCCGGGCGCGAGGGACCGGACGGCCTCGGCGAGCAGGCGGCGCTGGTCGTCGGCGCCGAGCAGGTAGAGCACGTCGACGAAGACGACGGCGTCCCACGGCCCGGCGGGCACGGCGCCGTCGGGTGCGACGCGGAGCTCGAGGCGTCCGACGCCCTGCACGGCGTCGTGGACGGCGGCGATCTTGTCGCCGTCGATGTCGACCCCGAGGACGTCGCGGCCGGGCTCGGCGAGGGCGGCGTAGGCGCTGAACAGGCCGTGGCCGCAGCCGATCTCCAGCACCCGGCCCGCGCGGGGCAGTGCGGCGGCGATCGGCGGGAACGGGGCGCTGAACCAGCGGATCGCCACGTGCGCGCGGACCGCGAGCGGCGTAGGACGGTAGAGCCGCAGCGCGCGCCTGCCGGCGGCGTCGGGGCGGCGGCGTGCTCGGGCGGTCATGCGGCACTCCCGGAGGCGGGGTGCGCGCCCAGCGCGGTGAAGCCGCCGAGGGTGTAGCCGGCGGCGTCGACCGCGGCGCGCACCGACGGGTCGACGAGCATCGCGAGCTCGTCCGCCCACCGGTAGTCCCAGGTGAAGCGGTGCAGGTCCGGGTCGGGCTCCACGGCGGGGTGGCAGTTGATCTCGAGCGACGCGGCACCTCGTCGCGCGGCGTCCGCGAGGGCGCGCCCGAACCTGGCGGCGTCCAGGCGACCGGCCTCGTCGAGTCCCGCGTAGTCCTGCGGCGACCGCAGGCCGGCGCGGCGGACGGTGCCGTCGAGCCGGCGCCCCAGGAGCCGCACGCCGACACCGACCGGGCCGCGGGACGCGCTGCGGGGCACGCGCACCGCCGGGACGCCCGCCGCGACGGCGAGCTCCGCGACGACGGTGCCGACCGTCGGCCACAGGTGGGTGTGCTGGTGGGTGTCGACGTGCGTGACCGGCACCCCGACGCCCCGCACCCGCTCGAGCTGCGCGCGCAGCTCGCGGCGCACGTCGTCGGGGTCGATCCGGCCGGCCAGACCGCGCCGCACGACCGTGCGGTAGCTCAGCGGGAAGGCACCTCGCGCGTCGACGAGCGTCGGGATCTCCCGCGGGGACAGCAGCGGCGGGTCCTCCCCGACGAGCGCGAGGTGCGCGCCGAGCTCGAGGCCCGGCAGGTCGCGGAGCATCGCGGCGGCGTCGTCGAACGCACGGCCCACGGCGAGCAGCGACGTCGCGGTGACGACGCCCTGCTCGTAGCCGCGCCGGACCGCGGCGTTCACGCCGACGGTGAGCCCGAGGTCGTCGGCGGTGACGACCAGCAGCCGGCTCACGGACGGTGCCCGGCGCCGACCACGGGCGCGACCCGCTTGAGCTCGCCGCGCAGCCGCACCATCTCGCCGAGCATCGCCCGGATGACACCGAACGACGACAGCGTCGAGACGCCGCGGCTGCGGGGGAAGTAGTCGACGCCGATCTGCAGGATCTGGAAGCCCGACCGCTGCGCGCGGATCACGAGCTCGGCGTCGACGAACGAGCCCTCGCTCTTGAGCTCCACGTGGTCGAGCACGCGGCGCCGGCACACCTTGAACGCGAAGTTGATGTCACGCAGCCGGGTCCCGAACATGAGCTGCACGAGCCAGTTGTAGAGGAACGAGTAGACGGCCCGCCGCGGCCCCTCGCCCGTGCGGTCGAGGCGGTACGCGCTGATGACGTCGGCCTCGTAGGTGTCGAGCACGCGCAGCGCCCGGACCAGCTCGGCCATCTCGAACGGCAGGTCGGCGTCGGTGTAGAGGACGACGTCGCCGGTGGCGGCCGCGAACCCGCTCTTCATCGAGCCGCCGAGCTTGCGGTTGTGCGGGTGGTGCACGACGCGCACGTGCGGGTCCTCGGCGGCGAGCGCGTCGGCGAGCTGCGGGGTCGCGTCGGTCGACGCGTCGTCGACGACGATGATCTCGTAGTCGAGGACCTGGCCGATCCGCACGAGGTCGAGGCACACGGTGCGCGCGGCGCCGACGGCGCGCTCGATGTACTCCTCCTCGTTCCACATCGGGAAGAAGATCGAGAGCTTCTCGAACACCTCGGGGACGTGCGACGTCATGAGACTGGAACCGTTCGGCCGAAGAGACAGGTCAGGACCAGGAGCAGCGCGGCGCACACGACGAGCACCGCGACCCTGATCCACCGGTGCCGCACACCCGCGAGGAAGTCCCCCGCCGCCGCCATCACCGGGAAGGCCACCAGGACGTAGCGTCCCGTGCCCATGAAGTCCTTGGTACCCACCAGCGGGATGAGCAGCACGACCGCGGCGAACGCGGCGTAGCCCCACCCGAAGCGGCGCCACACGCGGCGCAGGAGGAGGACCGCGCACAGGCACGCGAGCGCCTGCAGGGTCAGCAGGGCCGCGACACCGCGGTCCCCGGTCAGCAGCGTCCCCAGGTAGACGATCTTGAACCACGTCCGGGGGCCGACGCCCTGGTCCCACCCCGGTGCGGACTCGACCTCGATCCACGCCAGCGGGTTCCCGAACGCCACGCCGAGGTACACGCACCACGCGACGAGGCCGAGCACGGAGGCGAGGACGCCGACGTGCCGGACCCGGACGTCACGGACGGCGGCGACGACGTCGCGCCACCCGGTCGGCGACGCGGGGGCGTCCGGGTCGACGCGCGCGCGCCGGTCCTGCGCGAGCAGCTCGAGCGTGCGCACCACCAGGCCGACGACGACGGCCGTCCCGACGGGGCGCCCCGCGGTCGCGAGCGCCCCGACCAGGCCGGCGGCGAGGTACCACCGCCGCTCGAGCAGCAGGAACGCGCCGATCGCGCACAGCAGGAACAGGGAGTCGGCGTACATCGCGCCGTAGAGGAAGAACGAGTACGGGTAGAGCAGCACGACGGCGATCGCGAGGAGGGCGCTCGTGCGCGGGAGACGGGACCACACCCACCGGGCGAACAGCAGGACGGACGCGAGGCCCGCGAGCACGCCGAGCAGCGACCCGGCGACCTGGAAGTCGCCCAGGACGCCCCCGAGGGCCCGCACCCCGAGCGGGTACACCGGGAAGAACGCGATGGACGACTGGGCGCCCGGCTCGTAGGAGTACCCGTCGGTCGCGATCTGGTGGTACCAGCCGGCGTCGCCCTGGAACCAGCCGTCGAGCCACGTCGGGCCTTGGAGGAACCACACCGGCAGCCGCCGGGAGGTCCGCGCCAGCAGGAACGACAGGAGCACCGCGACGGCCACGAAGGCGCCGGCGACCGCGAGCCACGGCAGGCGGCCGGTGTCACGGGCGACCCGCGGTCCCGTGCCTGCCCCGACCTGGGTGTCGACCCCGCGCACCCGTTCCCCCTGAGCTCGTCCCGCACGTCCTGCACGTCCGCGAGGAGCATAGGGTTTCCCCGGTGCACCGACGCCGCGAACCCGCAGGTCGGCACGAGGAGGTTTCGTGGAGGGACTCGCCCTGGCCTGCGTCGCGGCGGCGGCCGTGTGCTCCGGCACCGCCGTCGTCCTGCAGGCCGTCGCCGCACGACGGGTCCCGGACGGAGACCACCTCGACCTGACCCTCGTGGCAGGTCTGGCCAGGAGCCCGCTCTACGTCGCGGCCCTCGTCCTCGTGGCGGTCGGGTTCGCGCTGTCGTTCGTCGCGCTGCGCACGCTGCCCCTGTTCGCCGTCCAGGCGGGCCGCGCGTCGAGCGTCGCCGTCGCGGCCGTGCTGTCGGCCGTCGTGCTCGGCGCACGGCTCCGCGGCCGCGACTGGCTCGGGCTCGCGGGGCTGGGCGCAGGGCTCGTCGTGCTGGCGCTCACGGTGGCGCCGCAGACCGTCGCGACGCTCTCGACGGGCGCCCGGGTCGTCGTCGTCGTCGCGACGCTGGCGATCGGCGCGCTCGCGGCCACGGTCGGCCTCGGGGAGCCGACGCCACGGAGCGGGCTCGTGCTCGCAGCCCTGTCGGGCGCGGCGTTCGGCGTCCTCGCGCTCGGCGCGCACACCGTCCAGGTGGACGGCCTCGCCACGGTGCTGACGGACCCGGTGGCCTGGTGCGCCGCGGTGTGCGGCGGCCTCGCGCTCGTGGTGTCGGCGCTCGCGCTGCGCCGCGCGGCAGTCGTCCCGGTGACCGCGCTGATGGTCGGCGTCGAGACGGTCGTCGGCGCAGGCCTGGGCATCGCCCTCGCGGGCGACCGGCCCGCCGCCGGCACCGGCCCGGCGTCCGTGGCCGCGTTCGCGCTCGTCCTGACGGGCGCCGTCGTCGTGGCCCGCTTCGGGGCCCCGAGCTCGGTCGAGGACGCGACGGCCGTGCGAGCCTAGGCTCGTCGGGCGGACGCCGGGGGTGGCGTCGCGCTCCGGTGGGCGGCCGACCAGGCCTCCCAGGCGCTGGCGACGATCTCCTCGGCGCTCCGGGTCGCGGCCCAGCCGAGGTCGTCGCGGATGCGGTCGACGGACGCGACGACGCTCGCCGGGTCGCCCTGCCGCCGTGGCGCGGCGACGGGGGACGCGTCGAGCCCGGTCGCCTCGCCGAGGTGCGCGAGCATCTCGAGGACCGACGACCCGCGGCCGGTGCCGACGTTGTACGCGTCCCGCAGCGGCGCGCCGGACTCCAGCCCGTCGAGGGCCGCCACGTGCGCCTCGGCGAGGTCCTCGACGTGCACGTAGTCGCGCACGCAGCTGCCGTCCGGGGTCGGGTAGTCGGTGCCGAACACCTGGGGACGCTCGCCACGGGCCAGGCCCGCGAGCGCGCGCGTCACGAGGTTGTGCTCTCCCGCGTCGCCGAGGTCGGCGGAGGCCGCGCCCGCGACGTTGAAGTAGCGCAGCGCGACCGCGCGCACGGCGCCCGACCTCGCGACGTCCCGCACGAGCTGCTCGCCGGCCTGCTTCGTCCAGCCGTACGGGCTCAGGGGACGCAGCGCGTCGTCCTCGCCGACGGGCGACCCGTCGGGGCAGCCGTACACGGCCGCGGACGAGGAGAAGACGACGGTGCCGACGCGTGCCGCGCGCACCGCCCGCAGCACGTGCACGAGGCCGCCGACGTTCTGCCGCGCGTACCAGACGGGACGGGCGACCGACTCGTCGACCCGCTTGCGCGCCGCGAGGTGGACGACCGCGGTGACGCCGTGCCGTCGGCACGCCGCCGCGAGCGGCTCGACGCTCGACGCCTCCGCGAGGTCCACCCGCACGAGCGGCGTCCCTGCCACGCGGTCGGCGGAGCCGGTGCTGAGGTCGTCGGCGACGAGCACCTCGCGCCCGGCCCGCCGCAGCAGGCGCACGACGTGCGCGCCGATGTACCCGGCCCCCCCTGTCACCAGCACGTTCACGGCGTGGAGACTAGCGCGCCCTGGTCGCCGGCGGACCGGATCCGGCTCCCGTCGGGTCACCGCGTGGCAGGGTGGCGCCATGGCGACCTTCCGCACGGTCCTGATCCGGTCCGGACCGAACAACGTCGGGATCGACGTCGCGGAGGACGTCGTGCTCGGCCTCGGCGGGGGCCGGCGCCCGCCGGTGGTCGTCACGCTCAACGGGTACACGTACCGGTCGACGGTCGCCCCGATGGGTGGCCGCTACCTGGTGCCGGTGTCGGCCGCGGTCCGCGCGGCGGCGCGCGTGGCGGGCGACGAGGAGCACGAGGTGACGCTGGTGCTCGACGACCAGCCGCGCACGGTCGAGGTGCCCGAGGACCTCGCGGCGGCGCTCGACGCCGCCGGTGCGCGGGCCGCGTTCGACGGGCTCGCGCCGTCGCACCGCAAGGAGCACGTGCGCAGCGTCGTGGAGGCGAAGCAGCCGGCGACGCGCGAGCGCCGGATCCAGGCGGTCGTCGCCACGCTCTCCTGACGGGCCGCCGGCGCGACGGCGCCGAGACCGCGCTCGGTGGGTGCGGCAGTCAGCGGCCCGTGACGGTGCGGGCCGCGAGCGCGCGGTCCACCGCCGCCCGGACGGTGGCGAGCAGGTCGGCACGGTCGACCGCGTGCGGTCCGGCCGCGGCCGGGGTGCGGGGACGGCGGTCGTCCGCGGGGGCGTCGGGCGCGGCGTCGGCAGCGCCGTGCACGAGGTCCGCGGTGGCGTGGTCGCCCAGGGCGTCGAGCAGGTCCGCGAGGTTGCGCAGCGTCGCCCACAGGTGGGTCCAGTTGCCCGTCCGCGCGAAGTCGTCGACGACGTCGCGGTAGCCCGTGAGGGCCTCGCGCACGCGCCCCGCGTCGGTCAGGACCGTGAGCAGTCCGACGGTCGCGACGCCGACGACGAAGGTCGCGCCGGAGGTCCGCGAGAGCCGCACCGCCTCGACGTAGTGCGCCTCCGCGTCGCCCACCGCGCCGGCCAGGTGGTCGATCTCCCCGGCGACGTAGGCGTGCCACGCGCGCATCGTCGGCGACACGGCGGCGGCCCGGCCGCGGTCGAGCAGGCCCCGCGCCGTGGGCAGGTCCCCCGCGTAGGCGGTGGCGACCGCGGCGATGCCGAGGCTCTCGCGGGGCACCGGCAGCAGGTCCGCGGCGGCGAGGGCGTGGCCCGCGGAGTCCGCGAACGTGCCGCGGGCGAGCTCGACGACGGCGAGGGGCAGCAGGCACGACCACGCGTCCTCGGCGTCGCGCGCGACCGCGAGGCCGCTCCGCGCGAGGTCGTCCGCCCGGGCCAGGTCGCCGCCGTGGTACGCGGCCTCGGCCGCCGCGCCCAGGACGCCCGCGGCCCACGGCGACGCCCCGAGCGCCGGGTCGTCCGCGAGCTCCAGGGCCCACCCGCGCAGCTCGACCAGGTCCCGGTAGCCGATCGCCTCGAACAGCGGGACGACGACCGCGGCGGCGGCGTCGACGTCACCCGACGTCCGCGCGAGCCGGAACGCCGCCCGCAGGTTGCGCAGCTCGCGGCGCAGCGTCGCGTCGGCCTCCGGCTCGTGCTCCGACGCCATCGCGGCGGCGAGGTGGGCCGCGAGGCCGGTCGCCCACGCCACGAGGTGCCGCTCGGCGGTGTCCCGCTCGCCCGCGGCGGCCAGCGCGTCGAGCGCGTACGCGCGCACCGTCTCGAGCAGCCGGTAGCGCGTCCCGTCGCCGAGCTCCGCCTGCACGACGGACGCGTCGACCAGCCGCGCCAGCGCCGTCCCCGGGTCGCCTGTGACGCCGACGGCTCGTGCGAGGTGCTCGGCGGCGACGAGGTCGAGCCCGTCGGGGAAGACGGCGAGGTGCCGCAGCAGCCGTCGCTCGTCGGCGGACAGCAGGTCGTCGGACCACGCGATGGTGCGGCGCAGGGTGCGGTGCCGCGCGTCGACGGTCGGACGGCCGTCGCCGAGCAAGTCGAGCGCGCGGTCGAGCCGGTCGCGCAGGTCGGCGAGCGCGAACGTCGACAGCCGGCCCGCGGCGAGCTCGATGGCGAGCGGGATGCCGTCGAGCGCGCGCACGACGTCCGCGACGACGGCGAGGTCCGCGTCCGACGACACGACGCCGGGCCGGACGCGCGCGGCCCGGTCGAGGAACAGCGCGACCGACGGCACCTGCGCGAGGTCGCGCCCGCCGGCGTCGACGGCGGGGACGGCGAGCGGCACGAGGCGCCAGGTGCGCTCGGCGGCCAGACCGAGCGGCTCCCGGCTCGTCACGAGCACGGTGAGCCGCGGGCACGACGCGAGCAGCGCCGCGACGGTGTCGCGCACCGCGTCGAGCAGGTGCTCGGCGTTGTCGACGACGAGCAGCAGGTCGCGGTCGCCGACGAGGGCCGCGCACGCGCCGAGCACGTCGCCGCGCGCGACCGCCAGGTGCAGGGCGTCGGCCAGCGCGTGCACGACGGCCCGGGGGTCGGTGACGGCCGCGAGCAGGAGGACCGTGGCGTCGGCACCGCCCGACGCCGCGAGCGCGAGGCGCGTCTTGCCGACTCCCCCGGGTCCGACCACGGTGACGAGCCGGTCCTGCGCGAGGGCGTGCCGCAGCCCGTCCACCTCCGCGGCCCGCCCGACGAGGCGGGACCCCGCCGGGTCCATCGGGCGCGGTACGGCGGCGCTGCCCGCCCCGCCCGCGACCTGGCGCTCGAGCGCACCGAGCGCGGGCGTGGGGTCGAGGCCCGTCTCCTCCGCGAGGCGGTGCCGGAACTCGCGGGCGAGCCGGAGCGCGTCGGGTGCGCGGCCGGTCGCGGCGAGCACGCGGACGTGCAGCAGGGTCGCGGTCTCGCGCAGCGGGTCGTCGGCGGCGGACGCCGCGGACAGCCCGACGACCTCGTCGGCTCGGCCGGAGTCGAGCGCCGCGCCGACCAGGGCGTCGACGACCTCCTGCCGGAGCCGCGCGCACTCCCGCGCCGCCGCCGCGACCGGCGGGACGTCGTCCAGGTCGGCGAGCACCGGGCCGCGCCAGAGGCCCTCCGCCGTGCGCAGCAGCGCGAACGCCTCCGTCGGGTCCGCGACGCCGCGGGCGGTGCGCAGCAGCGCGCGGGCCCAGCCGACGTCCACGTGCTCGTCACCGATGTCGAGGCGGTAGCCGTCGGGCCGGGTCACGAGCCGACCGGCCGCCGGACCGAGGTGGCCGCGCAGCCGCGACACGTGGGAGTGCAGCGCCTGCCGGCCGGACGCGGGAGCGGCGTCGGGCCACAGCGCGTCGACCAGCGCGTCGACGGTCACGGTCCGCCCGCCCGCGAGCGCGAGCAGCACGAGCACCGCACGCCGCCTGCCACCGGGGACCGCCACGACGTCGCCGTCGACCTCGACCCGCAGCGGGCCGAGGACGTCGACGCGCACCACCGGCAGCGCACCGTCCGCGACCATCCGCCACCTCCCGGGGACAGCATGCCCGCACCCCGCCCGTCGGCGACGTGCCACGGACGCGCGACGCCCGCGCCAGCCGCGTGCCAGCCGCGTGCCAGGGCGTGCCACCGCCGTGCCAGCGCCGCTCTCGACGCTGGCAGCACGACCACCCCGGTACGGGCGGTCGACCCGGCCGGCGCGACGCGCGCCGGGACACCCGACGACATCCAGGAGACGTCCCACATGGACCAGCAGAAGGTCATGGAGTTCCTCGGTCGGTTCACCGCCGACCTCGCCGCCACGGGTGCGGCCGGCGGCGTGGCGATCGGCCACCGCCTCGGCCTGTACCGCGCGCTCGCGCAGGGGCCGGCGACGCCGGACGACCTCGCGGCGCGCACGGGTTGCCACGCCCGCTACCTCACCGAGTGGCTGCGGGGGCAGGCGGCCGGCGGCTACGTCGCGTACGACCCGGCCACGACCGCGTTCCACCTGACGCCCGAGCAGGCGTTCTGCCTCGCCGACCCGGCGGGTCCCGACCTGCCGGCGGCGTCGGTCGCCGTCCTCGGCTACCTGCGGGCCGAGCCGCGCCTCGCGGAGGCGTTCCGCACGGGCGCCGGGATCGGCTGGCACGAGCACGACGAGGACGTGCACGTCGGCACCGACGCGTTCTACAGCGCCGGCTACGTCGCGGAGCTCGTGCCGAGCTGGATCCCCGCGCTCGACGGCGTCGTCGACCGGCTCGTTGCGGGCGCGCGGGTCGCCGACGTCGGCTGCGGTCTCGGCTCGTCGACCGTCCTCATGGCGCAGGCGTTCCCCGCCTCCACGTTCGTCGGCTCCGACTACCACACGGGGTCGGTCGACCTGGCGCGCAAGCGGGCCGCGGAGGCCGGCGTCGCCGACCGCGTGGGCTTCGAGGTCGCGGCGGCGCAGTCGTTCGCCGGCGGGCCGTTCGACCTGGTGACGATGTTCGACTGCCTGCACGACATGGGCGACCCGGTGGGTGCCGCGCGGCGCGTCCGCGAGCAGCTCGCGCCCGACGGCACGTGGCTGCTCGTCGAGCCGGCCGCGGCGGACCGCGTGGAGGACACCTTCACGACCGTCGGGCGGCTGTTCTACGCGGGCTCGACGTTCCTGTGCGTGCCGAACGCGCTGTCGCAGGACGGCGGGCACGCGCTCGGGGCGCAGGCGGGCGAGGCCGCCGTCCGGGCCGTCGTGCAGGAGGCGGGGTTCACCCGGTTCCGCCGCGCGGTCTCGACGCCGTTCAACGCGGTCTACGAGATCCGCCCCTGACCCACCGCACCGCGGTCGGCGCCCGTGGGTCGGCGCCCCTGACCTGGGGGCGCCGACCGGCGGGCGGCCGACCGCCCCGACCCCGGAGGCCGTCGTGGACCTTCCTGTCGCCGCCGGCACCGTCGCCGGCGCGCTGTTCGCCGTGAGCGCGCTGCCCATGCTCGCGAAGGCGTGGCGGACGCGGGACGTGAGCTCGTACAGCGTCGGCAACCTCGTGCTCGCGAACGTCGGCAACGTCGTCTACACCGCCTACGTGCTCGACCTTCCGGCCGGCCCGGTGTGGGCGCTGCACGGGTTCTACACGGTGACCTCGGCGTTCATGCTGCTCTGGTACGTCGTGACCGGTCGACGGCGGCCGCTGGGCGGCCCGACCTCGGCGCTACAGGACCAGGCTCAGCAGCAGCACGAACACCAGCGCCGTGACGGACAGGACGGTCTCCATGAGCGACCACGTCCGGAACGTCTGCCCGACGGTCATCCGGAAGTACTCCTTGACCAGCCAGAACCCGGCGTCGTTGACGTGGCTGAGGAAGACCGACCCGGCGCCGATGGCGAGGACGAGCAGCGCGACGTGGCTCGCGCTGAGGTCGGCGGCGAGCGGCGCGACGATCCCGGCGGCGGTGATCGTGGCGACGGTCGCCGACCCGGTCGCGACGCGGATGAGGACGGCGACGAGCCAGCCCGCGAGCAGCGGCGAGATCGCGGAGTCGGCGAGCCCGGAGGCGATGACGTCACCCACGCCGGAGTCGATGAGGGTGGCCTTGAATCCCCCGCCCGCGGCGACGATGAGCAGGATCGACGCGATGGGCGCGAACGAGCGGTCGACGAGCGAGCTCACCTGCTGCCGGGTCTGCCCGAGCGCGGTGCCGAGGGCGACGAGCCCGACGAGCGAGGTCACGAGCAGCGCGACGAGCGGCGTCCCGAGGAACACGAGCGCCTGCCCGACGGGGGTGCCGTCGGCGCCCGCGGCCTCGACGACGGTCCGGGCGAGCATGAGGACGACGGGCAGCAGGACGACGGTCAGCGCGGTCGCGAACGACGGTCGCCGCGCGTCCTCGTCGCGCTCCGCCTCGCCGAGGAACCGCTCGGGCGCCTCGACGGGCACCCACCGGGCCATCGGCCGGGCGAGCAGCGGGCCGCTGATCGCGACGGTGGGGACGGCGACGAGCAGGCCCAGGCCGAGGGTGAGGCCGAGGTTGGCGCCGAGCGCGTCGATCGCGATGAGCGGCCCGGGGTGCGGCGGCACGAGCCCGTGCAGCGCGGACAGGCCGGCCAGCGCGGGGATCCCGACGAGGATCAGCGGGACGCGGGACCGGCGGGCGACGAGCATGACGACGGGGATGAGCAGGACGACCCCGACCTCGAAGAACAGCGGGATCCCGATGACGAACGCGATGAGCGCCATCGCCCACGGCAGCCGCTGCACGGGCGTGCGGGCGAGGATCGTGTCGACGATCTCGTCGGCTCCCCCGCTGTCGACGAGCAGCTTGCCGATGATCGCGCCGAGCGCGATGAGCAGGCCGACGCCCGCGACGGTCTCGCCGACGCCCTTGACGAAGCTCGTGAACGCGTCGGGGTAGGCGATGCCCGCGACCACGGCGAGCACGCCGGAGCCGATGGTGAGCGCGAGGAACGCGTGCAGCTTGAGGCCGACGATGAGGCCGACGATGACGGCGATGCCGACGACGGCCGCGACGATCAGGCGGACGTCGCTCACGCCCTCCGGTGCGGCGGTGACCAGTGCGTGGACCACGGCGGCTGCCCCTTCCCGTCAGGCGGTCGCGTCGTGCCCGAGCGCGGCGAGCGCACGGGCGACGACCTCGTCGGGCGGCACGTCGACCGTGACGGTCACGCCGTCCTCGTCGGCGGTGAGCGGCTCGAGCGTCGCGAGCTGCGAGGGCAGGAGCGACGTCGGCATGAAGTGGCCGGCCCGGTGCGCCATGCGGTCGGCGAGCAGGTCTTCCGACCCGGCGAGGTGCAGGAAGCGCACGCGTCCGGTGGCCTGCCGCAGGACGTCCCGGTAGGCGACCTTGAGGGCGGAGCACGTGACGACGGTGTCCTGGGCGGCGTCGCCCTGCGCGGTGAGCCAGTCGCGGATCGCCTCGAGCCACGGCCGGCGGTCCTCGTCGGTCAGGGGCGTGCCGGCCGACATCTTGGCGACGTTCGCGGCGGGGTGGAACTCGTCCGCCTCGGCGTAGGGGCGTCCGAGACGCTCGGCGAGCGCCCGCCCGACGGTCGTCTTGCCCGACCCCGCGACGCCCATGACGACGACGTGCTCTGCCGGCATCGTGCCCCCCAACACGGCCCTGCACGGTGCCGCCCTGCACTGACGGCTCTCCGAGCGTCGCACGGGCCTCCGGCGGGCGCACCTGCGACGGCCTGCGCGAGGACGCGCGACTGTGGTCGAGGACACACGTCGTCCCCCGGGGCATTCGTCCGTGGTCGGGCGATATGCACGAGACGCGTGTCGGTGGTCGGGCCTACGGTCGAACAAGTCCCGCGAGCCGCACCACGGCCCGCGCACGTGGGGGGATGCCACGACGAGGGGGCTCGTCGTCATGCCCTCGCACCGGTGACACCACCACGCACAACGAGGGATGGACCCATGAACCTGCCCACCACCCGCACCCGCCTCGCCGCCGGCGCCGCGGCCGCCGCGCTCGCCGCGACGGCGTTCCTGGCCGGCTGCTCGGACTCGGGTGCCGAGGACGAGCCCACGGCCGCCGAGACCACGGCCGAGGCCACGACCGACGACGCCGCGGCGTCGGGCAAGGTCGAGGTCATCGACCAGACCAACCTCCTCCTCGCGACGGCGCAGGACACCCTCGAGGCCCGCGACCTCACGGTCGAGGTCGTCGACTCCACCGGCCAGGGCCGCACGGTCGACGACCCGACGCTGTGGGTCGTCGTCGCGCAGGACCCGCTGACGGGCGAGGTCGACGCCGGCTCGGTCGTGACGCTCGACGTCCGCCGGACGGACGACCCGGCCTCCTGAGCGGTCGCGCACCGCTCGGCAGCACCCGCAACGCCCCGAGGGCGGCGGTCCGCGACACGCGGCCGCCGCCCTCGGCGCGTCCGGGCTGTGGTGGGATGCGTGCGTGACGACGACGTTCCTGCAGCCCGGCGACCGTGTCCTGCTCACCGGCGACTCGGTGACCGACTGGGGCCGCGACCGCGACGACCCCACGAGCCTGGGTCACGGCTACGCCGGCATCGTCGCCGCGCTGGCCGGTGCACGCCGCCCCGACCTGGGCCTGACGTTCCTCAACCGCGGGGTGGGCGGCGACACCTCCGCGATGCTCCGGGACCGCTGGGAGCGTGACGCGGTCGCGCTGGAGCCCACGGTGGTCTCGGTGCTCGTCGGCATCAACGACACCTGGCGCCGCTACGACGCGGGCACGCCGACGACGACCGCCGCCTACGAGGACAACCTCGCGGCGATGCTCGCCACGGTGCGCGACCGCCTGGGCGCGCGCGTCGTGCTCGTCGAGCCGTTCCTCGTGCCCGTGCGCCCGGACCAGCACGCGTGGCGGGAGGACCTCGACCCGAGGATCGGGGTGGTGCGCCGGCTCGCCGCGGAGCACCGTGCCGTGCTCATCCCGGCCGACGGGCTGTTCGCGGCGGCGGCGGTCCGCACGTCGCCGGAGGCCTGGTGCCACGACGGCGTGCACCCCACCCCCGCGGGCTTCGGCCTGCTCGCCGAGGCGTGGCTCGCGGCGGTCGGCGTCGGCCCGCGCTGACGCCCGGTCGCACGCCGGGCCGGGCGGGGCGTCGCCCCTGCTCCGACCGTGGTCCGAGGTGTGGAGGGTCTTTGCGCCCGTCTGGGGTTGACGCTACGGTCGGCCCGACTGCGGTCGCCCGTCGGGCGTCGACGCCGGACCGTCCCGGCCGCGGTCCCGCGACCTGGAGGAGAGCGATGAGCGTGCAGACCCGCACCGCCGCCTCCGTCGCCCGCGCGTGCGTCGCGCTGCCCTGCTGTCGCTGTCTGTAGAGCGCTGGCGACCCTCCCGCGCGAGGATCACCTGACCGGGGCGCGTCCCCGAACGCCAGTGCTCGCCCCCGACCCGCCGCCCGGCCGGCACGTCCCGTCGGCCGTCGTGGCACCCGACCGCTGTCCCCCACCCCTGCACGCCGCCCCACCCGGACGGGGCGGCTCGACCGAAGAGGAACCATGGCCCGCATCTACGACGACGCGACTGCGCTCATCGGCAACACCCCGCTCGTGCGCATCAACAAGATCACCGACGGCGCCCCCGCGACGGTCGTCGGCAAGCTCGAGTTCTACAACCCGGCCAACTCCGTCAAGGACCGCATCGGCGTCGCGATCATCGACGCGGCCGAGGCGTCCGGCGACCTCAAGCCGGGCGGCACGATCGTCGAGGCGACCTCCGGCAACACGGGCATCGCGCTCGCGTTCGTCGGTGCGGCGCGCGGCTACAAGGTCGTCCTGACGATGCCGGAGACGATGTCGAAGGAGCGGCGCGCGCTGCTGCGCGCGTTCGGCGCCGAGCTCATCCTCACGCCGGGCTCCGAGGGCATGAAGGGCGCGGTCAACAAGGCCGACGAGGTCGTCAAGGAGCGCGAGGGCGCCATCCTCGCCCGCCAGTTCGCCAACGAGGCCAACCCGGCGATCCACCGCCGCACCACGGCCGAGGAGATCTGGGCCGACACGGACGGCGAGATCGACATCCTCGTCGCGGGCATCGGCACGGGCGGCACCATCACCGGTGTCGGCCAGGTCCTCAAGGAGCGCAAGCCCGGCGTGCAGATCGTCGGCGTCGAGCCGGCCGAGTCGCCGATCCTCAACGGCGGCGCCCCCGGCCCGCACAAGATCCAGGGCATCGGCGCGAACTTCGTGCCGGAGATCCTCGACACCGCGGTCTACGACGAGATCATCGACGTCGACGCCGAGACGGCCGTCGCCGTGGCCCGCCGCGCCGCCGCCGAGGAGGGCCTCCTCGTCGGCATCTCCTCGGGCGCCGCGCTGCACGCCGCGACGCTGCTCGCGCAGCGCCCGGAAAACGCGGGCAAGCTGATCGTCGCGATCATCCCGTCGTTCGGCGAGCGCTACCTGTCGACGATCCTCTACGCCGACCTGCTCGACTGAGCCGTACCGCCGCACTCCCCCCGCCGATCGGACCGGAAGGCTCATGGCCGCACCCCAGCGCTTCTCGGACCTCCTGAGGGAAGACCTCGAGGCCGCACGCCACCGCGACCCCGCGGCGCGCTCGCTGCTCGAGGTCGCCCTCGGGTACCCGGGCGTGCACGCGGTGTGGGTGTACCGGCTGGCGCACCGGATGTGGCGGGAGCCCGGTCTCCGGCTGCCCGCGCGACTGCTGTCGCAGCTCGCGCGGGCAGCCACCGGCATCGAGATCCACCCGGGCGCGCGCCTGGGGCGGCGGCTGTTCATCGACCACGGCATGGGCGTGGTCGTCGGCGAGACCGCCGAGGTCGGCGACGACGTCGTGCTGTTCCACGGCTCGACGCTCGGCGGCAAGTCCATGCGGCGCGGCAAGCGCCACCCCACGCTCGGCGACGGCGTCGTCGTGGGGGCGGGCGCGAAGATCCTCGGGCCGGTGTGGATCGGCAACGGCGCGCAGATCGGCGCGAACGCCGTCGTGATCCACGACGTGCCGGCCGACGCGATCGCGGTCGGGGTGCCCGCGCAGGTGCGGTTGCGCCCGAAGGCGGCGCCGTTCGACGTCGAGGTCGACGACCCCGCGATCTACATCTGACGCCTGGGCTCGGCGCGCACCGACGCCGCGCCGACGTGCCCGACGTCACCCGCCGCGCGATTGTTCTAGTTCGCCTCGAACAACTAGCCTGGGTTCGTGCTCTTCCGCGTGGACCCCGGCTCCCCCGAGCCGATCTTCCAGCAGCTCGCCGACCAGGTGCGCCGCGCCGTCGCCCGCGGAGAGCTCACCGCCGGGACGCGGCTGCCCGCCGCCCGTGAGCTGTCCACGTCGCTCGACATCAACCTCCATACCGTGCTGCGCGCCTACCAGGAGCTGCGCGACGAGGGCGTCATCGAGCTGCGGCGCGGCCGCGGCGCCGTCGTCAGCCGGACCGACGACCTCGCGGCCCTGCACGAGGCGATCGAGCACGTCGTGCGGACCGCCCGGCGGCTCGACGTCCCCACCGCCACCACCCTCGCCCTGCTGAAGGAGGCCCTCCGGTGACCACCGCCGACCCACGCCCCCCGGTCCCCCACCGCGTCGCGACGACGGTCCTCACCCTCCTCGTGCCGCTCGTCATCACCGCAGTGGGCGTGGCCCTCGCGCTCGGCTGGTCCGACGAGCTGCCCGACCCCGTCGCGACGCACTGGGGCACCGACGGCGCCGACGGCTTCATGTCCCTCACCGGCGCGCTCGCCGTGCTCGTGGCGACGACCGTCGGGACGAGCGTCGTCGTGTGGGCACTGCTGCTCGTCGGCGGCCGTGACGCCTCCATCCGGCGGATCGGCACCGGCACCACCGTCGGCCTCGTGACGATGCTCGTCGTGCTCGTCGTCGGCTCGCTCGAGCTCCAGCGCGGCCTCGCCGACGCGACCGCCGCTCCCACGATCGACTCCCTGCTCGGGCTCGCGCTCGGCGGCGGGCTCGTCCTCGGCGTCGTCGCCGCGCTGCTCGTCCCCACCGACCCCGCGAGCACGACCACCGCCGTCCCGCCCGCCGACGCCGAGCGCCTGCCGCTCGGGCGCGGCGAGCGCGCCGCGTGGTCGACGACGGTCTGGTCGCCCGCCGCGGTCGCCGTGGCCGCACCCGTCGTCGTCCTGCAGCTCGTCCTCGCCGTCGCGCTGCAGACCTGGGTCCTGGTCGCGGTGGCGATCGGGCTCGGCGCGCTGCTCGCCTCGATGCTGGTCCTCCGCGTGACGGTCGACGCGCGCGGCCTCGACGCCCGCTCGCCGCTCGGCTGGCCCCGCCTGCGCGTGCCGCTCGACGAGGTCGTCGCGGCCCACGCCGACACCGTGCGGCCGCTCGCCGACTTCGGCGGCTGGGGCTACCGCGTCGGCCGCGACGGGCGGACCGGGTTCGTGCTCCGCTCGGGCGACGCGGTCGTCGTCGAGCGCACCGGCGGCCGGACCAGCGTCGTCACGGTCGACGACGCCCGCACCGGCGCGGCCCTGCTCAACGCGCTGGCCGAGCGCTCACGGGTCCGCTGAACGCTACGGACCGGTAACCTGACCGCCGCGCGCCGACGACGACGCGCACGTCGAGCGAAGGGCACGCCATGCGCCTCGGGTACTACGTCGGCTACTGGTCCGCGGGTCCGCCTCCCGGGGCGCAGGACGCGGTGCTCGCCGCCGAGCGGCTCGGGTTCGACTCCGTCTGGACGGCCGAGGCGTACGGGTCGGACGCGCTGACGCCGCTCGCGTGGTGGGGCGCCCGCACCTCGACGATCCGCCTCGGCACCGCGATCGCGCAGCTCTCGGCCCGGACCCCGACGGCGACCGCGATGGCCGCCCTCACGCTCGACCACCTGTCGGGCGGCCGGTTCGTGCTGGGGCTCGGCGCGAGCGGCCCGCAGGTCGTCGAGGGCTGGTACGGCCAGCCGTACCCGCGCCCGCTCGCCCGCACGCGCGAGTACGTCGCGATCGTGCGCCAGGTCCTCGCCCGCGAGGCACCCGTGACCTACGACGGCGACTTCTACCGGCTCCCGCTGCCCGCCGACGTCGGCGCGGGTCTCGGCAAGCCGCTGCGCTCGACCGTCCACCCGCTGCGCGCGGACCTGCCCATCCACCTCGCCGCCGAAGGGCCGCGCAACACCGCGCTGACGGCCGAGATCGCCGACGGCTGGCTGCCGATGTTCTACTCGCCGCGCATGGACGCCGAGCACCGCGCGCTGCTCGCCGAGGGGTTCGCGGCCCGGTCGCCCGAGCGGACGCCCGCCGAGGACTTCGAGGTCACCGCCGCCGTCCCCGTGGTGCTCGGCGAGGACGTCGAGTCCGCGGCGGACGTCATCCGGCCGCACGTGGCCCTGTACGCCGGCGGCATGGGCGCGAAGGGCGCGAACTTCCACCGCAACGTCCTCGACCGGCTCGGCTACGCGGAGGCCTGCGACGAGATCCAGGCGCACTACCTCGCGGGCGACAAGGCGCGGGCCGTCGCGGCCGTGCCGACCGAGCTCGTCCAGGACGTCGCGCTGGTCGGCACCGCCGACGACGTGCGCGCGCAGCTGCCGGCGTGGCAGGGCACCGCGATCACCACGATGCTCGTGCAGACCGACCCCCGTGCGCTGCCCGCCGTGGCGGAGGCGCTCGCCGGGCTCACCGGTCCCGCCTGAGCGGCGCCGTGGACGACGACTACGTCGAGGCCGTGCTCGACCTCGTCGCCGCCATCCCGCCGGGGCGCGTCATGACGTACGGCGCGGTCGCCGAGGTGCTCGCCGACCGCGCCGAGCAGGCGGGCGACCGACCGCGCGGAGGCCCCCGCCAGGTCGGGCAGGTCATGAGCCGGGCCGGGTCCGACGTGCCGTGGTGGCGCGTCGTCAACGCGCAGGGCGCGCCGCCCGAGCGGCACCGCGCGCGGGCACTCGAGCACCTGGTCGCCGAGGCGACGCCCCGCACGGCCGACGGTCACCGCGTCGCCGTCCGGCGGGCGATCTGGTTCCCCGACGACTGAGCGGCCAGCTGCCGGGCCCGGGTCAGTCGCGGCAGACGAGCACGAGCGCACGGTCGTCGGAGTCGTCCGCACGGACGTCAGCCAGTACCGCGGCGGCTCCCCCGACCTGGCGTCCGAGGACCCGGTCGGCGGCCCCCATGAGCCGGTCGATCCCCCGGTCGAGCGAGCGCGCAGGCGTGTCGACGAGACCGTCGGTGTAGAGCAGCAGGACGTCGCCGGGCTCCAGCCGTCCGTAGCGCGGCCGGTACGGCAGGTCGTCGACGACCCCCAGGGCGGGACTGCCCACGGTGTCGACGACGTCGAGCCGTCCCGCACCGGCGTGCAGGTGCAGAGGCGGCGGGTGCCCCGCGGTCGCGACCGTGTAGTCCCCGCTGGCCAGGTCGACGGCGACGTGCACGGCGGTCGCGAACCCCTCCTCCCAGTCCTGGTCCAGCACGTACGCGTTCGCGGCCTGCAGGAACGACTCGCTGGGCAGCGCGCCGAGCAGCCCCCCGAAGGCCCCCGAGAGCTGCAGCGACCGGACGCCCGCGTCCATGCCCTTGCCGGACACGTCGACCAGGACGACCTCCAGGACGGACCCGCGCCGCAGCCGTGCCACGAGGAAGTCGCCCGAGAACGCGTCCGAGTGGGCCGAGCGGATCTCGGTGTCGACGCGCCAGCCGCGCGGCAGGACCGGCACGCGCCCGTGCGCGGCGAGCCGGTCGCGCAGGTCGACGAGCATGTGCCCACCCGGGGCGCCGCGCAGCCCCAGCCGGTCCCGCTCGCTGGCGAAGACGAGGGCGACGACCGCCCCGATGCCGATGATGACGACCACGCCGGGCACCATCGCCGGACGGTCGGTCAGGAGCAGGACCAGCACCTCGAGCAGGACGACGACCGACAGCACCGCGAACGGCCGCAGGCGCAGCAGCAGGACGCCGACGAGCAGCAGGACCACGTACGTCGACGGGGGCACCCACGTGCTCTGCAGCACGATGCCGGCGGCGATCGCCCCGGAGAGGACGACGAGGACGCCCAGGAGGCCGACCTGCGACCGCAGGACGCGCCGCCGCAGCGCGAGGGACAGGCGCGTGAGCGGACCGACGTCCGGCGCCGGCCCGCGGGTCCTCATCGCCCGAGCGTAACCGCAGGTCGGAGCCGCGCACAGGCCCGGCCCGCGGGGTCGCGCGACGGGAAAACGCTCGCGCGTGGCGCGCGGCGACGACACGATGACGGACATGAGCCCTCTGCCCGCCGGCTACCGCGTCGTGGACGTGCCCGAGAGCCGCCAGCCCGAGTTCCTCGCCGTCGACCACCTCGCGTTCGCGTTCGAGCCGACCCCCGAGACGTCGGCCCTCGTGCCGTTCACGCTCACCATGGACCGCGCCG
>NZ_BIMR01000029.1 GCF_004306155.1 Cellulomonas biazotea
CGCCCGGGGACCCCGACCGGTCCCCGGGCGCTCTGCCGTCCGGGCGAGCGGGCCCGCGGACGGCGCACGCGGGCGCGGGCGCGGGCCTACGCTCCGCTCGTGGACCCGCTGCTGCCGCCCGCTGACCCCGCCGTCCCCGTGCGGGCCTGGACGTCCGACGAGGGCTTCGTCGGACGGGTGACCCGGGTCCTCGTGCGGCAGGCGTTCTGGACGCGGGCGATGCGGGGCCTCGTCGCGGGCCTCGTCCTCGTCGCGCTCGGACTGATGCTCCTGACCGACACCGGGCCGCTGATCCTCGCGCCGCTCGCCGTGATCGTGGGCCTCCTGCCCGCGACGGTCGCCTGGCAGACACGTCGGCAGCTCGCGCGGCAGATCCCGGCGGGGACCACGTTCCGTGCCGCGCTGACGCCCGACGCGCTGTGGATGCAGGGCCCGCTCGGCACGGCGTCCACGTCGTACGCGGCCTACCGGGCGGTCACCCTGCGCTCGGACGTCGTGGTCCTGTCGCACCGGCACGGCCGGATGCACTCGGCGCTGCCCGCCGCGCTGTTCCCGGGCCCCGACCTGGACCTGCTGCGCGAGCACGTCGCGGCCGCGCAGGTCAGCGGGCGCGAGGCGCGACCCGTCTGACGGCGCTCGGTCCCGACGTCGTCGAAGGCGGGACCGCTCCGTCGTCCGAGCGCCCCGGCGGGGGCGGTGGACCGGGCTCAGTGGATCAGGTCGCGCCAGTTCGTCGGGATGCGGTCGCGCGGCGCGGGGACGGGCTGGTCGGCGGGTCGGGCGTCCGGCGGGGCGAGGTCCGGCCCGGCGACGGACGCGCCCTCCGCGTAGTCCCACCACCAGTCCTCGCCCGGCTCGAAGGAGCGCATGTAGCGGTGGCCCGTCTCGTGCCAGTGCGCGGTCGCGTGCTGCGCCGGGGACGTGTCGCAGCAGCCGATGTGCCCGCAGTGCGCGCACCGGCGCAGGTGCACCCACCAGCCGTCGCCCTCCTGGCACTCGACGCAGCCGGTGCCGCTGGGCGGGACGGTGGGGTCGACGTCGACGGTCACGAGGCCTCCGGATGGGTGTAGGGGAGCCGGACGGTGAAGCGGGTGTCGCCCGGCGAGGACACGACGCGCAGGTCGCCGTGGTGCTTGCCGACGACGATGCGCCACGAGATGTCGAGACCGAGCCCGGTGCCCGAGCCGACGGGCTTGGTCGTGAAGAACGGCTCGAACACCCGGTCGACGACGTCGGCCGGGATGCCGGTGCCGGTGTCGGCGACCTCGACCTCCAGCCAGTCCTCGACGCGGCGCGTCGTGATCGTCAGGCGCCGCTGCCCCTCGGGGACGTCGGCCATCGCCTGCCGGGCGTTGTCGAGCAGGTTGGTCCACACCTGGTTGAGCTCGGCGCCGTGCACCAGGACGGGCGGCAGGGTGCGGTCGTAGTGCCGCACGACGTCGATGCCCGCGAGCTTCGCGTCGAGCATCGTCAGGGTGCTGTCGAGCAGCACGTGGACGTCGACCTCCTGCTGCGCGGCGCGGCCGATCTGCGAGTACTGCTTGGCGGCCTCGACGAGCGTCGAGATGCGGGTCGTGGCGTCCTCGACCTCGTTCATCAGCAGCTCGGTCTCCAGGGTGTACCCGAGCCAGTGCGCGGCGCCCGCGACGACCCCCTCGGGCACGCTGCCGACGTGGTCCTCCAGCCACTGCGGGTCGATCCCCGCCTCGACGAAGCTGTGCGCCATCTCCGCGTTGTCGCCGATGCCGTGGTCGTCTAGCCAGTCGGCGACGTCGTCCTCGCGGTCGGACGTCTCCAGCGCGGACAGCGGCGGTCGACCGCGCGACTCCTCCAGGGCGGCGACCGCCTTCTCCTGCAGCTCGATGATCTGGACGAGCTCGTCCCGGTCGTACGCGCCCGACGCGACGAGCGCGAGCTTGCTGCGCATGCGGGCGACACGCTCGCGCAGGGTCGCGGTCGCCCGCGTCGCGGCCGACGCCGGGTTGTTGAGCTCGTGCGTCAGGCCCGCGGACAGCGACCCGAGCGCCAGCAGCCGCTCCCGCTGGGCCGTCGCGGTCTGCATGCTCTTCTGCCCGAAGAACAGGCCCTCCAGCAGGTGCATCGCCATGGGGAACCAGGTGTGCATGACCTCGGTGAAGTCGGCCGCGGGCAGCACGTAGAACCGGGACGGCTCCAGCACGCGCAGCGAGTGCAGGTAGGCGCGGGCCTCCTCCCGCTCCAGGTAGGCGTGCCACGCGCCCGCGTAGACGCCGACCTGCGACGTGCGGCTGACCTCGACGTCGTCCGTGCCGACGCGGCGGTACAGCGCGACGGACCCCTCCAGCAGCACGTAGAACGCCGCCGCGGGGTCGCCCTCGTGGAACAGCAGGCCGGGGTCCTGGTGCTCGACGTGCCCCCGGCTGCACAGCCACGTGAGCTGCTCGTCGGTGAGCTTGTCGAAGAGGAAGAGCGTGCGCAGCTCCGCGATGTCGCAGGGCAGGAACGGGGGTGTCGTCGTCACAGCTGCTCCAGGTACCGGTGGACGAGCATGACCGCCATAGCGCCCTCGCCGACCGCCGACGCGACGCGCTTGGCCGACTCGGCCCGGGCGTCGCCCGCGACGAACACGCCGGGGCGGCTGGTCTCGAGGTGGTAGGGCGGCCGGTCGAGCGGCCACCCGGACGGGGGCCGACCCTCGTCGAGCAGGTCGGGCCCGGCGAGGACGAACCCGCGCGCGTCGCGCGCGACGGTGCCGTCGAGCCAGTCGGTGCGGGGCACGGCGCCGATGAAGACGAACGCGTGGCTCGTCTCCACCTCCTCCTTCTCGCCCGTGCGGGAGTCGCGCAGCACCAGGCGCTCCAGGTGGTCGTCGCCGACGGCCTCGACGACCTCGCAGCACGTGCGGACCCGCACCTTCGGGTTCGCCGCGAGCTGCTCGACCAGGTAGTGCGACATCGACGACGACAGATGCTCGCCGCGCACGACGAGCGTCACGGACCGGGCCGTGCGGGACAGGTGCATCGCCGACTGGCCCGCGGAGTTCGCGCCGCCGACGACGAACACGTCCTGGTCCTCGCAGGCGGGTGCCTCCGTCAGCGCCGACCCGTAGTAGACCCCGCGGCCCGTGAGCGCCGACAGCCCCGGGCCGTCGAGCTCGCGGTACGCGACGCCGCTGGCCAGCAGCACCGTGTGCGCGCCGACGACGCTGCCGTCCGCGAGCCGCACGTGCCGCGCGGAGCCCTGCACGTCGAGCCCGACGACGTCCGCCGCTAGCACGATCTCCGCCCCGAACCGCACCGCCTGCCGCCGCGCCCGCTCGGTGAGCTGTGCGCCCGAGACGCCGTCGGGGAAGCCCAGGTAGTTCTCGATGCGCGAGCTCTGCCCTGCCTGGCCGCCGGTCGCGACGCGCTCGACGAGCGCCGTGCGCAGGCCCTCCGACGCGCCGTACAGCGCCGCGCTCAGCCCCGCCGGGCCGCCGCCGACGACCACCAGGTCGTAGAAGTCGGTCGTGGGCGACGTCGCCAGGCCGACCCGGGCCGCGAGCGTCGCGTCGTCCGGCGCGCTCAGCGGCTCGCCGTCCGGGGTCACGACGAGCGGGACCGCGGACTCGTCGACCCCGGCCGCGTCGAGCAGCCGGCGGCCCTCCGCGGAGTCCGACGCGAACCACCGGTACGACACCTGGTTGCGGGCCAGGAACTCGCGCACCTGCGACGAGCGGGCCGACCAGCGGTGCCCGACGACCTTCGCCTGCGGCACCGGCGGGGGAGCGCTGACCGCCCACGCGTCGAGCTGCGCGTCGATCACCGGGTACAGCTTCTCCTCCGGCGGCGCCCACGGCTTGAGCAGGTAGTGGTCGAGGTCGACGACGTTGACCGCGTCGATCGCCGCCTCCGTGTCCGCGTACGCGGTGAGCAGGACCCGACGGGCCTGGGGGAACAGGTCCATCGCCTGCTCCAGGAACTCGATGCCCGTCATGCCGGGCATCCGGTGGTCGGCCAGCAGGACGGCGACCTGCTCGCCGCGCAGCTTGAGCTCGCGCAGCGCCTCCAGCGCCGCGTCGCCCGACTCCGCGCGCACGACGCGGTACCGCGAGCCGTACCTGCGGCGCAGGTCGCGGGCGACTGCGCGTGAGACCGCGGGGTCGTCGTCGACGGACAGCAGGGCGGGGCGGGGGACGCTCGCGTCGGCCGTGCGGTCGGCGTCCGCGTCGGCGGGCGCGCCGGCCGGGGGTGCCGGTGCAGAGGTCGTGGGGGCGCTGGTCGTGGGTGCGGCGGTCGGGGTGCTCGACGTCACCGGGGCATCGTCTCTCGCGGATCGCGTCCTGTCAGCGGGTCGGACGAGGTCGGTCGTCGCGACCCGCCCTGCTGGGGCGTCGCGGTTCGCGCCCGACCTCGCCCGACCTCCCACGGACCTCGCGCGACCTCGCCCCACCGGTGGGCGGAGCCTCAGTCGCGCTCGCCCCAGCGCCGCCACACGACGACCGCCGACACGACGAGGAGCGCGAGGACGACGAGACCCTCAGGGCGGGCGGCGTAGACGAGCGGCGCGTCGATGACGACGACCCGCTCGTCGAGCAGCGCGAACGCGACCGCGTTGGCGACGCCGTGCTCGACGACCGCGGGCCACACGCTGCCGGTCCGCGCCCGCATCACGCCGGTCACCACGGCCATCGCGAGGACGGCGACGAAGAAGAGCGGGATCTGCGCGGCGAGCGGGACGTCGGTGTACTCGTCGCCCATCGCGACGATGTATGGCACGTGCCACACGGCCCACAGCGCGCCGACGGCCAGGTGCCGCCGCAGCCCGCGGACGCCGAGCGCCTGCAGCCGCGGCTCCAGGTAGCCGCGCCAGCCCCACTCCTCGAAGAGCGCGAACAACGTGCGAGCGACCATGCCGCCGACGACGAGCGTCCCGAACAGCGACAGCCCGCCGTCCTGGCCGTGGACCTGGCCGGTGAGGACGCCGACCAGCAGCGCGACCGCGAACGCGGCGGGCATCCAGAGCACGGCGAACAGGTACCAGCCGCGCTCACGACCCAGGCGCAGGCCGGCGTCGGCCCACCCCTCGCGGCCGATCGTGCGCAGCCCGACCGCCATGAGGAACGGAGACAGGACGAACAGGAGCGCGCCCGCGCTCGTCGCCTTGTCCTGCGCGCCCGCGAGGACGATCGAGCCGAGGATCGCGAGGACGAGGACGCCGACGGCGTAGACGGTCACGCCGCGCCAGGACGCGGGACGCGGGGTGCGAGCGGGGCGCCGGCCGGGCGCGTCGGCGCCGGGCGACGAGGGCGCTGCGGGTGCGGCGGGTGCGGACATCGGTCTCTCCTCGGTCGGGACGGGCGGTGCGGGAGCGGGCCGTGCGAGAGCGGGCGGTGCGTCGGACGGGCGGTGCTGGTGCGGGCTGTGCGAGAGCGGGCGGTGCGTCGGACGGGCGTGCGCGGGCGCGCCGGGGTGCCGTGCCGGCGGTGCGTGCCGGACGGTGCGGTCGAGGTGGCGGGGTGCCCGGGTGTCAGCCCGGGGTGTCGAGGTCGGCCAGCAGGTCCTCGATCCACGCGAGCTCGGCGCGCGCGTGGACGAGGCCGTTCGTGAGGGTCGCGAGGCGCAGTCGGACGGGCAGCGGGACGTCGGCGACCTGCGCGAGCGCCTGCTCGCTGAGGTGCTGGGTGTGCTCGAGGACCGCGACCATCTCGCGGGCCTCGGCCGCCCGCTCGTGCAGGACGGCGCGGGTGCGGTCGACGCCGAGCCGCCCGACGAAGAACAGCCGGACGAGGAACGACTCCCGGGTGGGGGCGTACTCGACGGGGGAGGCGAGCCACTGGTCGAGCTCGGCGAGCCCCGCGTCGGTGACGGAGTGCTCGCGCCGGTCGGGGCGGCCCTCCTGCGGGACGGTCCGGACGTCGACGAGGCCGTCGGCGGCGAGGACCGTGAGGGTGCGGTAGATCTGCGCCTGGTCCGCGGGCCAGAAGTGCGCGACGGACTCCTCCATGTGCTTGCGCAGGTCGTAGCCCGTCATGGGGGCGACGGACAGGAAGCCGAGGACGGCGTGCTTGAGCGACACGTCCCGAGCATAGGAGACGCGTCGTATATATGACTAGTCCTCTATCGTGCTGATCCGCGCATCGGCCGACCGGTGGATGCCGCAGCAGCCCGTCCTGCGGAAACGGCCCGCGGCGCCCCACCCCGCCGCTACGCTCCCGCTCGCGGTCACCGGAGACACCGGTGCCCCCTCCAGGAGTCGACATGGTCACGTCCCTGCGCGCCGCCCTCTCGGTCGCGATGCTCGCCGGCTTCTACGTGGTGGCGCTCGGCGTCATCGCGGGGCTCGGCTGGCTCGCGGTCCTCGCGTTCGAGGGCGGGTACGGCACCGGCGGGGCCAAGCTCGGGATCCTCGCACTCGTCGTCGCCGTCGGCGTCGTCTCGGCGCTGTGGAAGGTGGCCCGCGCGAACCCTGCGCCCGAGCCCGGCCTGGAGGTCACCCCGGCCGACGCCCCCGAGCTGTGGGCCACGGTCCGCGAGCTCGCCGACGCCGCGCAGACCCGCGTGCCCGACGAGATCCGCCTCGTCGGCGAGGTCAACGCCGCCGTCTCCGAGGACGCCCGGCTGCTCGGCCTCGTCGGCGGCCGCCGGCACCTCTACCTCGGCGTGCCGCTGCTGCAGGCGTTCGACGTCGCCCAGCTCCGGTCCGTCCTCGCGCACGAGCTCGGGCACTACTCCCGCAGCCACACGCGCCTCGGCGCCGTGACCTACCGCGGCCGGGCCGTCATTCTCGCGACCGTCCAGCAGCTCTCCGGCAACGTCGTCGGGTGGCTCCTGCGCGGCTACGCCCGGCTCTACCTGCTCGTCTCCGCGGCCGTGAGCCGGCGGCAGGAGCTCGAGGCCGACGAGCTGTCCGTCCGCGTCGCCGGCCGCGAGGTCGCGCAGTCCACGCTGCGCGAGCTGCCCGTCGTCGACACCGCGTGGAGCTTCTACGCCGGCTCCTACCTCGCGAACGGCTGGGAGTCGGGCTACGCGCCGACGGCCGCCGGGTTCTTCGGGGGCTTCGGCGACCTGCTCGCCGCGCGCGGCGACGAGCTCGCCGAGCTGCGCGCCGACGCCCCGCCGAGCGACGGCTCGCTCTGGGACAGCCACCCGCCCGTCGCCGCGCGGATCGCCGCCATGGCGCACGTGCCCGACACCCAGGTCGTGCGGGACACCCGCCCGGCGACCGTCCTCGTGCCCGGGTTCGCCGTCGCCGCGGCGGCCGTCGCCGAGGAGGTCGTCGCGTTCGACGACCGGACCCGCCTCGACTGGGACGAGCTCACCGCCGCGTCCGTCGCCGCCGACCGTCAGCGTGCCGCCGACTCCGTGTACCGGGCGGCGGCCCGCCTGGCCGGGCAGCAGCGCGCCACGCTCGCGACCGTCCTCGACCTCGTCGCCGCGGGCCGGGGCGACGACCTCGCGCGGGCCGTGGGCTTCGACACCGACGTCGCGCCCGACGACGACCGGCCGGTGCCCATGCTCCTGCGGGTCGTCCTCGGCTCCGCGGCCGTCCAGGCGGGCGTCGCCCGGTGGCGGCACTCGTGGAGCGGTCCCGCCGTCCTCGTCGGCCGCGACGGGCAGCCGCTCGACCTCGACGCGCTCGCCGACCTCGCGGCCGACCCCGCACAGGCCGGTGCCGTCCGCGAGCACCTGGTGCGCCTCGACGTGGACGTGACGCGCGCCGGTCAGGCGTCCGCGACCGCGACCGCGCACGGCGGCGAGATCCTCGGCGGGATCGCGAACGTCGACGTCGACGGCGCGCAGCACGACGTCGTGGTCCTCGACAACGGCCTGCTGCTGGTGCCGTGCCCCAAGCAGACCGAGGGCGGCAAGGCGCGCATGGCGGCGCTGCTGCAGTCCGCGCCCGTCGTCGAGCTGGCCCGCCGCTTCCCGTTCCTGTCCTTCGAGGAGGTCGCCACGGCGCAGGTGCTGCGGCGCACGCCGGTGCGGGTGGCGTTCACGCTGCACGACGGCCGCACGGTCACCCTCAAGGAGAAGTGGTCGGGCGACCGGCTCACGAAGGACAGCGACGAGGTGCTCGCCGCGCTCGCGGACGACCTGGCGCGGACGGCGACGTCCGCGCCCTGACCTGGCCCCTGCGACCCGACGGGGCGCTCCGCGACGCCTAGTCGAGGAGCAGCTCGCAGCGGACCCCCGGGGCGCGCGCGAGGCCTCGGTCGCGCGTCAGGAGGGGGCAGCCGAGGAGCTCCGCGAGGGCCACGTACGCGGCGTCGTACGCGTTGACCGCCCCCGACAGCCGCAAGATCTCGGTCTGCAGGGTCGTGAACGGCCAGAGGTCGACGGGCAGTGCCGCGAGCCCGTCGAAGGCGAGCATCGCCTCGGCGTCCGACAGTGCGCCGGCGGCGCGGTGCCGGCGCAGGACGTTCGTGACCTCGTACGGCAGCAGGTCGGGCGCGGCGACGCGAGCGTCCGCGAGGTGACGTGCGACCGCCTCGCCGTCGCCCGCCGGGTCCAGGAGGAGCGTGACGACGGCGGACGCGTCGACGACGAGGAGCGTCACCGACGGTCGGCGTCGAGGTCGTCGACGACGCGCGCGAGGTCGAACTGCGGGTACGTCCGTGCGCGCGCGCGGATCGCCGCGACGGCGTCTGCCGCGGTCGGGTGGGAGGAGAGGTCGATGAGCTGAGCCCGCAGGTACTCCTGCAGCGACCGTCCGCTGCGGGCCGCGCGGGCGGCGAGCTCGTCACGGACGTCGTCGGGGACGTCGCGCACGGTGATGGTCACGCTCATGCCGTCATGCTAGCGGCGGTGCAGGCAGAATGCAGGCGTCCGGCCGGTGCCGTCCGAGGTGGCCGCGCGAGGGTCGCGGGGTCAGGCTCGGTAGGCCGCCGTGACCGGGCACGCGAACAGGTCGCGGTCGGGACGGCCGACCGTGTTGAGGTGGCGGACGATCATCGCGTACGACCGGCCCAGCGACACCTGCACGTAGGGGATGCCGCGCGCCTCGCAGTAGGCGCGGACCAGCGGCTGCGCCCGGCGCAGGCTCACGCGCGGCATCGACGGGAACAGGTGGTGCTCGACCTGGTGGTTGAGCCCGCCCATGAGGACGTCGACCCAGCGGCCACCGCCGATGTTGCGGCTCGTGAGGACCTGGCGGCGCAGGAAGTCGACGCGCGCGTCCTTCGGCAGCAGCGGCATGCCCTTGTGGTTCGGCGCGAACGACGCGCCCATGTAGAAGCCGAAGACGGCGAGCTGCACGGCCGCGACCACGAGGGCCTTCCACGGCGACATGACCGTCAGCACGAGCGCGGCGGCACCGACCAGGCGGACCGTGAGCATCGCCGCCTCGACCCCGCGCCGCTCCAGCGGCTCGCGGGACAGCACCCGGCGGACGGCCGCGACGTGCAGCGCGACACCCTCGAGCAGCAGCAGCGGGAAGAAGAAGAAGCCCTGGTGGGCGAGGTACCAGCGGGCCCACCGCGACTCGCTGCGCGCGACCTGCTCCGGCGTGAACGACAGCACCTTCATGTCGATGTCCGGGTCGGCACCGACCTTGTTCGGGTTGGCGTGGTGGCGCGTGTGCTTGTGCTGCCACCAGCCCGCGCTCAGCCCGACCAGCAGGTTCGCGAGCACCAGGCTCGCCCACGTGTTCGCGCGGCCCGACGAGAAGATCTGCCGGTGCGCGGCGTCGTGCCCGAGGAACGCGACCTGCGTGAGGATCACGCCCGCCACACCCGCCACCGCGACCTGCCACCACGAGTCCCCGACGAGCACCACGGCCACGACCAGGCCGGCGATCGCGAGCACGGCAGCCGACAGGCGCACCGTGTAGTGGCCGGGTCGTCGTGCCATCAGGCCCGCCGCCTGCACGGTGCGCGTCAGCTCGGTGAAGTCGCTCACCGCGCGCTCGCGCGAGCCGGCGGAGCCGTCGACGGGCAGGGGGTCGGGAAGGGTGGTCGTGCTCACGTGGGGTCCGTCCTGTCGGTCCGTGCGCGGCCGGGCGAGGGCGTCGGCAACTGTGGTCGGCGTTCGTCGGGCGAGGGGTCGCGGTGGATCGTCGGGCGTGCGTCGTTCGGGCGCCGCCGGGGCTGGACGGGCGTATGACGAGGGCCCCGGCGCAGACGACCGGGGCCCGGTGGTGCGAAGTGCTGCCTCACGGTACGTCACGGGGCCACGCCTGCGTGGGGTGGACGGCCCACCGGACCACGTGGTGGGACGGCGGGAGCCCCGAGGTCTGCGGCCCCGGGGCTCCCGTCTTGCGCGTGCGCGACGTCGTCAGCGGATCGCGTGACGTGCACGCGTCCTGCCGCGGCGGGCCGCGACCACGACGGCCGCCGCGCCGAGCATCACCAGCAGCGCCGCCAGCGTGACCGGTGCGGCCACGTCGTCTCCCGTCGCCGCGAGGGCTGCACCCTGGACGACGATCTCCACCTGCGCGAGGACCGTCCCGGACAGGTCACGGAGCTGCAGGTGGTGCACGCCCGGGGCGAGGTCCGTCGGGACGGTCACCGTCACCGTCGCGGTGCCGTCGACGACCGGCACGACCGCGAGCCGCCGGTACGTGCTCGCGATGCCGACCTCGACCTGCGCGCCGGTCACGCCGGTCGCCGTGACGGTGACCTGCTCGCCCGGGCGGGCGACGGCCTTCGTGGCGGTGATCGACGGGCCTGCGGCCGTGGTCGTGGGCGTCGGGGTCGCGGACGCCGAGGGCGTGCCGGTCGGCGTGCTCGTCGGCGTGCCGGTCGGCGCGGCCGTCGGCGTGCCCGTGGGCTCCGCGGTCGGCTGGCCCGTCGGGGTGGCGGTCGGGCGCGGGCTCGGCGCCCACGTCGGCCGCGGGGTCGGCGTGGGCG
>NZ_BIMR01000030.1 GCF_004306155.1 Cellulomonas biazotea
TCGTGGCCCGCGTAGGTGAACGACCGCACGACGACCTCGCCGCGGCTCGCGACGAGCCCGACCATGCGGCCCGTGAACCCGGCGGCGACCTCCGACGACAGGTACCGGCCGTCGAGCCGGCCGAGCTCGACCGTGCCGTCGGGGCCGTGCACGACCGCGACGAGCTCGTCCGGCCCGCGCCGGTGGCTGTACACGTGGAACGGCGACGCGTCGGCCCGCAGCTCCAGCACGGTCGTGGCGTCGGCGGCCGCCTCGCCGAGGACCGAGACGAGCGACCCGACGCGGGCGACCGCCCGGACGCGCGCGCCCTCGACCTCGAGGGTGAGGGCGTGGTCGGGGTCGATCCGGACCTCGATCCCACCGGTGCCGTCGCCGGGCTCGACCTGGCCGCGCACCGTGACGCGGGTGTGCTCCTGGCGGCGCCCGACGAAGGTGCGGCCGGGCGCGTCCGCGGCGGTGGCTCCCTCGTCGGCGGCGTCGCCGGCGGGGGCCGCGAGACGCCAGGCGTCGCCCGACCACCGCAGGACGTCGGCGGGGAAGACCCCGGCGCCGACCCAGCCCACGGGCAGGTCGTGCGGCGGCAGGGTCTCGTCCTCCGCGGCCGGTGCGGTCGGCTGGACCGGCGCCCCGAGGACCGGCCAGCCGTCCCGCCACGTGACCTCGGCGGCGTACGTTTCGCGGCCCAGGACGTGCCAGCCGGGGAAGTACCCGACGGGCCGCACCCCGAGGAAGACGACGGCCCACGTGCCGTCGGGGCGCTCGACGAGGTCGGCGTGCCCGGCGTTCTGCACGACCGACTCGGTGCCGCGCGCGGTCAGCAGCGGGTTGTGCGGCGACGGCTCGAACGGGCCGGCGGGCGACGGCGCGCGCGCGACGGACACCGCGTGCCCGTGCCCGGTGCCGCCCTCGGCGACGAGCAGGTACCACGTGTCGCCGACGCGGTGCAGGTGCGGCCCCTCGGGGTGCTTGCCGCCGGTGCCGCTCCAGATCCGGCGCGGCGCCGACAGCAGCCGTCCGGTCGTCGGGTCGAGGACGGCCTGCTGGATCCCCCCGTCGCACCAGGTGAGGTAGCAGGTGCCGTCCTCGTCCCACGCGAGGTCGGGGTCGATGCCGCCCGCCTCGGCGATGCGCACGGGCTCGGACCACGGGCCCTCGGGGCGCTCGGCGGTGACGAGCAGGTGGCCGGGCCCGTCGTTGACGTTCGTCGTGACGAGCCAGAACCGGCCGTCGTGGCGGCGCAGGGTCGGCGCGTAGACGCCGCCCGACGGCCTGAGACCGTCGAGCCGCAGCTGGGACGGGCGGTCCCACGCGTGCCCGACCAGGTCCCACGTCACGAGGTCGTCCGACCGGAAGACGGGCAGGCCGGGCGCGTACTCGAAGCTCGAGCACACGAGCACGTAGCCGTCGCCGTCGCGGACGACGCTCGGGTCGGGGTGGAAGCCGGGCACGACCGGTCGCGTCGGCAGGGGGGTCGGGGTGGGGCCGCCGATGCCGGCGGCCGTCGGCGCGGCGGACGGGTCGGCGGTCGGGTCGGTGGGGAGGTCGGCGGGCAGGGCGGTGGGCGCGTCGTCGGGCACGGGACGACCCTGCCACATCCGTCGATGCGCTTCGACAGAATCGGGCAGACCGGTGTGGGTGGCGCGCGGGACGATGGACGTCCGCCGTCGACGTCGGGTCGGCGGCCCGCACGAGGGGGACGACCGATGGACTTCAGGCTCGAGCTCGTCTACGTACCGGTCAGCGACGTCGACCGCGCCAAGGCGTTCTACGCGGACAAGGTCGGCTTCGTCGTCGACCACGACCACAAGATCTCCGACGACCTGCGCTTCGTGCAGCTCACGCCCCCGGGGTCGGCGTGCTCGATCTCCGTCGGCGTCGGGCTGGCGGACTCCGCACCCGGGTCGGCCAAGGGCCTGCAGGTCGTGGTCGACGACGCCGACGCCGCGCGCGAGTACCTGCTCGCGCAGGGCGTCGACGCCCCCGAGGTGCAGGAGTTCCCGTGGGGCCGGTTCACCGGGTTCACCGACCCCGACGGGAACGAGTGGGCCGTCCAGCAGCTCCCGCCGCGGTAGTCCTGACGACCCTCACGACTCCGCGGGGGCGAACGTCCACGCCTGCTGCGGGTCGGTGGTTGCCGGGGTCAGGGCGACGGCCGTGCCCGGCTCGGCGTTGCGGCGGGCGACGTCGAGCTGGCGTGTCGTCGCGACGTTGAGCAGCGAGCGCGTGCGGCCGTCGAGGCTGCTGAGCACCCACTGCTGCGCCGGGTCCTGCCGCGCGGCGTCGACGTCGGACGCGACGAGAGTCGTCCGGTCGTCGTCGGTCGCGAGGAACCGGCCCGTGCCGTCGGACAGGGCGACGACGTGCCGGTTCGTGCCCGCGCCGGACAGGGTGTGCAGCGTCCACGTCTGCGCGGCGGAGCCGTCCGGCGCCTCGACGGTCGTCGCGCCGTCCGCACCGCCGTCCGACCCGGCCGCGAGGGCCAGCCCGCCGTCCGCGCTGGTCAGGGTGTACGCGGTGCCGTCCGCGAGGCCGGTCCCGTCGGCGACCCCGGACACGCCCTCGACGACTAACGTCGTCACGGACTTCGCGGGGACGGCCAGGGTGACGGTCCCGTCCCGCCCGACGCGCACGGGCTCGCCGGGCACGAGCGACCAGGGTGCGGCGTCGTCGGTGCGGACGGGCGGCGGGGCGGTGGTGACGACGGGGGTCACGGTCGCGCCGTCGAACGACGCGAACCGCGACAGGTCGAGGGTGACCGCCCGGTCGGACTGCGACTGGTTGACGTGCACGAGCGTCGCGCCGTCCTCGTCGCCGTGCACGAACGCGGTGGTCGACGGGTCGTCGACGGCGACCTGGGAGTCGCCGGGCTCGATGTAGTGCGTAAAGTTCCGGACGGTGTCGTACTTGGTGTTCGTCAGGACGCGGCACGTCGGGTCGGCGTGCCCGGCGGCGACGCGGCGGGCGGACGTCCCGTCGGCGGAGCAGTCGAGGTCGACGTAGACGCTGCCCCAGTTGCCGTCGGCCTCGAGCTCCATGTGCCACAGGTCCTCGACGGGCTGCCAGAACACCCAGGCGGACGGCTCGAGCTCGCGCAGGTCGTCGACGATGCGCGTCGCCATGCCGAGGCCGTTGGCCATGTCGTCGAGGTCGAACCCGCCCTCGATGCTGAAGTCGCCCTCGACCTCGCTCATCCACAGCCGCTTGCCGGCGGCCTTAGCGATGTCGCGGGCCTGCACGCGGTCCTCGGTGCCGTACGTGTGGACGTTGAGCTGCCCGACGGCCTCGCGCGCGGCGGGGGTCCAGCCCTCCCAGTCCTGCACGAACAGGCGCGGGTTGGTCTCGTCGGGTCCGGACACGACGGCGTCGGTGCTGGTCCCGGGGGCGGCGAGCCGGGCCGCGAGGGACTCGACGAGCGTCGCCTGCAGGGCGGGCGACAGGTGCGCGCCCTCCTGGCGGCGCGGCTCCAGGGTCCCGTCGGGCCGGAACCGGGTGGCCCAGTAGTCGGTGTTCGGCTCGTTCATCGGGTCGATGGTGGAGAACCGGACGCCGTAGGTCTGCTCCAGGTGCTCGACGGCCCGCACCATGTAGGCGGCGAAGTCGTCGACGCTGTCGGTGCGGAGCTGGTCGGTCGTGGGCTCCAGGCCGCCGGTCGCGTAGCCGGACTCGGTCATGAACCACGGCGGGGAGTTGCTGAACGCCTCCCAGTGCGTGACGCGCGCGTCCTGCGCGAGCCGCTCGACCCACCACCGCTGGCCGGGGTCGGCGTCGAGGTCGTACGACGCGTCGTCGTCGGGGTCGAAGGCGGCGCGGTAGGCGTCGGCGGCGTCGCGCACGGCACCGTCGGGCCCGAGGAGGCCGGGCGACCACCAGCCGGGGACGTCGCCGCCGGGCCGCATGTAGGCGGGCGAGTCGACGTCGGTCGCGTTGCCGCCGCCGACGTTGTACCGGACGACCGTGAGGTTCAGCCCGTCCTCGCCGAACACCTTCTGGTAGAGCTCCTCGCGCAGGTCCTCCGGGTAGCCGCCGGTCGCGTGCGCGAACCAGACGAGGCTCGTGCCCCAGCCCTGGAACCGCTCGCTCGCGCGGTAGGACGGGTCGGGCGTGATCGTCAGCGGCTCGCCGGCGACGTCGTCGGGGGCGGTCGCGACGAGGGCGGCGACCGTGCCGCCGGCGGCCGCGGTCGCCACGGTCGCGGCGGCGACGATGCCGAGGCGGGCGCGCCGCCGGGACGTGCTGGTCGTCGGGCCGGTGCCGGTCGGGGTGCTGGTCAAGGCCACACTGCCTCTCGTCGGGGGGTTCGTCGTGCGGGTCAGGTGCGCTGGGCGTGCTCGAGCCGCGCGTAGCGGCCGCCCGCGTCGAGCAGCTCGTCGTGGCTGCCGACCTCGACGACGCGCCCGTGGTCGAGCACGACGATCCGGTCGGCGTTGCGGATGGTCGACAGCCGGTGCGCGACGACGAGCGTCGTGCGGCCGGCCATGAGGCGCGCGAGGGCGTCGCGGACGAGCGCCTCGGACTCGGAGTCGAGCGCGGACGTCGCCTCGTCGAGCAGCAGGACGCGGGGGTCGCGGACGAGCGCCCGGGCGATCGCGATGCGCTGCCGCTGCCCGCCGGACAGGCGTGCGCCGCGCTCGCCGACGACGGTGTGCCAGCCGTCGGGCAGGGCGTCGACGATCTCGGCGGCGTTGGCGTCGACGAGGGCCTGCCGGACGCGGGCGTCGGGCACGTCGGTCATGCCGTAGGTGACGTTCTCCCGGATCGAGCCCTCGAACAGGACGGAGTCCTGCGGGACGACGGACACGTGGGCGCGGTACGTGCGCAGGTCGAGCGTGGCGGCGTCGACGCCGTCGAGCAGGATCCGGCCGCCGGTGGGGCGCAGGAACCCGAGCGCGAGGTTGAGCATCGTGGACTTGCCGGAGCCGGAGTGGCCGACGAACGCGATGGTCTCGCCGGGCCGGACGTCGAGGTCGATGCCGGTGACGGCGGGCTCCGCGGCGTCGGGGTAGCGGAAGTCGACGTGGTCGAACCGGAGCGCGCCGCCGACCGACCGCACGACGTCCTTGCCCGCGTTCTCCTCGAGGTCGGGCTCGGTGAGGACCTCGGCGACGGACCGCACGGACTCGAGCCCCTTGTGCCCGACGGGCAGGACCATGAGGACCTGGGTGACGCCGCCGGTGATGAGGCCGAAGTACGCGGAGAGCTGGACGACCTCGCCGGGCGTGATGGCGACGCGGCCGCTGACGCTCGCCCAGGCGCCGGTGACGAGGCACCCGACGCTGAGCAGCTGCAGGACGACCCAGGACAGCGACTGGAACCGGCCGTTGAGCATGTCGAGCTCGTACCCGGAGGTGCGCACGCCCTCGGCGCCCTCGGCGATGCGCGCCTGCGCGGTGGCCTCCAGGCCGTGCGCGCGCGTGATGGGCAGCAGGGTCGCCATCTCCCCGACGCGGGTCGCGAACTGCTCGACGTTGCGGCGGAAGTCCTCGTTGCGCTGGCGGGACCGGCGGGCGAGGGCCCACCGCAGGGCGACGGCGAGGGGGATGGTGAGCGCGTAGACGGGCAGGAACTGCGGCACGGACAGCGCGGTCATGACGATCGCGCCGGTGACGACGGTCGTCTGGGCGAGGACGGGGTGGGTGACCTGCTGGAGCGCGAGCTCGATGTTCTCGACGTCGCGGACGACCTTGGTCTGGACGAGCGACGACGACGTCCGGGAGTGGAAGCCGATGGACAGGCTCTGCAGCCGGGCGGTCAGGGCGTTGCGCAGGTCCGCGCCGATCTGTCGGACGGCCCCCATGAAGAGCTTGGTGTAGAGGACGTGCGTGGGGTAGTTCTGCAGCAGCGCGACGAACGCGATCGCGGCCCAGATGCCGAGCTCGCGAGGGGGCCCGCCGTCGACGACGACGTCGATGACGTGGGCCGTGACGACCGGCATGAGCCACTGCGGCGAGTCCTTCACGGGGAAGATCAGGACGGCACCGAGGACCCGGCGGCGGTGCGCGCGCAGAAGCCGCAGGACGGACCGCAGGGGGTGCTGGCCGTCGACCTCGACGGCGGCGCCTCGGCAGGCGACGGACATGAGACGAGACTCTAGCCATAATTACAGCCATTAGACGAAGGGTGCGACGATAGGCGTGCCGTCGTCCACCTCCTCGTCGTCGGCGGGTGCGTCGACCTCCTCCAGCGCGAGCGCCTCGTCGACCCGGTCCACCTCCCGGTACGCCACCGCCAGCGCCCGCCGGCTCGTCGCCGTGTCCACGTGCCACGGCCCGAGCATCCGCTGCCGCTCCGCCAGCGTGCGCTCAAGCATCGGCAGCGCCTCGTCCGCCCGGCCCGCGAGCCGGTACGTCATCGCCAGGTCGTGCCGGCTCGTCATCGTGTCCGGGTGCCCCGGACCCAGCACCAGGTCGCGATCCGTCAGCGTGCCCTCCAGCAGCACCACCGCCGTGTCCAGCCGGCCCGTGTCCCGCAGCGTCAGCGCCAGCCCGTGCCGGCTCGCGAGCGTCTCCTGGCTCTCCTCGCCGAGCACCCGCTGCCGGTCGCCGAACGTCCGCTGCATGAGGCGCAGCGCGTCCCGCGGACGACCGGCGTCGCGCAGCGCCGTCGCCAGGTCGTGCCGGCTCGCGAGCGTGTCCGGGTCGTCCGACCCGAGCACCTGCTCACGGTCGGCCAGCGTGCGCTCCAGCAGGGGCACCGCCCGGTCCACCCGGCCCGCGTCGTGGTACGCCCGCGCCAGGACGCTGCGGCTCTCCAGCGCGTCCAGGTGCTGCGGCCCGCCCGCCCGCTCCGCGTCCGACAGCAGCCGCTCCAGCAGGGGGAGCGCCTCGTCGAAGCGGCGGACGTCCTTGTACGCCAGCGCCAGGTCGCGCCGGCACGCCCGCGTCGTCGGGTGGTCGGGGCCGAGCGCGCGCTCCGCGTCCGCGACCGCCTGCTCCAGGACCGGCAGCGCCTCCGTGACCCTGCGCGCGTCGCGGTACGCCTGTCCGAGCTCGAGGCGGCTCGTCAGCGTGTCCGGGTGGTCGGGGCCGAGCACGCGCTCGCGGTCCGCCAGGGCGTGCTCCAGCAGCGGCAGGGCCCGGTCGAAGCGGCGCGCGGCCCGGTGCGCGAGCGCGAGCGCGGTGCGCGTCGCGACCGTGTCGGGGTGGTGCACGCCCAGGCTCCGCTCGGCGTCCGCGAGGCTGCGCTGCAGCAGCGGCAGCGCCAGGTCGACGCGGCCCGCGTCGCGGTGCGCGAGCGCCAGGTTCGTCCGGCTCAGCAGCGTGTCGGGGTGGCCCGCGCCGAGCGTGCGCTGCGCGTCCGTGACGTTGCGCAGCAGCATCGCGAGCGCGTGCTCGTGCTGCCCCCCGTCGCGGTAGGCCATCGCCAGGTTGTTCCGGCACGTCAGCGTCGCGTGGTGCGCCGGCCCGAGCGTCCGCTCCGCGTCCTCCAGTGTCGCCTCCAGCACCCCGACCGCACGGTCCAGGCGACCGCTCTCGCGGTGCGCGAGCGCCAGGTTGTTGCGGCTCGTCACCGTGTCCACGTGGTCGTCGCCGAGCCGGTGGGCCGCCTCCTCGACGAGCCCCTCCCAGCGAGCGACCGCCTCCTCGTGCAGCCCCGCACGGACCAGGCTCGCGCCCGCCGTCCACAGCGCCGCGTGACCGTCCGGCCGCCACAGCACGTGGTGGACGTCCAGCGCCGCGACCGTCGCGACGCCGTCGCGGAACAGGTGCGCGGCCGCCGCGCCGGACGGCAGACCGTCGTCGTAGGGCCACGCCTCCAGCAGCGCGTCCGCCGCGGCGCAGACCGCCGTGTCGAACGTCGTCCGGTCGAGCTGCTCGCGCACGACCTGCTGGACGAGCTCGTGGACGTGCGCGACCCCGTCGTCGTCGACCGACGCCAGCCCCACGTCGCACAGGTGGTCGAGGGCCTGCGCCATCTGGTCGCCCGTGAGCGCGTGCGCGGGCGTGATCCACCGCCGCCACGTGCGCGGACGGGTGAGCGTCGCGACCGCGCGGCTCGCGGAAGTCGTGCGCAGCAGCGCGACCGGGAACGTCGGGGCGAGCACGCTCACGAGGATGAGGACGAGCTGCGCGAGCCCGTGCGGCTCGTGCTCGTCGGCCCGGTCCACGGCCAGCGTCGTCGTGGCCAGGACCGTCGAGGCGCCGTCGGTCGCACCGCTCGACGCCAGCCCGAGCTCGCCGCGCCGCACCCGCAGCTGCTCGCGGTAGTCCTCCGCCGACGTGCCGCGCCCGCGCATCCCGGCGACGGCCTGCGCGAGGGCGAGCGGCAGGCCGCCCAGGTCGCGCGCGAGGTCGTCGGCGACGTCCTGCGGGACGCCCGGCAGGGCCGTCACCAGCAGCGCGGCGGCGTCCTCGTCGGTGAGCACGTCGACCTCGACGATCTCCGCGCCCGCCGCGGGCACGGCCTCCGCGTGCCGGCTCGTCGTGACGACCTGCCCGCTCGCGCCGTGCGGCCACAGGTCCCGCATCCCGACGGGCTCGGCGACGTCGTCGAGCACGACCAGCCAGGACCGGTGCGTCGACCGGAGCCACGCGAGGAAGTGCTTCGCGGCCTGCTCGTCGGCCCCCGTGCGCGCGGAGGGGCACACGATGTTGCCGGCCGCCGCGAACGCCGACAGCACGCCCGCGCGGGTACGCGCGTCGGCCCAGACGAGGACGTCGACCGACCCGGCGTCGAGCACGGCCCGGGCGTGCGCGGCGGCGAGCGCGCTGGTGCCGCTGCCCGGGTCGCCGCGCAGGAGCGTCGTGGTGCCGGCGTGCAGGCGGCCGCTCGCGGGGTCGTCGAGCAGCACGGCGAGGCTCGGTCGCGGGTGGTGGTCGGGGTCGGCGGCGGGGAGGTGCCCGACGACGACCGGCCAGTCGATGTCGCCGCGCTCGTCCTGCTCGCGACGTCGCCGCAGCTCGGTGGGTCCGGCGGGCGAGCGGGTCCACGTGCCGGGCCCGGCGTCGGCGGTCACCCAGTCGATGAGGTCGCGGTTGGCCGCGAAGCGGTGGGCGGGGACGGCCTGCAGCGGCGGCGGGCCGTCGGCGTCCGTGCGCTGCGCGGGACCGCTCGCCAGCACGCCGACCAGGAGGTCCTCGGCGAGCAGCGCGGCCCCGGTGAAGCCGCCCCACGTCCCGCCCGAGCCGCTGGTCGGCGGCACGGCGGGCTCGACGGTCATGGTCTGGGCGCGCGCGCGGCCGGGCCGCACGACGGCGTGGACCTCGTCGGCGAGCCGGACCCCGGGCTCGCCGGGGGTGCCCGACGGGCGGCGCGGGAAGCCGCCGGCGGCGCAGTCCGTCGTCCCGTCGACCTCCGACCAGGTGGTCCGCAGGTCCTCGGGGTCGAGCAGCGGCCAGTCGGGGTCGGTGACGAGCAGCAGCGCGACGTCGGCCTGCGGGTGCCACCAGACGACGGCGGCCGCGGACGCGGGCTGCTCCGGGGGGCGCCCGGCGGGTCGCAGCCGGACGGGCGCCCGGGCGGCCTGGCGGGCGACCCACTCGGGGGTGAGCGGTCCCTGCGGGGGCCGCACGCGGGCGGCGGGTGCGTCCTTGCCGAGGAGCTGTCGGGTCGTGAGGACGAGCCGCGGGCCGACGAGGTAGCCCGTCCCGGCGGCGCGACCGGCGTCGGCGTCGACCTGGACGACGCGGGCCGGCGTGGTCACGGCAGGTCCCGGTGGCGCGGGCCGGGGCGGTCGACGACGGGCGACGGGTGCACGGTGCGTGCGACCGTCGGCGGTGGTGTCGTCGGGTGCTGCCCGTCGGCCGGCATGTCAGGACCTCTTCACGGCAGGGGACGTCCGGCGACCGTCCACGCACGCGACGCGGGTGCCCCGGACGGCTTCGTCCCGGGGGCCCGTGCCCCCCCTGAGCGGCACGCGTGGTGGCGGCTGCCGCTGCCATCCCTCTCATCGGCCGGTGGCCCGGTGTGCTGAACGCCCGAACGGGTTGCGCGTGCCGCGAGGGCTCGACGGGTGACCGCCGGACGGGCGACGCCGCGGCGCCGTCGTCGGGTCCCGGTGCTGGTCACGCCCCGGTTCGGTGTTACCCGGCCCTGTCCTGCGCGTGGCCCGGGGATGGTGCCGCGATGACCTCGCCGTGACCGCCGTGACCGTACTGTGATCGGACGCCGCTTTCCATCCCTTCGTCTAAGGGTTAGATTTAGCGCCACAGTTTCTCGACGGTGCCGTGGGAAGACGACGCGGCGACGCCGTCCCTGACCGCAGAGAGGCGGACAGCATGAGCACGAAGAGGTCGATCGGCGTCCGTGCCGGAACGGCTGCCATCGCAGCGCTGAGCATCGCCGCACTGACCGCCTGCAGCTCGGGCGGCGGCGACGCCGACAGCGCGTCCGGCGGCACCACGACGCTGAAGATGACGGTCTGGGGCGGCGACGTCGACAAGAAGTCGTACCAGGAGCGCATCGACCTGTTCGAGGCGTCGCAGGACGACATCAAGATCGAGCTGCAGCTCATCCCCGGTGAGCAGTACGAGCAGAAGGTCCAGACGATGATCGCGGGCGGCGACGGCCCCGACATCATGCAGGTCGCCGAGGGCGTCAACGTCTACTCGTCGAAGAACCAGATCATCCCGCTCGACGAGCTCGCCGCCGACGCGGGCCTCGACCTGGAGGAGCGGTTCGGCCCCGTCGGCACGCTCTACTCCTACGAGGACAGCGTCTACGCGATCCCCGACCGCTCCGGCGCGATGATCGTCTACTACAACAAGGACATGTTCGACGCGGCCGGCGTCGAGTACCCGAACGCCGACTGGACCTGGCAGGACGCCCAGGCCGCCATGGAGAAGCTGACCGTCCCGGACCAGCAGTGGGGCTACGCGGGCGCCGGCTGGTGGGCGCAGTGGTGGTCGTTCGCGTACCAGAACGGCGGCCAGATCATCGACGAGGACGGCCAGCCGACGGCCAACTCGCCCGAGGTCGTCGAGGCCCTGCAGTGGGCCAACGACCTCACGCACAAGTACGGCGTCGTCCCGACCGCCGCGCAGTACGCGGACATGGGCCCCGACATGGGCGGCGACCCGGCGTTCGCGGCGCAGAAGGTCGCGATGAACACGACCGGCTTCTGGGCGATCAACTCGCTGCTCGACGTCGACTTCAACTGGGACATCGCCCCGATGTGGCAGGGCCAGGAGCAGGCCGTCTCCGCGTTCGGCTCGGGCCTGGCGATCTCCCGCGACAGCAAGAACGCCGAGGAGGCGTTCGAGGCGATCGACTTCCTCACGGACGCCGAGGCGCAGGCCGTCATCATCAAGAACGCGCAGGACGTCCCCGCCAACCTCGAGGTGCAGCAGTCGGAGGACTTCCTCAAGCCGGCGTGGGCCACGCGTGAGGTCAACATGGCCGCCTTCGGCGAGTCGTCGTCCTTCGTCTTCCGCTCGCCGCTCATCCCCGAGTGGAACGAGATGCAGGCCGCGTTCGACGACAACCTGGGCACGTTCTGGAACGAGGGCGGCGACGCCAAGACGCAGCTCGACACGATCCAGAAGAAGCTCGAGACGATCATCAAGCCGGCGAGCTGATGACCGCGACCCTCGGCGAGGCCTTCGGTGCGGTGCGGGCGACCAGCCCGCACCGCCCCGGGGGGCGCAAGGCGCCTCGCCAGAAGCTGACACGGCGACGCAAGGTCGAGGCTCGCTGGTTCTGGCTGTTCATCTCCCCGTGGCTGATCGGCTTCGTGGGGTTCCTGCTGGGCCCGATGATCGCGTCCGTCTACATCTCGCTCACCGAGTGGGACTCGTTCACGCCGCCGCAGTTCGTCGGGTTCGACAACTACACGCAGGCGCTGACGCAGGACCCGATCTTCTGGAAGGCGCTCGGGAACACGTTCTTCTACGCGCTGATCTCCGTCCCGCTGGGGCTCGTGATCGGTGTCTGGCTCGCGAACCTGCTCAACAAGAAGGTCCGCGGCCGCAAGTTCTTCCGCACGTTCATCTACCTGCCGACGCTGGTCCCGCTCGTCGCGACCGCGATGGTCTTCAAGATGGTGCTCGCCCCCTCGGGCCCGCTCAACGACCTGCTCGGGGTCGTCGGGATCCAGGGCCCGGACTGGCTGCTCGACCCGACCTGGGTCAAGCCCGCGCTCATCGTGCTCTCCGCGTGGGGCGCCGGCGGCGCCACGGTCCTCCTGCTGTCCGCCATGAACGGCATCCCCAAGGAGTTCTACGAGGCCGCCGAGATCGACGGTGCCGGGCCCATCCGCCAGTTCTGGTCGATCACGTTCCCGCAGATCACGCCCATCATCTTCTTCAACCTCATCATGGGGCTGATCGGGGCGTTCCAGATCTTCGGGCAGGTCTACATCCTCACCTCCGGAGGACCGGACAACGCCAGCATGATGATGGTGCCGCTGCTCTTCCGTGAGGCCTTCAGCTTCTACCACTTCGGGTACGCGTCGGCGATCGCCTGGCTGCTGTTCCTGGTGATCATCGCCTTCACGATCATCGCGTTCCGCACGTCGAAGAAGTGGGTCTTCTACGAGACGGAGGTGCGGTGATGGCTGCCGCCACGCAGGTGCCGCCGGTCGCAGCACCCCCCACGGACGAGCACGGCGAACCGGCCCGCGACTTCACGTCGGCCCGCACGCTCAAGGCGTTCAAGTCGTCGCCCGCGACCTACGCGGTGCTGCTCGTCGTGTCGGCGATCTTCTTCGTGCCGTTCATCCTCATGTTCTCGATCGCGCTGTCGAGCGACCAGACGAGCGCGACGAACATGTTCACGATCATCCCCACCGAGTTCGAGTGGTCGAACTTCACGTCGGTGTTCACGGCGACCGGGCTGCCCGTGGGGCGGTTCGTCGTCAACTCCGTGATCATCGCGACGCTGTCCGCGGTCGGTCAGGTGCTCTCGTCGTCGCTCGTCGGCTACGCGTTCGCCCGGCTGCGGGCACCGGGCAAGAACGTCATGTTCATGGTCGTGCTCGCCACGATGATGATCCCCGCGCAGATCACGATGATTCCCCAGTTCCTGCTGTTCAAGGAGCTCGGCTGGGTCAACACGTTCCTGCCGCTGATCATCCCGAACTTCTTCTCCAACGCGTTCAACGTGTTCCTCGTCCGGCAGTTCGTCTCGCGGATCTCCAGCGAGATGGACGAGGCCGCGCAGGTCGACGGGCTCGGGTACTTCGGCATCTACCGCCGGATCATCCTGCCGATGATGTGGCCGATCCTCACGGCCATCGCGATCTTCACGCTCACCGCGGCGTGGGGCGACTTCATGGGCCCGCTCATCTACCTCAACCAGGAGGACATGATGCCGCTGGCCCTCGGCCTGCAGTACATGACCTCGACGAGCAACGCGATGCAGCTCCCGCCGTGGAACCTCGTGATGGTCGGCTCGATCATGCTGACCGTCCCGATGATCGTCATCTACTACCTCGGCCAGAAGTACCTGTACGAGATGAACGTCTCCGGCGGAAGCGCGGGTGTGAAGTGACGACCGACCTCGACGCCCGGCTCGGGCTCACCACGTCCGGGCTGGTGCTCGACGGCGAGGAGCGCGTGCTGCTGTGCGCCTCGCTGTTCTACTTCCGGCTGCCGCGCGAGACGTGGGCGGCACGGCTCGCCCAGGTCCGGGCGTCGGGGTACACGGTCGTCGACGTCTACCTGCCGTGGAACTTCCACGAGCTCGCGCCGGGCGAGTGGGACTTCACCGGGCGGCGCGACGTCGGGGAGTTCCTCGACCTCGCGCACGACGCGGGGCTCGCCGTCATCGCGCGGCCCGGGCCGTACATCTGCTCCGAGTGGGACGGCGGCGCGCTGCCCGCGTGGCTGACCCTCACGCCCGGGCTGCGCCTCCGGCAGGCCGAGCCGCAGTACCTCGCGGCCGTCCGGACCTGGTTCGACCGGGCCCTGCCGATCCTCGCCGCCCGCCAGCACGGGCGCGGGGGCAGCGTCGTCGCGGTCCAGCTCGAGAACGAGCTCGACTTCTTCGACACCGCCGACCGGCACGCCTACGTGGGTGCGCTGCGCGACCTGGCGCTCGAGCACGGCCTCACGGTGCCGCTCATCGCGTGCGCCGGGCAGGGCGACGCCGCGGGCGCGACGGGCGACGTCGACGGCGTCGTCCCGGCGTTCAACTTCTACCCGTCGGACTCCTCCACGGCCGTCGAGCCGGAGGTCCGCCGCTACGCCGACCTGCTCGCGGAGCGCGGCCTGCCGCTGCTCGTCACCGAGACGAACCGCGCGCACGTCACGCTGCGCCGCCTGCTCGTCAGCGGCGCCCGCGTCCTCGCGCCCTACCTGCAGGCGTCGGGCTACGACTTCGGCTTCACGCCGTCGACCGGCAACTGGGGCGTCCCCGGCGGCTTCATGACGCACGACTACGACTTCGGCGGGTACCTGTCGCCGGTGGGCGAGCCGCGGCCGGAGATGGTCGAGGCCCGGGTCCTCGCCGCCGTGACTCGCACGCTCGGTGCGCGGCTCGCGCGCGCCGTGCCGGTCGCCGCGTCCGGCGCGTACTCGACGGCCGCGCCGACCAGCGCCTCGCCGTCGGCCCTGCTGCTCGACGGCGGCGGCTCGCTGCTCGGGGTGACCAACCTCGGCGACGACGCCGCCCTCGCGGTCCTCGCCGCCGCCGGCGGGCTGCCCGACGCGACCGTCACGCTCCCGCCGCGGTCGTGCACGCTCGTCCTGCGCGACCTGCCGCTCGACGGGTACGGCCTGGACGGCACGCTCGTGCTCGCGACCGCCGACCTCGTCGGCGCCGGCCCCGACGGGCTCGAGCTCGCCGCGCACGGCCCGTCGGTGCTCGCCCTACGCGCGTCGGTCGGCGGCGGGGACGTCGTCCCCGTGGCGCTCGACGCCCCGCAGCCCGGTGTGCCCGTCCGCACCACCGTCCACGACGGCGCCACGACCTGGCACGTCGTCGTGCGGCACCCGCAGGACGTGCCGGGCCCGGACGGGACGCGGTACCCCGCGCCCGCCGCCCCGGCCGTCCGGGGTGCGCTCGCCGCCGCCGAGGCCACGCGCGTCGCGGCCGCCCGGCTGCTCGACCTGCCCACCCGCACGGGCGTCACCACGACGTACGACCTGCCGCCCGCCTCCGAGGAGGTCGGCGTGCACCGCGGGCGGACCCACTACTCCGTCGACGTCACGGGCGTCACCGAGCTGCTGGTCACGGGCGCGGCCGACATCGTCGACCTGGTGCTCGACGGCCGTCCGCTGCCCACCCGCGCGGCGTTCGGTGCGACCGAGGTCGTCCCCCTGCACGGCGTGACGCGTCTCGACGCGACCGTCGAGACGTGGGGCCACCCCAACTTCGACGACGTGCGCCTGCCCGCGATGCGGATGGGGTCGCTGCGCGGCCTCGGACGCGTCTGGTCGGTCGTCGGGCGCGAGGACGTGCACGCGCTGTGGACCGTCGAGGGCGACGACCAGTGGGCGGGCGACCCCGCGCCGCTGCGCACGCTCGGCGGCTGGAGCAGCACGCGCGTCGGCCGGCCGATCACGTACAGGCGGAGTCTCGACGTCGACGGCACGCACGCGTACGCGCTGCACGTCGACGGCGTGCCCGGCTCGGTGCAGGTGACCGTCGACGGGACCGAGCGGCTCGTCACCGCGCTCGACCCGTGGGTGCACCTCGCGCCCGGCGAGGGCCGCGACGTCGCGGTGACCCTCCCGCACACGCCGGGCGCGTTCGGCCCGACGACCACGTTGCTGCGGCTCGTGCCCGTCCGCGGGTGGCAGGTCGAGGGGCAGTCGGACCGCGACCTGCTCGCCCTCGCCGCCGCGCCCGCGACCTCGACGGACGTCACGCTGCCGCTCGCGCTCGCACCCGGCGACGAGCGCTGGCTCGACGTCGACGTCCCGCCCGGCGGGTGCTCGGTCCGGTTTGAGGGCACGCACGTCCGCGTCGCCGCCTACGCCCACGGGGAGCTCCTCGGACGGGTCTGGCTGGACGACGACGCCCGGCCCCGCTTCACCGGGGGTGATCCGGGCCGGATCTGGCTGCCTGCCTCGTGGAACGGTGGGACCATACGTCTCGCGGTGCGCGCCACGGTCGGCCGCACCGAGCCGGCACTGGTCGCCGTCCTGGTGACACCCAGCAAGGAGTAGGGATGGCAGTCCGGAAGAGGTCCTCGCGCGACATCCGCTCGGAGTCGCGGCTCGACGTCCTGCACGCGCTCCTGTCGGCGGGCGAGTCGAACCGCAACGAGCTCGCCCGCACCACGGGCCTCAGCCTCGCGACGGTCGCGACCGTCGTGTCCGAGCTGCTCGCCGAAGGGCTCGTCGAGGAGGCCGGCCTGTCGGTCAGCGGCGTCGGCCGCCCGACGACGACCCTGCGCATCCACGGCGCCCGCGGCCTCATCGCCGGCATCGACGTCGCCGAGACGTACGTGAGCGCGCACGTGTTCGACGCGGCCCTCGCCGAGGTCGGCACCGCCGACCTCGCCCTCGACGAGCACGAGACGTCCGCCGAGTACGTCGTCGACGCGATCGTCCGCGCCCTCGACGCCGCCGTCGCGTCCACCGGCCTCGACCGGTCCCGCCTGCTCGGCGTCGGCGTCGCCCTGCCCGGCCTCGTGCAGCGCAGCACCGGGGCGATCTCCGTCGTCGTGCCCAAGTGGAGCTGGCGCGCGGAGGACCTCATCGACCTGCTGCGCGAGCGCGTCGGGCTGCCGCTCGTCGTCGAGAACCCGCTCAAGGCCATCGCGACCGCCGAGCTGTGGCTCGGCACCGGCCGTGGCGCCGCGAGCATGGTGACGATCAACCTGGGCACCGGCGTCGGCGCGGGCATCGTCCTGGAGGGCCAGATCCTGCGCGGGGCGACGAACAGCGCGGGCGAGTGGGGCCACTCGCTGCTCGTGCACGAGGGTCGCGGGTGCCGGTGCGGGCGGCGCGGCTGCGTCGAGGCCTACGTCGGCGCCCCCGGGATCCAGCAGACCCTGCGGGAGATCGCGCCCGACCACCCGCTGGCCGACCCCGACCTGCCGCAGCGCGACGTCATCGGCGCGCTCGCGACAGCGCTGCGCAGCCCCACGCCCGACCCGGCCGTCGTCGAGACGATCGCGCGCACGTCGCGGTACCTCGGCGCGGCCGTCGCGGACGTCGTCGCGATCATCAACCCCGAGCTCGTCATGCTCACCGGCTGGACCGCGTGGGCGCTCGGCGACGACCTGCTGCCCGGCACCGAGGCGGAGATCCGCGCGCAGTCCCCGAACGGCGCGGCGACCGACCTCACCGTCGGCATCTCGACCGTCCGCGGCAACTCCGCGGCGATCGGCATGGCGACCCTGGCGTTCGAGCGGTTCCTCGGCGACGTCGGCCTGGTGACGACCCGCGCGACGCTCGCCCTCTGACCCCCCACCGCCAGACCGCGGGTCTCCGCCGACTTCGCCGGTAGCCGCCGACTTCGCCGGCTCCAGCTGACGACCTCGGCTCAAGCTGACGACCTCGGCGACGGCCGACGGCCGACGGCCGCGGCGTCCGGTCCTGGGCGTGTCGGCGCGGTCAGCGGTGGGTGCCGGTCAGGTACCGCTGGATCGTGGGGGCGACCTCGTCGACGAGCTCGTCGTGCGTGAGGTCGGCGATCGGCGGCAGGTGCACGACGTGCCGGGCCACCGCGACGCCGAGCAGGTGCGTCCCGGCGAGCGTCGCGCGGCGTGCGCGGTCGGGATCGGCCTGCGCGGTGTGGGTCAGGAGGATCTCGCGGAGCATCTGCGCGGCACGCTCGGACGTGACGGCGGAGCGCACCAGGGCGAGCAGGACCGGGCGGGTGGCCGGGGCCTCCCACAGCCGCAGGTAGGCGTCGGTGACGGCACGGCCGGCGGTGGCCGGGTCGCCGCCGATCGCGCGGCCCACGATCCCGGGGATCGCGGTGCGGTCGGCGACGACGGTCGCGAACAGCGTGTCCTTGTCGCCGAAGAAGTGCCGGATGAGGGCGGGGTCGACGCCCGCGGCGGAGGCGATCGCGCGGATCGAGGCCCCGTCGTAGCCGCGCTCGGCGAACAGGGCGAGGGCGGCGTCGAGGATCGCGTCGCGGGTGCCGCTGTCGCCGGTGCGGCGGCCGGTGCGCCGTGCGGGCGTCGTCGTTCCCATGCCCTGGAGCATAACTCCCCGCTTGTGGAGTTCCCCAGGTGTGGAGTTGACTGAGGGCACCCCGACCGTCGGGGGTCCTGTCACGGGAGACGCGCATGAGCGGGCCGGACGTCCTGGTCGACATCGCCGGGCTGGTCAAGTCCTTCGGCAGGTTCCCCGCGCTGCGCGGGCTGGACCTGCAGGTCACGCGCGGCGAGGTGCACGGCTTCCTCGGGCCCAACGGCGCCGGCAAGTCCACGACGATCCGCGTGCTGCTCGGCCTGCTGCGCGCCGACGCCGGCACGGTGACGCTGCTCGGGAAGGACCCCTGGGCCGACGTCGTCGAGCTGCACCGGCGGCTCGCCTACGTCCCCGGCGACGTCTCGCTGTGGCCCGGGATGACCGGCGGCGAGGCGATCGACCTGCTCGGTGCGCTGCGCGGCGGGATCGACGAGCGGCGCCGTGCCGAGCTCGTCGAGCGGTTCGAGCTCGACCCCACCAAGCGCGGGCGGCAGTACTCGAAGGGCAACCGGCAGAAGGTCGCGATCGTCGCCGCCCTGGCCTCCGACGTCGAGCTGCTCATCCTCGACGAGCCCACGTCCGGCCTCGACCCCCTCATGGAGAAGGTGTTCCAGGAGGTCGTGCGGGAGGCGACTGCCCGCGGCACGACCGTGCTGCTGTCGAGCCACATCCTCGCCGAGCTCGAGTCGCTCGCCGACCGGCTGAGCATCATCCGCGACGGCAGGGTCGTGCAGTCCGGCACCCTCGCCGACCTGCGCGGGCAGACCCACACGACGATCCACGCGACCCTCGGACGCACCCCCGACCGCGAGACGCTCGCCTTCTTCCACGACGTCCACCTGGACGGCGACCGGTTCTCCGCGACGGTCGAGTCGACCCGCATCGGCGAGGCCATGACGCTGCTCGCACCGACCGGCCTCACGTCCCTGACCGTCGAGCCGCCGTCGCTCGAGAGCCTGTTCCTGCGCCTGTACGGCGACGACACCCCCGCGGAGGCGACGCGATGAGCGCAGCGACCGCGTCCGTCACGGGGGTGCGCCCCCTGCTGCGGGCGTCGCTGCACCACGACGGGCGACGGATGGCGCCGTGGGCGGTCATCGCGAGCGCCCTGTCGGTCACGTCCGTGCTGCTCTACCCGGTGGTCTTCCCCGACCAGGCCGCGCGCGCGGCGCTCGCGGGCGCGATCGGCGCCAACCCCGCGCTGGGCCTGATCTTCGGCCCGGCGAACGACCTCACGACCGCGGACGGGTTCAACGCGTGGCGGTCGCTGGCCCTCGGCGGGTTCCTCGCGGGCCTCGGCGCGATCTTCGCGGTCACCCGCGCGACCCGCGCGCAGGAGGACTCCGGCCAGGCCGAGCTGCTCGCGTCCGGCGTGCTCGGGCGCGACAGCCGGCTGCTCGCCGGGCTGGGGATGGCGTTCGTCGGGTCCCTCGGGCTCGGGATCCTCGCGGCGGGCCTCACGATCCTGTGCGGCGGCGACCCGGGGTCCTCGGTGCTGCTCGCCGCGACGTTCACCGCGACGGGGTGGATGTTCGGTGCCGTCGCGGCCGTCACCGCCCAGATCGGCTCGGACGCGCGGACCGCGAGCTCGATGGCCGTCGCCGTGCTGGGCGTGCTGTTCCTGCTGTGCGGGTTCTGCTACTCGGTCGGGGCGCCCGCCTGGACCATCTGGGCCAACCCGATCGGCTGGATGCACGAGACCCGGCCCGCCGCGGGCGACCACTGGGCGCCGCTGCTGCTCGCCGTCGCGTTCGCCGCCGCCGTCGCCGCGGTCGCGTTCGTCCTGCAGGGCCGTCGCGACTTCGGGCAGGGCACCCTCGCGCCGCGCCCCGGACCCGCCCGCGGCGCGACCCGCTCCACGTGGCGGCTGGCCCTGCGCCTCAACACCGGCGGGCTGGTCACCTGGGGCGTCGCGTTCGTCGCGCTCGGCGTCGTGTTCGGCTACTTCGCGACGTCCGTGACCGAGATCGTCGCGTCCGACCCCGCCGTGCAGCGGGTCCTCGCCTCCGGCGCGACCAGCCCCGACGAGATCGCGGGTGCGTTCGTCACGACGATCCTCAGCCTCGTCGGCATCCTCGCGTCCGTCGCGGGCATCCAGGTCGTCCTGCGGGTGCGGTCGGAGGAGCTCGAGGACCGCGTCGAGCCGCTGCTCGCGGGAGCCGTGCCGCGCCGCCGCTACTACGCGAGCAACGTCGTCGTCGCCCTCGCCGCGCCCGCCGTGTTCCTGCTGCTCGCCGGGACGGTCATCGCGACCCTCGCCGCCGGCGCGGACATCGGCCTCACGTTCGGCGACGTCCTCGCGCAGGCCGCCGTGACGATCCCGGCCGTCTGGACCGTCGTCGCCGTGTCCGTCGCCGTGGTCGGCGCCCACCCGGCCGTGACCCTCGCGGCGTGGGTCGGGGTCCTGCTGTCCTTCGCGCTGACCATCCTCGGTCCGACGTTCGGGCTCGACGACTGGGTGCTCGGCATCAGCCCGTTCTGGCACGTCCCGCACATGACCGCCGCCGACCCCGACTACACCGGCCTCGGCTGGGTCACGCTCGTCACCGCCGTCCTGCTCACCGTCGGGTTCACGGGCTTCCGCCGCCGCGACCTGGCCCGCTGACCTGGCCCGCTGACCTGGCCCGCCGACCTGCCCGCTGAACCGGCCCGCCGCCGTGCGGGCGTCGAGCGGTCGACGGGGTGGCCGCCGCGTGGCGCCCACCCCGTC
>NZ_BIMR01000031.1 GCF_004306155.1 Cellulomonas biazotea
GGCGGCTGCTGCGTGCGGCACCCGGCCGGGCCCGCGCCCTGGTCGCCGTCGCCGCCGCGTCGCCCCTGCTCGCCGCCGGCGCCACCCTGGGACCCCGGCTCGCGGACGGCAGCGCGAGCGGCACCACGCTCGCGCTGGTCGGGCCGGTCCTCGCGTGCGCCGTCCCGGTGCTCGTCGCCGCGCAGGCGTGGGTCTGGTGGACGTTCCGGCGTCCCGTCGGGCCGCGCGACGCCGTGTTCTGGTGACGCCCGGGGACGCGTGCGAGGCTGGACGCCGCAGCCGTCCCACCCCTGGACCAACCCCGGAGGAGCGCCACCATGAGCACCGCGGACCCGGCCCGCCGGGCACTCGTCGTCGTCGACGTCCAGCCCACGTTCTGCGAGGGCGGCGCGCTGCCCGTCGAGGGCGGGAACGCCGTCGCCCGCGACATCGCGCAGTACGTCGCCGACCACCGCGACCGCTACGCGCTGGTCGTCACGACGCAGGACTGGCACATCGAGCCGGGCGACCACTTCTCCGACACCCCGGACTTCGTCGACACGTGGCCGCCGCACGGCGTCGCCGGGTCCGCGGAGGCGGACCTGCACCCGGCGCTGGCCGCGGTCGTCCCCGAGGCGAGCGTGAAGAAGGGCCAGTACGCAGCCGCGTACTCGGGCTTCGAGGGCGTCGACGGGGAGGGCCGCGGCCTCGCGCAGATCCTCGCGGACGCGGAGGTCACCGACGTCGACGTCGTCGGGCTCGCCGAGTCGCACTGCGTGCGGTCCACGGCGATCGACGCCGTCGGGCTGGGCCTGCGCACGCGGGTCCTCACGGACCTGACCGCGCCGGTCACCCCGGAGCTCGGTGCCGCGGCGCGCGAGCAGATGCGGGCCGCGGGCGCCGAGCTCGTCGCGTCGACCGACCTGTAGGCGACGGGACCACCCCGGCGTGACCGTCGGGCGCCCGGCCGACCGTGACCGTCGGGCACCCCGCCGACCGTGACCGTCGGGCGCGTCACGCTCCGGCGACGTCCGGTGTCACGCCTCCGGCGTCGTCCAGCCGAGGTTGGCCGCGATCCGCTGGAGCACGGAGATCGTGGTCGCGTGCTCGTCGGCGGCGACGCCCTGCGTCGAGCGCTCGCGGAAGCCGTCCACCCGCTCGGCGAGCGCCTCGCAGTGCTCGGTGCCGTCTGCCGACAGCACGTACCCGTCCGGCCCGCGGGTCACCCAGCGACGCGAGGAGAGCAGCGCGAGCTCGGCGGTGCCGACCGGCTCGTCCGTCGACGGCTCGAACGGCGCGAGCGCCCGTGCGACGCCGGCCTCGTCGACCGGTCCGAGCTCCTGCACGACGGTGAGCACCTGCCAGTGGCGTCGGGTGAGCCCGTCGCGGGTGAGCTCGGCGTCCAGCCCTGACTCCAGCAGCCGGTCGACGAGCCTGATCCAGTACCCGATCGGTCGTTCCTGTGCCATCGCGGTCCTCCCCCGGATCTGCTCCGATCCTCCCACCGCACCCGCCGCGCGCACCCGGGACGGAGGTCGGGCACGGTGGGCCGGACCGTCAGGCGGGTGTCGCGGCCTGACGCTCCAGCGCGGCGTAGGCACCGTCGGCGGCGAGGAGGGCGCCGTGCGTGCCGATCTCGACCAGGCGGCCGTCGCGCAGGACCGCGATGCGGTCGGCGCCGCGGATGGTCGACAGCCGGTGCGCCACGACGAACGTCGTCCGTCCGGTCATGAGCCGCCCGAGCGCCTCCTGGACGAGCCGCTCGGACGCGGTGTCGAGCGCGGACGTCGCCTCGTCGAGCACCAGGACGCGCGGGTCGCGGACGAGCGCGCGGGCGATCGCGAGGCGCTGCCGCTGCCCGCCGGACAGCCGCGCACCGCGCTCGCCGATGACGGCGTCGAGCCCGCCCATCTGCTCGACGAACCCGAGCGCGTTGGCGTCCCGCAGCGCGGCGACGACGGCGTCGTCGGACAGGTCAGGGCTGCCGTAGGTGACGTTGTCCCGCACCGTCCCCTCGAACAGCAGCGACTCCTGCGGCACGACGGCGAGGAACCGCCGGTAGGTGCGCAGGTCGAGCTCGGCCATGTCGCGACCGTCGAGCAGCAGCCGGCCCGACGTCGGGGCGAGGAACCCGATGACGAGGTTGAGGACGGTCGACTTGCCGGACCCCGACGGCCCGACGAGCGCGATGGTCTCCCCCGGCCGCACGTGCAGGTCGAGCCCGTCGACGGCGACGTCGTCGGGCGCGTCGTCGTACGCGAACCGCACGCCCGCGAACTCGACCTCGCCGCGCACGGCGTCGACCTTGGCCTTGCCGGCGTTGCGCTCCAGGTCGGGCTCGGTGAGGACCTCGCCCATCGAGCGGACGGACTCCAGTCCCTTGGTGACGATCGGCGCGATGGTCATGAGCGCGGTGACGGCGCCGGTGAGGGCGACGAAGTAGCTCGACAGCATCGTGACGTCGCCCGCGGACAGGTCGAACATGCCGTTCCACGCGATCCACGCGGCGCCGACGAGGCAGCCGACGGACAGGACCTGCATGAGGATCCACGACAGCGCGCCGAACCAGCCGTTGGTGACGTCGAGCCGGATGCCCGCGTTGCGGACGCCGACGAGGGTCGCGCCCATGCGGTCGAGCTCGTCGCGCTCGAGGGCGTGCGCGCGCGTGATGGGGATGAGGTGCGTCATCTCGCTGACGCGCGCGGACATCTGCTCGACCTCGGCCCGGAACGCCGCGTTGCGGGACGCCATGCGGCGGCGCATGACGACGACGAGCCCCGCGGCGGCGGGCACGGCCAGCGCGTAGACGGGCAGGAACTCGGGGACGCGGACGGCGGTGATGACGACCGCGCCGACGAGCGTCGTGGTCGCGGACATGCCGGAGTCGAACGCCTGCCGGGAGCTCTCGACGACGTTCTCGACGTCGCGCACGATCTTGGCCTGCAGGACCCCCGCGCTGACGCGGCGGTGGTAGCCGATGGACAGCTCCTGCAGGCGGCGGGACAGCGCCATGCGCAGGTTCGTCTCGACGGTGCGGACGGCGACGGAGAACTGGCGCACGTAGAGCTGGTGCATGGGCAGGTTCTGCGCGACGACGAGCATCATGAGCGCGGCGGCCCACCACAGCTCGCGCAGGGGCCGGTGGTCGACGACGACGTCGATGACGTCGGCGGTGAGCACGGGGATCACCCAGATCGGCGAGTGCTTGGCGGCGAACGCGAGCGCGGCGACGCCGAGGCGGCGGCGCTGAGCGGAGTAGAGGCCGACGAGCGTGCGCACGGGGTGGGCGCCGTCGTAGGTGTCCTCGAGGGGGACGGAGGTCACGAGCGACGATCGTAACGATTCGACGCGCGACCGCGCAGGGCTGCGGCGCCGTGTTCTCGGCGCGGCGCGGGTGAGATCACGCAGCGTGCGTCGGCGCACCCTGGCCGCGAGCGCGTGCCGACCGCGGGCGTCAGCGCGTACGGGCCGCGAGCGCCGCCGCGTACAGGTCGCGCTTGGGCATGCCCGCCGCGGTCGCGACCTCGGCGACGACGTCCTTGAGCCGCTCGCCCGCGTCCGCCCGGGACAGCACCTCGGCGACCAGGTCCGCGGTCGACACCTTCGCGGGCCCGCCCGCCCCGCCGACGACGACGACGATCTCGCCCCGCACCTGCCCGTCGCGCGCCCACGCGGCGAGGTCGGCGACCGGCCCGCGCCGGACCTCCTCGTACGTCTTGGTCAGCTCGCGGCACACCGCAGCGGGCCGGTCCGCGCCGAACGACTCGACCATCGCGTCCAGCACGTCGTCGAGCCGGTGCGGCGCCTCGAAGAAGACCATCGTCCGGCGCTCGTCGGCCAGCAGGGCCAGGGCCCGCGCCCGCTCGCCGGGCTTGCGCGGCAGGAAGCCCTCGAAGCAGAACCGGTCGGTCGGCAGGCCCGACAGCGCGAGCGCCGTGAGCACCGCGCTCGGCCCCGGCGCGGCCGTCACGGTGACGCCCGCCGCGACCGCGGCCGTCACGACGCGGAACCCCGGGTCCGACACGGCCGGCATCCCCGCGTCCGTCACGACCACGACGGTCCCGCCGCCCGCGACGACGTCGAGCAGCTCGGCCGACCGCTCCGCCTCGTTGTGCTCGTGGTGGCTGACGACCCGCCCGCGCACCTCGACGCCGAGCCGGGCCGCGAGCGCCCGCAGCCGCCGGGTGTCCTCGGCCGCGACGACGTCCGCCTCCGCGAGCAGGGCCCGCAGCCGCGCGGACGCGTCGTCGGTGTTGCCGATGGGCGTGGCCGCGAGGACCAGACGGCCGCCCGACGACCCGCGCGCGAGGGCGTCGTCGGCGTCGGCCGGGTGCCCGTCGTGGGGACCGGCTCCCGTGTCGTCGTCCGTCGCGGGGCGTGCGGCTCGGTCGGTCACCCGCACAGCCTGCCACCCGCGGGGCGTCCACCCCTCGTCCGGACCCCGCCCGCGGCACAGCCCTCACCCCTACGATGACCGCTGTGCCGCCCACGCGAGACGACGACGCCGCGCCCACGGAGCGCCCCGACGCCCACCACCCGGGCGACGCCGAGCCGCCCCACGGCCCGGCGGCCGGCACGGTGACCGTCGGCGGGCCCAGCACGCGGGACGTGCCGGACGACACGGACGGCCTCGCCCTCGGCGACCCGGACCGCGGCCTCGGCGACCCGGACGGCGACCCGGGTGACCCGGGCGACCCGGGCGACCTGGACGACCTCGACGCCGTCAAGGAGCCCGAGGAGCCGCCGCTGCCCACGCGCGAGCGCCTGCTGCGGACCCTGCTGGGCGCGGACCGGCTCGCGCTCGGGACGACGCCCCGCGAGCGTCTGACCGGCTGGCTGTGGCCGATCGCCGTGACGGTCGTCGCGGGCATCGCCCGGTTCTGGGACCTGGGCCGCCCGCACCACCTGGTCTTCGACGAGACGTACTACGTCAAGGACGCCTGGTCGATGATCACGCGCGGCTACGAGGCGCAGTGGTCGGCCGAGCCCAACCCGGCGTTCGAGGCGGGCGACGCGAGCGGGCTCGGGACGGTCGCGTCGTACGTGGTCCACCCGCCGGTCGGCAAGTGGGTCATCGGGCTGGGCATGCAGCTCGGCGGCGGACCGGAGAGCTCGGCGGCGTGGCGGCTGTCGGTCGCGATCCTCGGCACGCTGTCGGTGCTGATGATCGCCCGCATCGCGCGCCGGCTGTTCGCGTCCACCGCGCTGGGCGTCGTCGCGGGCGTGCTGCTCGCGGTCGACGGCGAGGCGATCGTCATGTCCCGCATCAGCCTGCTCGACCCGGTGCTCACGTTCTTCGTGCTCGCGGCCTTCGGGGCGCTGCTGCTCGACCGCGAGCAGGCGAGACGTCGGCTCGCGGAACGCGCGGCGGTCGTCATCGACGCGGGGCAGGACCTCGGCTGGGGGCCGCGGCTCGGCTGGCGGTGGTGGCGGGTCGCCGCTGCCGTGCTGCTGGGGCTCGCGATCGGCACCAAGTGGTCCGGCATCTACTTCCTCGCCGTGTTCGGGCTGCTCACCGTCGCGTGGGACGTCACGGCCCGGCGGTCGGTCGGCGTCCGGCACTGGGTGCGGGCGGGCGTGCTGCGCGACGGGGTCGTCGCGGGCATCGTCATGGTCGGCCTGGCCGCGGCCACCTACGTCGCGTCGTGGTGGTCGTGGTTCACCTCGACCGAGGCGTACAACCGGCAGTGGGCGGTCCTCAACCCCGAGCAGGGCGTCCAGTGGCTGCCGCCCGCGCTGCGCTCGCTGTGGAAGTACCACCAGGACATGTGGGGCTTCCACAACGGCCTGGAGACGCCGCACACGTACAGCGCGCACCCGCTCGGCTGGATCATCCAGTGGCGCCCGACGTCGTTCTACTACCCGACGGAGGTCTCCGGGCTGACCGGGCAGGCCGCGCAGGACGCGTGCGGTGCGGACTCCTGCTCGCAGGCCATCACGGCCCTCGGCAACCCGGTGCTGTGGTGGTGCGCGGCGGCGGCGATCCTCGTCGCGCTCGTCTGGCTGGTCCGGTTCCGCGACTGGCGGGCCGCGGCCGTCCTGTCCGGCATCGCCGCCGGCTGGCTGCCGTGGTTCCTGTACGCGCACCGCACGATCTTCACGTTCTACTCGATCGCGTTCCTGCCGTGGGTCGTGCTCACGCTCACCTACGTCCTCGGGCTGGTGATCGGCCCGAAGGACGACCTGGAGGACCGGCAGCGCCGGTGGGCGATCGCGTCCGTCGGGATGCTGCTCGCGCTGATCGTCGGCGTGAGCGTGTTCTTCTACCCGATCTGGACGGCGTGGGTCGTGCCGTACGACTTCTGGCACAGCCACATGTGGCTGACCCGCTGGGTCTGACCGCGCGTCAGCGCGTCGCGCCTGCCGTGCCGGCAGGGGCGGCCGGCCACGTGACCTGCGGGCTCGCGTACCAGGAGAACCCGACGCGGTCCCAGAACGCCCCGTGCTGCGCGACCCGGGCGGCGAAGTCGTCGAAGTCGCGGTCCTCGGGCGCGGTCCACGCGACCTCGGCGACCGCCGCGAGGCGGGGCAGCAGCATCGACGTGAGCTCGCTCAGGTCCGTCAGCGTCTCGGTGAAGACGGCGGCCTCGACGCCGACGACGGACTCCGCCGGGACGCCCGGGATGAGCGACGACGGCTCCCAGTCGTAGGAGTCGCGCAGCTCGACGTGCCCGGCCCACTCCAGGCCGAGCGCGGTGCCCGCGTCGTACTTCATGTCGAGGTACGCCTTCGACGCGGGCGACATGAGCACCTGCGCGCCCGCCTGCGCCGCCGCGACGAACGGCGCGGGGTCCGCGTTGATGTCCCAGTACTGCACGACCGTGCCGGGCTCGAGCGGCGTCGAGGCGATCTCCTGCCAGCCGACGACCTTCTTGCCCGCGTCGCGCACGACGGACGACACGAAGCCGACGAGACGCGAGTACTCGTCGTGGTCCATCGTGAGGACCTCGTCGCCGCCGATGTGCACGTACTCGCCCGGCGTCATCGCCGCGAGGTCGGTGAAGACGTCCTTGAGGAACTCCCGCGTCGCGGGCAGGTCGTCGTGCAGCCGGCTGAAGCCCACCTCGATGCCCGTGTACTCGTCGGTCGGCTCGCCGCTCGGCGTGAGCTCGCCGTACGCGTGCGTCGCGGCGTTGACGTGGCCGGGCACGTCGATCTCCGGGATCACGCGCACCCCGCGCGCCGCGGCGTGGTCGATGATCTCCGCGAGCTGGGCCGGGCTGTAGAAGCCGCCCGGTCCCCCGCCGACCGACGTGCCCGCGGACACGCGCGTCAGCAGCGGGCGGGACGGCAGGTGCACGCGCCAGCCCTGGTCGTCCGTCAGGTGCAGGTGGAGCACGTTGAGCTTGTAGTGCGCGAGCAGCCCGATGACCGACTTGAGGTCGCTCACCGTGAAGAAGTGCCGCGCCACGTCGATCGACAGACCCCGCCAGGCGTACCGCGGGTGGTCCTCGACGCGCAGCGCCGGCACGGTCAGCGTGCCCTCGCCGATGTCGGAGATGACCTGCCGCAGCGTCACGACGGCCCGCACCAGGCCGGCGGGCGTCCGGGCCGACAGGTCGACGCGCTGCGGGGTCACGACGACCCGGTACGCCTCGTCGCCCGCGGGCAGGTCGTCCGTGACGGTCAGCCGCACCACGCTGGGCGCCCCGCCCTCCGTGTACCGCACCTCGACGGGCCGCCCCGAGAGCCGGCCGAGCAGGTCCGCGGCGAGGACGCCGACCGCGACGAGCTCCGGCGCGCTGTCGACGACGAGGATCGTCGCGGCAGTCAGGACGAACGGCTCCCCGCCCGTGCTCTCGAGCAGCACGGGACGCGGGATGACGGCGACGTCGGGCACCGGGACTCCTTCTCGGCGGACGCGGTTCGGACGACAGGGCTGCGCGTCCGTGGGCACGCTACTCGACGCGCGCGACCCGGCGTGCGACCACGGCGCACGTCGCGAGCTGGAGCTGGTGGAACACGATCACGGGCAGCGCGACACCGGCCGCGACCGCGGGCGAGAACAGGACCGCCGCCATCGGCAGGCCCGTCGCGAGCGACTTCGTCGACCCCACCATGACGAGCGCCGCCCGGTCGGCCCGGTCGAGCCCCAGCCGCTTGCCGCCCCACCACGTGACGACGAGGACGACCGCGAGGACGACCGCGCACACCGCGACCAGCACCACGAGCGCGACGGCCGTCAGGTGGTCCCACGCGCCCGAGACCGTCGCCTGGCTCACCGACGTGTACGCGACCAGCAGGATCGTCGCCCGGTCCGTCGTGCGGGTCAGCGGCGCGTGCGCCCGCACCCACCCGCCGACCCACGGCTGCAGCACCTGCCCCACGACGAACGGCAGCAGGAGCTGCAGCAGGATCCCCGACAGCGAGCCGCCCAGCGGTCCCGACGTCGCCGTCATGAGCACCCCGACGAGCAGCGGCGTCAGGACGATCCCCGCGACGTTCGAGATCGTCGCGCCCGTGATCGCCGCCGCGACGTTGCCGCGCGCCACCGACGTGAAGACCACCGACGACTGCACGGTCGACGGCAGCAGCGACAGGTAGAGCACACCCGTGCGCAGCTCGGGGGCCAGCACCGCGTCCGGCAGGAGCTGCACGAGCAGCCCGAGCACCGGCAGCAGCACGTACGTCGCACCGAGCATCGACCCCTGGAGCCGCCAGTTCCGCAGGCCGTCCACGACCTCCCGCGTCGGCATCCGAGCCCCGTACAGGAAGAACAGCAGCACGATCGCGCACGTCCGCACGACCGCGAGCACGTCCGCGAACGTCCCCGTCGCCGGGACCAGCAGCCCCAGGACGAGCACCGCGACGATGAGGACGACGAGCGGGTCGACCCACCCCTTCGCGGCGGCAAACGTCGAACGGGGTCGGTCGGGGCTCGGCACGGCGCCATCATGCCCGCGGGTCCGCGATGCGGTCGCATCCGCGCCGTCGCTTGTCCGCTTTTGCCCCGGTCTGCGCGCATCTTGCGGGTGACGTGGGCCACGCGCGACGCTCTCGGCGCGCGGATCGTCCCGGTTCCCCCTACGTTTCCCGGTACCGGAGAGACCCCCGATATGTCAAGGAGTTGGAATGAGCCCCGAAGGCATCATCAGCGCGATCATCATCGGTGCGATCATCGGCATCCTCGGACGCCTGCTCGTGCGCGGCCGCCAGCGCATCTCGATCCTCCTGACCATCGTCGTCGGGATCGTCGCCGCACTCGTCGGCACCTGGCTCGCCTCGCTCATCGGCGTCCGGGACACCGGTGGCATCGACTGGATCGAGCTGTTCCTCCAGATCGGCCTCGCGGCGGTCGGTGTCGCCGCCGTCGCCGGCAGCCGCGGCCGTCGCCGCGGCATCCTCTGACCCAGAGGCCACCGGCTGCGCGTCCCGCCCCAGGGCGTCGCACCACCCGCTCAACCCCTCGCACCGCAACGACGAAGGCCGCCCTCCCCGGAGAGCGGCCTTCGTCGCGCCAGGGACTTGCTGCTCTTCGCGACCACGGGCCACGGAACCAGTCCGAGTTCGTCCTAGGCGACGGGGCACCCGGAGGCCAGGGATGCAGGAGGCGCCAGCCGCGACGAGCGGGCACGTTCGCCCACGAACTACTCGGGGATCGTGATCCACGCGCCATTCTCGCGGATCTCGACCTGCGGAAGCGTGGTGAAGTCGTCGAACGACATGCAAGCCACCGCCCAGCCCGCTGCGTTGGGTGCGCGCACGCCCCATGCGCCCTCAGGCCCTCGCATGCGAAAACCGCTCACCGAGGTGGCTCGTGTGACGGCATAGTGCAGTCGCGGACCGTGGCCGAATGTCGTCGCGACGGACCCCCACACTCGGGTCTCTACCTCGGCTGGGTTGAGCACCGTGGGCAGGAATGACTCCCCCGTCCCCTGGTGACTCAACACGAGGACGAACCACCCGGTCCGCTCGTCGGCGACAAGAGCCAGCGAGCAGTCGCCGGACCGATCTCGCGCGACCACCGACGCCCCCACCTCGACCCCGGACAGCGCTAGCTCGCGCGCGGCCGTCAGGTCCAGGGCATCCCAGTCGGGAGCGTTCGTGCTCACAGAGCACGTGTCCGGCTAGGCACAGCTGTACGTCTCCCCGGACGGGCGCCAATGCCGCTGGAGTACGCCTCGGTGGTCCGCTGTCGCGCCAGCCTGTCGACGTTCTTCTCTTGGTGCGTGCGGGAGAACCTGATCGTCCACAACCCGGTGACCGGCGTGCAGGTGCCGAAGAGCTCGAAGGAACGGACCGAGATGCACCCGTTCACCGAGGCAGAGCTTGAGCGCCACTTCGAGCTGTGGGCGGAGCGCGACCCGGTGCTGGCGGACGTTCTGCTGATCCTCGGGTGGACCGGCCTCCGATGGGCTGAGGCGCGAGCGCTGACCGTCGCCGACTTCGTCGAGGTCCCGACTCCGGGACTGCTCGTGCGCCGGTCCGACCCCGAGGGCGTGGGGCGGAAGGCGACCAAGGGTCGCAACTCGCGCCGGGTCCCGTTGGCGAACCGGGTCTTGCCGCTCGTGCGCGAGCTCGCCCACGGGAAGGCGCCACACGATCTGCTGCTGACGACCGCGCGAGGCGGGAAGCTGCACCGCTCCACCGTGCTGCGCGCACTGGCCTGGCCCATGACCGGTGGCGGACGTCGCCTGCACGATCTGCGACACACCGCGGCGTGCCTGTGGCTGTCCCGTGGCGTCGACCCCGGGACGGTCCAGGCGTGGTGCGGGCACGAGTCGATCGCGACCACGAATCGGTACCTGCACTTCCTCGGAACCGGAGCCGACAGAGCCGGCCTCGACAGGCTCAATCGGGGCGCGGGGTACGCGGGGGGTACGCGCGATGCGGTCACGCCGGAGTGACAAGCAGAAGACCCTCGCCCTCCCGGGCCGTTGGGCCTGGTCGGACGAGGGTCTTCGTCGGTGGAGCTGAGGGGATTCGAACCCCTGACCTTCTCATTGCGAACGAGACGCGCTACCAACTGCGCCACAGCCCCTTGAGCGGGCTACAGACTAACACCACGCCCCGGTCGATCGTGAAATCGAGTCCGGTGCCCGGCCCGCCGCGCGGACCGGTCGAGGGCTCACTCCCCCGCGGCCCGACGCTTCGCCAGGACCGCGTTCAGGTCGATGCTGCCCGTGGTCGTCGCGGGCGGCTCCGCGGCGGGCGCCACCTCCGCGACCGGCTCCGTGAGGGCCTCGGTTGCGCGGGCGGCCGTCGACCCCTCGACGTCCTGCAGCGGGGCGGGCTCACGGCGCGGCGCGGTGGCCTTCATCGTGTACGTGGGACGCGGCACCGGCACGGGCGACCACGCGTCGTCGTCCTGCGTGTCCTGGCCGTCGGGCGTCGTGGCCGTGGGCGTCGGGGCGGCGTCCTTCTGCGAGCCCTTCGTCGCGTCGGGTCCAGCCGCACGCCGCTCGCTGACCGAGGTCCGGACGACCGGGGTCTGGCCCGTCGACGCGTGGCGCGCGGGCGTCGCCGCCTCCTCGCCGCGGTCCTCGACGATCCGCGCGAAGACCTCCGTGCTCGCCTCCGAGGGGTGCACCGCACGGCCCGTCACCAGTGCGTGCGGGACGCCCTGGTGGGACTCCGCCACGCCGCGCTCGTCGGTCGCCGTCGCGGGGCCAGTCGTCGTGGAGCCCTTCGTCCCGGAGGCCTTCGTCGTGGTGGCCGCCGCCGGCACGACCGGGGTCGCCCCCGTCGCGGGACGCGCACCCGTCCGGGCCGCACCCGCCGGGGCGGACGCAGCGGCACGCGACGCCTCCGCGACCGCGCGCATCGCACCCGTCCGCGGACCGCCCGGGCTGCGACGCTCCTCGGCCATCCGGGCCTCCCACGCGGCGTCCGCGGCACGCCCGGCCAGCACGGCACGCCGGCCGAGGACGAGCA
>NZ_BIMR01000032.1 GCF_004306155.1 Cellulomonas biazotea
ATGAGCAACCGACACACGAAACAGCCCCCGAAAGGGCCAATCAGATTCGGCTGTCAAGAGGACACGCATCCCACGGGGTGGAACACGCCTCCTCGATCTCAACCAAGACCCACCGCACTCACGTGCGATGAACCATCTTGGCATCGACTACTTGGCACACTGTTGAGTTCTCAAGGAACAGACGCGCATCCGCTCAGGCCTTTCGGCCTTTCGTCAGAGGCTTTGTTCGTTCTCCATCTTACCGGATCCTTTTCCCGCTCTCGTCCACCCTGTCGGGCTAGAGTCGCGGGCACAGGCCCGTCCCGACTCGATCCGAGACGCACGAGTGCGTCTGCGGTTCGTATCGGGGGCGGCCACCCTCGGGACCAGCCACCGGGATCGTTCCTCGGTGTCCGTTCCTCCCTGCCGGGCGACATCGAGAACATTACGCGTGGGTCGGCGGCGCATGCAAATCCGCTGGTGGTGACGCCGGTCACCGGCTACGCCAGGGCGGCGTCGGCCCGGGCCATCCCCGCACTGACCTGCGCCTTCGTCGGAGGCCGGCGCTGCGAGCCCCCATCGCGGCGGCGCCGCGCGCGCCGGCTACCGCGACGCGGACGCAGCGATGCCCGGCCCCACCACGGGGACCGGGCATCGCTGGAGTGATGGCCTCACGGGTGTCAGGCGTGCGCGTCGACCACCGCGAGCGTGCGCTTGCCCCGACGCAGCACCGCCCACCGCCCGTGCAGGAGGTCCTCGGCGCGGAGCACCGCGTCCTCCCCCTCGACCCGCACGTTGTTGACGGACGCCCCGCCCTCGCCGATCGCCCGCCGGGCGGCCGCCTTCGACGCGACGATGCCGGACGCGGCCAGGACGTCGACCACGGGGTCGCCCGCGCGGCCGGCGGCCGTCGGGAGCTCCGCGACCGCCGCGGCGAGGGTCGCCTCGTCCAGGTCGGCCAACGAGCCGCGGCCGAACAGGGCCTGGCTCGCCTCCACCACCTTGTCCGCCGCGGCCGTGCCGTGCACCAGCGACGTCACGTCGTGGGCCAGGGCACGCTGCGCCTCGCGGGCGGCCGGGCGCTGCGCGACGGACTCGGCGAGCGCCTCGATCTCCTCGCGACTGCGGAACGTGAAGATCTTCAGGTAGCTCACCACGTCGGCGTCGTCGGCGTTGAGCCAGAACTGGTAGAAGGCGTACGGCGTCGTCAGCTCGGGGTCGAGCCACACCGTGCCCGACTCGGTCTTGCCGAACTTCGTGCCGTCCGACTTCGTGACCAGCGGGGTCGTCAGGGCGTGCACCGCCGTGCCCTCGACCTTGCGGACGAGCTCGACGCCCGACAGCAGGTTGCCCCACTGGTCGCTGCCGCCCGTCTGCAGGCTCACCCCGTGCCGGCGGTGCAGCTCGAGGTAGTCCATGCCCTGCAGGATCTGGTAGCTGAACTCGGTGAAGCTGATGCCCTGGTCGCTGTGGAGGCGGCGCGCGACCGTGTCCTTCGCGAGCATCGTGCCGAGGCGGAAGTGCTTGCCGACGTCCCGCAGGAAGTCGATCGCCGACATCGGCGCGGTCCAGTCGAGGTTGTTGACCATCGTCGCCGCGGCCGGGCCGTCGAAGCGCAGCAGCGGCTCGATCTGCCGGCGGATGCGCTCGACCCAGCCGGCGACGACGTCGGGGGCGTTGAGCGTGCGCTCCCCCGCCATCTTCGGGTCGCCGATGAGCCCGGTCGCGCCGCCGACGAGAGCGAGCGGACGGTGCCCTGCGTCCTGCAGCCGGCGCACGGTGAGGATCTGGACGAGGTTGCCGATGTGCAGGCTCGGCGCGGTCGGGTCGAAGCCGCAGTACAGCGTCACCTGACCGTCGGAGAGGGCCGCGCGCAGGGCGTCGGCGTCGGTCGTCTGGGCGACGAGCCCGCGCCAGGCGAGCTCGTCGAGGATGTGGGTCACGGGTGGTCTCCTGCTGGGGTCCGGGTCGCCGCTCCTGCGGGCGCCCAGGCGGGCATGGGGCACGGGGCCGACGTCGTCGTCCTCACGGGACGTCTACCGACGCCGGCCGCCGATACGCGGGCCGGTACGCCGACACGGTGCGCTCCCCCGTGAGCCAGTAGCGCCACGGGTGGGCCTGCGGGTCGCCACCGGCGCCCGACACCCCGACCCGCGGGCCCGACGCGTGCGCCGCGCGGTGCGGGCCGGCACTGCGGTGCAGCACCGTCGCGCCGCCGGGCTCGGTGACGTCCGCGCCGTTGGCACGCAGGTCGAGCCCCAGGCACACCGCGAGCCGGGCGGGGCCGCGCGCGAGCTGGCGCTGCGAGTCGACCACGCCGACCGCCTCGCGGCGCCGCCACGCGAGGTCCTCGCCCTCGACGACCTCGCCTGCACGCAGGAGGACCGCCGCCGGGCTGCCGGTCGGCTGCGCGACCACGTTGAGACAGTGGTGCAGGCCGAGGTGCCGGTAGACGTAGAGACGGCCGGGCTCCGCGAACATCACGGCGTTGCGCGACGTCCGACCGCGGAACGCGTGCGAGCCGGGGTCGTCGGCGCCGCCGTAGGCCTCGACCTCGGTGAGGCGGACCGTGACGTCGCCCTCCGGCGAGCGGGACGTCAGGTGTGCGCCGAGCAGGTCGCGCGCGACCGCGTGCACGTCGCGCGCGAACCAGACGCGCGCCGGCACCGCGCCGACCGCACGCGGGTCGGCCGCGTCCGGGGGCGATGCAGCGTCGTCCGGCGTGCTCACGCGCCCATCCTGCCCCACGAGCGCGGCGTCAGGCTCGGCGACTCGGCCCGCGGACGGGCTGCCCGCCCCCCGCGCGTCGCCGGCACGGTCACCGCCTGGGCGCCGCCCTCGTCGGGGCGCGCGCATCAGGCGTCGGCCCGGCCGAACGCGTCGAGGCGGACGTCCGCACGCTCACGGGTCCGCTCCCGGGCGAAGTGCTCCGCCTCGTCGCGCATCCACGCGACCCAGTGGTCGTGCGCGGCCTCGCCGTCGCGGTCGAGCCCGCGACGCAGCCGCAGGTCGGCCGGCGCCTCGACCCAGACGCGCAGCACCGCGTCCCGGTCGGCGGCACGGCGGGCCGAGCCACACCCCTCGAGCACCAGCAGGGCCGGGACCGGGACGTCGACCCACTCCGCGAAGCGGCCCGTCGGCCAGTCGTACCGCTGGAAGCGACCCGGCGTCCCGCGGCGCAACGGCTCGAGCACCTGCGCCGACAGCCGCGGCCACAGCGAGCCCTCCAGGCCCGCCCAGCCCTCGTAGAGGTCGTCGAGGTGGACGACCGTCGCGCAGGCACCGAGGTCCGCCGCGGCGGCGGCCACGGCGGCCGCCGCGGTCGTCTTGCCCGAGCCCGCGGGCCCGTCCACGCACACCAGCCGGACCGGTCCGAGACGCGGCGACGCCTCCAGCGCACGCCCGGCGAGCGCGGCGGCGGTCTCGCCGGCGTCGCGCGGCGCGTCCCGACGGCCCCCGGC
>NZ_BIMR01000033.1 GCF_004306155.1 Cellulomonas biazotea
GTGTCGACGAGCGCGCGCCGCGCGGTGTCCGCGGCGTCCCGGTCGGCCGCGGCGACCTGCAGCGCGACGGCGGCCGCCAGCGCGGCGGGGACGCTCACACCGCCGGGGAACCAGCGGTCCTCGTCCTGCGGGGCGACGGGGGAGCGGCGCACGCCGGCGCGGGTGACCAGGACCCCGAGGCCGCCCGGGCCGCCCCAGTCGCCCGCGTCGGCGGCGAGCACGTCCCAGTCGCCGCCGACGTCGACGTGCCCGAGGCTCGACCCGGCGTCCACCAGCAGCGGCACACCGGCCCGGGCCGCGGCGGCACGGACCTCGGCGGTGGGTTGCAGCGTGCCGACCTCGCCGTTCGCGTGCTGGAGCGCGGCGAGCGCGACGCCGGGTGCGGCGACGGCGGCGAGCATGCGGTCGAGGTCGACGCGGCCGTGGTGGTCCACCGGAACGGTCACGCGTGTCCCGCCCGACGTCGCGACGGCGGTGTCGGCGGCGTGCAGCACTGCGGCCCGCTCGACGGCCGGGACGACGACGTCCCCGCCGGCCCGGCGGCGCCCGCGGGCGACGGTGAGCACCGCGGTGTGCAGCGCGGCGGTGTGCGAGGGTGCGAGGTCGACGTCCTCGGTCCGCGCCCCGACAACGCCTGCGACGGCCTCGCGCGCCCCGTCGAGGAGCATCCGTGCCCGGCGACCCTCGGCGTGCAGGCGCCGGGGGTCGGCCCAGCCCTGGTCGAGCGCCTCGACGAACGCGGCGCGCGCCTGCGGGAGCAGCGGTGCGTGGCCGCCGGCGTCGAGGACGACGCGCGCGGTGGACGCCGGTCGTCCGGGCGTCCCGGCGTCCGCGGTGCGGTCTCCTGTAGCAGTGGCGTGCGTCACATGCGGGCGTTCGCGGCCGGCGCCGGCGGGGTCGTGGTCGTGCGGGCTCACCGTCGCACCGTAGCCCTGACCGGCGCGGACGGACGTGGCCGGGGGTCCCGGGTGGCGCGGCCGTCGCTGTGTGCGGCCTGTGGTGTGACGGTGCTGACACCGTGTCGTCATCCGGCGTCGTGCGGACGAAACGCGGTGGTCGGCGCGCTAGGCTGCACAGGTCGAGGACGAAGGTCCCGGGTGACGGCCGCCAGCAGCGGGGCCGGATGCTGACGGGACGCGAGTGAGAGGTCCCCCGTGCACCCGGAACACCCCCGCCGGACGCGCCGCCCGGCCCTGCTGACGGCAGGTCTCGCGGCCGTCGTCGTGGTCGCCCTGAGCGGTTGCTCCGATGTGGTCCAGCGAGGCTGGATGCCCGGCTCGTCGGACGCCGAGATCACCGACCAGACCGCCCGGATCGTCAGCCTGTGGCGCGGGTCGTGGATCGCCGCCCTGATCGTCGGCCTCATCACGTGGGGCCTGATCCTGTGGTGCGTCGCGGCCTACCGGAAGCGCAAGAGCGACAACGTGCTGCCGGTCCAGCTCCGCTACCACGTGCCGCTCGAGGTCATGTACGTGATCCTGCCGATCTTCATGGTCGGCGTGCTGTTCTACTACACGAACCGCGACGTCACGGCGATCCAGGACACGTCCGCCGAGGCCAACCTGCACGTCCAGGTCATCGGCAAGCAGTGGAGCTGGGACTTCAACTACCTCGACGACGACGCGTACGAGACCGGTGAGCACGCGCAGGGCGTGGGCGACCCGGGCTCGCTCGAGGACCAGGTCACGCTGTACCTGCCGGTGGACGAGCGCGTCGAGTTCACGCTCGACTCCCGTGACGTCATCCACTCGTTCTGGATCCCGTCCTTCCTCTACAAGATGGACATGATCCCGGGCAAGACGAACACGTTCCAGGTCACGCCCACCGAGGAGGGCACCTACCTCGGCAAGTGCGCCGAGCTGTGCGGCGAGTACCACTCCTCGATGCTCTTCAACGTCAAGGTCGTCTCCCGCGAGGAGTACGACGAGCACATCCAGGACCTGAAGGACAAGGGTCAGGAGGGCTCCCTGGGGCTGGAGTACAGCCGCCTGCAGGACCTCCACAGCGTCACCACCGAGGAAGAGGGCGACAACTGATGGCCACCGTCGCGGAGCACGTCCCCGGCCTGGCGCCCACGCGCCAGACGCTGGGGCGCACGGTGATCAAGTGGATCACCTCGACCGACCACAAGACGATCGGGTACATGTACCTGATCACGTCGTTCGTGTGGTTCGCGATCGGCGGGATCCTCGCCCTGCTGATCCGCGCCGAGCTCTTCACGCCCGGCATGGAGGTGTTCTCCTCCAAGGAGCAGTACAACCAGGCGTTCACGATGCACGGCACGATCATGCTGCTGCTGTTCGCGACGCCCCTGTTCGCCGGCTTCGCCAACGTGATCATGCCGCTGCAGATCGGCGCGCCCGACGTGGCGTTCCCGCGGCTCAACATGTTCGCGTACTGGCTGTTCTTCTTCGGCGGCCTCATCGCCGCCGCCGGCTTCCTCACCCCGCAGGGTGCGGCGTCGTTCGGCTGGTTCGCCTACGCACCGCTGTCCAACACCGTGTACTCACCCGGTGTCGGCGGTGACCTGTGGGTCTTCGGCCTCGCGCTCGGCGGCTTCGGCACGATCCTCGGTGCGGTCAACTTCATCACCACGATCGTCACGATGCGCGCGCCCGGCATGACGATGTTCCGGATGCCGATCTTCACCTGGAACACCCTGGTGACGTCGCTCCTGGTGCTCATGGCGTTCCCGCCGCTGGCCGCCGCGCTGTTCGCGCTCGGTGCCGACCGCCGCCTCGGCGCGCAGGTCTTCAACCCGGAGAACGGGGGCGCCATCCTCTGGCAGCACCTGTTCTGGTTCTTCGGCCACCCCGAGGTCTACATCATCGCGCTGCCGTTCTTCGGCATCGTCACCGAGATCCTGCCGGTGTTCAGCCGCAAGCCGATCTTCGGCTACAAGGGTCTCGTCTACGCGACCATCGCGATCGCCGCCCTGTCCGTCACCGTGTGGGCGCACCACATGTACGTGACCGGCTCGGTGCTGCTGCCGTTCTTCGCGTTCATGACGATGCTCATCGCGGTACCGACCGGCGTGAAGTTCTTCAACTGGATCGGCACGATGTGGCGCGGCAAGCTCACGTTCGAGACGCCGATGCTGTGGACCATCGGGTTCCTCGTGACGTTCCTCTTCGGCGGCCTGACGGGCATCATCCTGTCCAGCCCCGCCCTCGACTTCCAGCTCTCCGACTCGTACTTCGTCGTCGCGCACTTCCACTACGTCGTCTTCGGCACCGTGGTGTTCGCGATGTTCGCGGGCTTCTACTTCTGGTGGCCCAAGATGACGGGCCGGATGCTCGACGAGCGGCTCGGCAAGATCCACTTCTGGCTGCTGTTCATCGGGTTCCACACCACATTCCTCGTGCAGCACTGGCTCGGCGTCATCGGCATGCCCCGCCGGTACGCGGACTACTCGCCCGACGACGGCTTCACGTGGATGAACCAGCTCTCCACGGTCGGTGCCGCGGTGCTCGCCGCCTCCACCCTGCCGTTCCTCTGGAACGTCTACACGACCTGGCGCAACGCGCCCAAGGTCACGGTCGACGACCCGTGGGGCTACGGCGCGTCGCTCGAGTGGGCCACGAGCTGCCCGCCGCCGCGGCACAACTTCACGTCGCTTCCCCGGATCCGCTCGGAGCGCCCCGCGTTCGACCTGCACCACCCCGAGGTCGCCGCCATGGACTACGTCGAGCCGAACCCCGGACCCCTGGACTGGGAGGCCGACCGCCGCGGCGAGACCGAGGTGGCCGTCGACCGCGTCGTCGAGGGCAAGGGCGAGCCGGAGCAGTCGACGACCACGATCGTCGAGGACCAGCCGCAGGACCGCCGCGACGGCGGCAAGGAGGGTGACCGGTGAAGCTCGAGGCCAAGCTCTTCCTGTACGGCGTCCTGTTCTTCGTCCCGGTCGGCCTGATCTACGCGTGGTGGAGCGACGGCGAGCCCGTCGGCACCGTCGGCATCCCGCTGGTCGGCGGCCTCGTGGGCATGATCGGCGCCTACTTCGCCCTCCTCGCCCGCCGGATCGACGCGCGACCCGAGGACGACGAGTACGGCGAGATCGAGCAGGGCGCCGGCGACCAGGGCGTGTTCAGCCCGTGGAGCTGGTGGCCGCTGGTCATCGGCGCCGCGTCCGCCGTGGTGTTCGCCGGCCTGGCGGTCGGCTTCTGGCTCTCGTTCATCGGCATCCTGCTCGGGGTCATCGGCCTCATCGGCTGGGTGTTCGAGTTCTCCCGCGGGCAGCACGCGCACTGACGTCGTGTCGGTCGCACCGGGCACGCGCCTCGGACGACAGAGACCCCCTCAGACCCCTCCACGGAGGGGGCCGAGGGGGTCTCTTCTCGTTCCGAGGCTGGCGCCCGAGCGGGGCTCCCTGGGTGCCGGTCGAGGGGTGCCCTAGAGCGGCTCGACCGCGTGCGCCGCATCCACGTACGCCCCCGCGTCGAGGACCGGCACCGCGCGGCTGGCATCGACCTCGGCGGCGACGTCGACGTCAGCGCCGTAGCCCCACTCGACCAGCTCGATCCCCGTGCGGCTGCGGCGCAGCGCCCGGGCCGGTGAGGACGCCACCGCGCGCCACGCGTCGCACGCGGCCTCGGCGCGCTCGCAGAGGCGCACGCCCGGCAGGGCCTGCAGGGGTGCGAGGACGGCGCCTGCGCCCCAGACGTCCTCGGGGGCCTGCCGCACGGTGCCGTCCGGGCGGCGCTCGCCCGCGGCGACCACGGCGACCCGGGTGGGTCGCGCTGTCGTCCGGTCGCCGATCCACGTCGACACGGCGGCGGCGTTGCGCAGGGCGGCCGCGACGACCGAGCGGCCTGGCGTGTCGAGCAGCCGGCTCAACGTCGAGCCGTTGGGCGAGGGCAGCACGAGCCGGTCGAGGGACGCCGCACCCCGCACGGACACGGGGGAGAGGGACACGTCGCCCGGCCCGGCCGACGAACGTCGCACCGCCAGGACCGCCCCCTGCTCGGCGGCGAGCCGCGCCGCGCCCTCGTCGCCCGTCGGATGGGGCACGACGGCCGTGCCCCGGTCGGCCGCGACGGTGACCGTCGTGGTGAAGGACAGGACGTCGACGACCACCGCGATGTCCACGTCCGGCTCGAGCGAGCGGGCACCGAGCGGACCCCAGACGAGCTGCAGGTCGAGCGGAGGGCGGTCCGGCGACGGCATCCGCCCTTCCTACCACCGTGGCGGTCGACCGACCACGGCGTGCTCGTGCCGCCCTGGCCGGCCGTCCGGCACACACCCCGGCACGGGACGACGAAGGCCGCCCACCCCCCGGGGGAGCGGACGGCCTTGCGACGAGGAACGCGCCGGCGTCAGGCGGGGACGATCAGGCCCGCCGTCTGGGTGCGTGCGCGGTCGAAGCGCGCTGCGGCGTCGGCCCAGCTCACGATGTTCCACCACGCCTTGACGTAGTCGGCCTTGACGTTGACGTAGTCGAGGTAGAAGGCGTGCTCCCACATGTCGAGCACGACGACGGGGACGAGGCCGAGGGCGATGTTGCTCTGCTGGTCGTAGAGCTGCACGATGACGAGCTTCTCGCCGATCGAGTCCCACGCGAGGATCGACCAGCCGGAGCCCTGGATGCCGATGGCGTTCGCGGCGAAGTGCTTCTGGAACGCCTCGAACGAGCCGAAGAACTCGTCGATCGCCGCGGCGAGCTCGCCGGTCGGCTTGTCGCCGCCCTCGGGGGAGAGGTTCTGCCAGAACACCGAGTGGTTGACGTGACCGCCGAGGTTGAAGGCGAGGTTCTTCTCGTGCAGGTTGACGGCCGCGAAGTCGTCCGCCTCGCGCGCCGCCGCGAGCTTCTCGAGCGCGGTGTTGGCGCCCGTCACGTAGGCCGCGTGGTGCTTGTCGTGGTGCAGCTCCATGATCCGGCCGGAGATGTGCGGCTCGAGCGCCGCGTAGTCGTACGGCAGGTCCGGAAGCGAGTAGTCAGCCATGCGTGAGTACCTCTCCTGCGTCGGTGCGCGGTCGTCTGCTACGACCACGGGGTACGAACGGGTCGGG
>NZ_BIMR01000034.1 GCF_004306155.1 Cellulomonas biazotea
GGTGGGAGCCGGTACCTCACGGCTCCCACCACGTCGTCCCTCTCCGGTCGGGCCCCACCCGACGTCCCGGCGCGCCCCACGGGCGCGTCCCCTCGTGCACCGCGCCGACCTCGACGGCGAGGAAGGGTGACTCATGGACTGGTTGCTCCACCCGGACACGACGCCGGAGAAGTTCGCGCTGATGGTCATCGCGATCCTGCTCTTCGTCGCCGTGATGGGGCTGATCCTCTTCGGGATCGACAAGATCAAGCGGCTGCCCGTCTGGGTCGTCGTCCTCGGGTTCCTCGGACCGACGCTGCTGTTCCTCGTCTTCGGCCTGCTCTACCCCGGCCTCCGTACGATCCGCGACTCGTTCTACGACAACCGCGGCACGAGCTTCGTGGGCCTCGACAACTACGTGAGGGCGTTCACCGAGGACCAGTTCCAGACCGTCCTGCGCAACACGTTCCTGTGGGTCGTCCTCGTGCCGCTCGCCGCGACCGTCATCGGGCTGGTCTACGCCGTGCTCGTCGACCGGTCTCGCTACGAGTCCCTCGCGAAGACGCTGATCTTCCTCCCGATGGCGATCTCGCTCGTCGGCGCGTCGATCATCTGGAAGTTCGTCTACGAGTACCGCCCCGACCAGGGGAGCATCCAGCAGATCGGCCTCGCCAACCAGCTGCTCGTCTGGGTGGGGCTGCCACCCCAGCAGTTCCTGCTCAACCAACCGTGGAACACGTTGTTCCTCATCGCCGTCATGGTCTGGATCCAGGCCGGCTTCGCGATGACGGTGCTGTCCGCGGCGATCAAGGCCATCCCCGACGACATCATCGAGGCCGCGCGCCTCGACGGCCTGCACGGGACGAAGATGTTCCGCTTCATCACCGTGCCGAGCATCCGGCCCGCCCTGATCGTCGTGCTCACCACGATCGCCATGGCGACCCTCAAGGTCTTCGACATCGTGCGGACCATGACCGGCGGCAACTTCAACACGTCCGTCGTCGCCTACGAGTTCTACACGCAGAGCTTCCGGGCCAACCAGCGAGGGCTCGGCGCGGCGCTCGCGGTGATCCTCTTCGTGCTCGTCATCCCGATCGTCGTGTACAACGTCCGGCAGCTGCGCCTCTCGGAGGAGATCCGATGACCGTCATCCCTCCGTCCGGACTCGTCGACGCCACGAAGGAAGAGGCGCCGGTCGCCCGGATCCCCCGCAAGCTGTCCCGCGCGGAGAAGCGCGCGATCGCCGTCAAGGGCAAGATCAGCTCGCCGTGGGCGTCGGGCATCGCGATCATCCTCGCGGTGCTGTGGACGATCCCGACGTTCGGGCTGTTCGTCACGTCGTTCCGACCGCGCGCGCTGATCCGCACCACGGGCTGGTGGACGCTGCCGTGGAACCCCGAGCTGACGCTCGACAACTACCAGGAGGCCCTCTTCGGCTCCTCGACCAGCCTGTCGACGTTCTTCGTCAACTCGCTCGTCATCACGCTGCCGGCCGTCGTCATCCCGATCTCGCTCGCGCTGCTCGCGGCGTACGCGTTCGCCTGGATCGAGTTCCCCGGTCGCAACCTGTTGTTCGTCGGCGTCTTCGCGCTGCAGGTCGTACCGATCCAGGTGACCCTCATCCCGCTGCTGTCGCAGTACGTGACCTGGGGGCTGGCGGGGTCGTTCTGGGTCGTGTGGCTGTCGCACTCGATCTTCGCGCTGCCGCTCGCCATCTACCTGCTGCACAACTTCATGAAGGACATCCCGGCGTCGCTCGTCGAGGCCGCCCGCGTCGACGGTGCCGGGCACGTGACGATCTTCTTCAAGGTGCTGCTGCCCCTGCTCACCCCGGCGATCGCGTCGTTCGCGATCTTCCAGTTCCTCTGGGTGTGGAACGACCTGCTCGTCGCCCTGGTCTTCGCGGGAGGCACGACCGACGTGGCACCGCTGACGGTCCGCGTCGCCGAGCTCGCCGGCACCCGCGGGTCGCAGTGGCACCTGCTGTCGGCAGGGGCGTTCATCGCGATGGTCGTCCCGCTGATCGTGTTCCTCGCGCTCCAGCGGTACTTCGTCCGCGGCCTGCTCGGCGGTGCCGTGAAGGGCTGACCACCTCCCGGGCGCCTGCTCGATCCCGCGGCCCGCGCACCGACCGGTGACGCGGGCCGCGGCATGCCCGGCACCGACCGCGACGGTGGGGGTCAGCGGCCGAGCACGACGCTGCACCGGAACCACCACGGGTCCAGGAAGTCCATCGCCGCAGCGCGCTCGTCCTCGGTCACCTTCCCGCCGCCGGACGAGCCGTCCCAGAGGTCGGCGAGGCGGAGGAACCCGTCGGCGGCCGACTCCGGACCGCCCGTGGCGAGCGCCTCGCCGACGTCTCGGACCCGCTGCTCCCACGCGGAGCGGTCCGCCGTCGTGGTCGCGCGGTCCACTGCCTCGGCCGCCCCGACGAGGCTCCCCGACCCGCCCATGAACGCGACGCACACGTCGGGCTCGTCGAACGACCCGGGCTCGGGGGAGCCGACGGCGGCGACCGGCACCGGGACCGGCGGGGGCGGGACGGACGGCACGGGGTTCCCTTCCCGGTCGTAGGTGGTCGTCCCCGCGCCGCCGCCGGTGATGGTGACGAACCCGCTGCCGGCCGGGTCTGCGAACGTCCCGGGCAGCCGGTCCGGGTAGCCGACATCGGCGCACGGGCCCGGTCGCGGTGCGTCGTCGGCGACCTGGTGCCAGGTGCGGCCGAGGACCAGCGCCGTCTGGTAGCAGGGCTCGCCGGGGTCGTCCGACGCCGTGGTGCTCGAAGACCAGAGCGTCGCGGCCTCACGCAGCCGCTCGACGGCGACCTGCGACGCGTCCTGCGGCCAGGCGCCGTCGTCGGCGCGCGCCTGTGCGGTCGCGTCGCGCAGGACCCGGAGGCTGATCTCGACGCTCGCGGCCTCGGTGACGCGTCCGGGGTCGAACCTTTCGCCGCCACCGGCCTCGTCGGCGCGCGGTGGCGCGAGCGACCAGGCGACGGCCACCGTGAGGACGCCGGCGGCCAGCCCGCCGAGGACGACGGCCCGGCGGCGGGAGCGCGACGAGGGCGCCGAAGGTGTCGCGGAGGTGGGGACGGGTGGCGGGGGTGCGGTCGGCACGGCTCTCCTCGGGCTGGTGGGTTCGTCGGGAGGCGGCGACCCGGGGTCGTCCACCGCCGGGGACGCTAGGGACGTCGACCGGCCTGCCGTCGACCCGCCGGCCGCACCTGTGGAGCGCCGTCCGTCGGACCGGGCTGTGGACGGCTCGACGCCTACCCTGGGCTCGTGCCCGCCCCGCTGCTGTTCGTGCTGTCGGGCCTCACCCAGTACCTCGGCGCCGCGATCGCCGTCGGGCTCTTCGACGTCCTCCCGCCCGCGGTCGTCGCGTGGCTGCGCCTCGCGGTCGCGGCCGTCGTCCTCCTCGCGTGGCGCCGGCCCTGGCGGGCCCGCGGGAGGTGGACGCGGCGCGCGGTCCTCACGACCGTCCTGTTCGGGGTCGTCCTCGGCGTCATGAACGTCGCGTTCTACGTCGCGATCGACCACCTGCCGCTCGGCACGGCGGTCGCGCTCGAGTTCGTCGGACCGGTCGCCGTCGCGGCCGTCACGGGGCACGGCTGGCGGGACCGCGTCGCCATCGGCATCGCCGCCGCGGGCGTCGTCCTGCTCGCGGGCGTCACGCTCGGCGGCGGCGTCAGCAGCAGCACGGGCTCCGGGACCGACACCGGCGACGACCCCGTCGTCGGCCTCGTCGCGATCGGCGTCTCCGCCGCCTGCTGGGCCGGGTACATCGTGCTCGGACGACGCGTCGCGACCGCCGAGACCGGCGGCGTCACCGGTCTGTCGGTCGCGATGACCGCGGGCGCGCTCGTGCTCGCACCGTTCTACGTCGGCGGTGCGGTGCCCGTCCTCACCGACGCGGGGCTCGCGCTGCTCGTCGTCGGCGTCGCCGTGCTGTCGTCCGTCGTGCCCTACGCGCTGGAGCAGGTCGTCCTGCGACGCGTGCGCCCGGCGACCTTCGCGATCCTGCTCGCGCTGCTCCCCGCGACCGCGGCCGTCGTCGGCGCCGTCGTGCTGCGCCAGGTCCCGCACCCCGCCGAGCTCGTCGGCCTCGTGCTCGTGTCAGGCGCGATCGCGCTCACCGCGAAGGACACGGCGACCGACGAGGCCCCACCGCCCGCCTGAGCGGAGCCGCCCGCGTCAGGGCGACCGGCCGGTCCCGAGCCCTCGCCGTCGTCAGAGGTACTGCCCGGTCCCGTGCCCCTCGCCGTCGTCGGCCTCGTGCCCGCCCAGGCCCAGCCCCGGCGGCACCGGGCCGTGCCCCGGTCCGGGCGGCAGCGCGCGACGCATCTGCGACAGCTGCGCCTGCGCGGCCATCTGCTGTGCGACCAGCGCGGTCTGGATGCCGTGGAACAGCCCCTCGAGCCACCCGACGAGCTGCGCCTGCGCGATGCGGAGCTCGGCGTCCGACGGGGTCTGGTCGTCGACGAACGGGAGCGTGATGCGGTGCAGCTCCTGGACGAGCTCGGGGGACAGGCCGTCCTCGAGCTCCTTGAGCGAGCGCTCGTGGACCTCGGCCAGCCGGGCGCGGGCGGCGGCGTCGAGCGGTGCGCTGCGCACCTCGTCGAGGAGCTGCTTGATCATCGTGCCGATCCGCATGACCTTCGCGGGCTCGCCGACCAGGTCGCTGACGCCCTCGGTGTCGTCACGCCCGGCGTCGGCCGCGGGGCCGCCCGTCGCGGGCACGACGACCACCCGCGGGCCCGTGCCCGCCGGGCCCTGGGCGTGCTGCTGCCGGTCCCGCGCGTCACCTGCGTCGCTGTCGCTCATCCGCGCATTGTGACCCCCCGGCGCAGGCCGGCGCAGCCCGGACCGTGGACCGGTCCCGCGTCGGTAGGGTGTGCGCATGTCCTGGCTGACGACGCCCGCGCACGCCCGGTGGCTCGAGGGTGAGACCGACCGGTTGCTGGACTTCGGACGGGCGTCGGCCCTCCCGGGCGGCGGCTTCGCCCGGCAGGACGACGCGGGCCTCCCGCAGGGCGGTCCGCTCGAGCTGTGGATCGCGTGCCGCATGACGCACGTCTACGCGATCGGCCACCTGCTCGGCCGCCCGGGCTCGGCGGCGCTCGTCGACCACGGCCTCGCGGCGCTGCGGGGCGTCTTCCACGACGACGAGCACGGCGGCTGGTTCGCGGAGGTCGAGCGCGACGGCACGCCGCGGGACACCGAGAAGGCGGCCTACCCGCACGCGTTCGTCGTCCTCGCGGCGTCGAGCGCGACCGCCGCCGGCCGGCCCGGTGCCCGTGAGCTCCTCGACGAGGCACTCGCCGTGTCGGAGCAGCACTTCTGGGACGACGAGGCGGGCCTCGCGGTCGAGCAGTGGGACCGCACGTTCACGACGCTCGACACCTACCGGGGCGTCAACGCCAACATGCACACCGTCGAGGCGTACCTCGCGGCCGCGGACGTCACCGGGCACCGGGTGTGGCTCGACCGTGCGCTGCGGATCGTCGAGCGCGTCGTGCACGGCTTCGCCAAGGACAACGAGTGGCGGATCCCCGAGCACTTCGACGCGGGCTGGGTCGCCGACCTCGAGTACAACGTCGACACCCCCGCGCACCCGTTCCGCCCCTACGGCGCGACGATCGGGCACTGGTTCGAGTGGGCGCGACTCACGCTGCACGCCCGGGCCGCCGTCACGGCGCGCGGCGACGTCGCCCCCGCGTGGATGCTCGACGACGCGGTCGCGCTGTTCGACGCGGGCGTCCGCGAGGGCTGGGACGTCGACGGCGCACCGGGCTTCGTCTACACGGTCGACTGGTCGGGCCGCCCCGTCGTGCGGGAGCGCATGCACTGGGTCGCCGCCGAGGCCGTCGCGGCCGCCGCGACCCTGCACGCCGCGACAGGGGAGCCGCGGTTCGACGACCTCTACACGCAGTGGTGGGAGTACGTCGGCGCGTTCCTGCTCGACCGGGAGGGCGGCTCCTGGTGGCACGAGCTCGGGACCGACAACGCCGTGTCACGCACGGTGTGGGCGGGCAAGGCCGACCTCTACCACGCGGTGCAGGCGACCCTCGTGCCGCGCCTGCCCCTGACGCCGGTCATCGTCCCCGCGCTCGCGGCGGGCCTGCTCGACTGACGACGCGGGCCGTCGACCCACCCGACGCCGACGGCGGACCCGGCAAGGGTGCGTCCGGGTCAGGGGACGAGCAGGACCTTCCCGAAGACCTCGCCCGACTCCATCAGCCGGTGCGCCTGCGCGGCCTCGGCGAGCGGCAGCCGGGCGTGCACGACGGGACGGACCCGGCCCTCGGCGACGAGCGGCCACACGTGCCGCGCGACGCCGTCGACGATCGCCGCCTTCTGGTGGTGCGGCCGCGACCGCAGCGTCGTGCCGATCACGCTCGCACGCCGGGCGAGCAGCAGCCCCAGGTCGATCTCGGCCCGCCGGCCCTGCTGCAGGCCGATGACGACGAGCCGGCCCCCGTCGGCCAGGAGCCGCAGGTTGTCGGCGAGCGCCCCCGCACCGAGCACGTCGAGCACGACGTCCGCGCCCCGGTGGTCCGTGGCGGCCCGCACGCGGCCGACGAGGTCGCCCTCGCGGTGGTCGAGCGCGACGTCCGCGCCGAGCTCCGCGACGCGTCGGGTGCGATCCGGTCCGCCCGCGGTCGCCACGACCCGCGTGCCGAGCGCGTGGGCGAGCTGGACGGCGACCGAGCCGACGCCGCCCGAGCCGCCGTGCACGAGCAGCGTCTCGCCCGGCGCGAGGTGCGCGGCGCGCAGGTTGGACCACACCGTGGCGACCGCCTCGGGCAGCGCGGCGGCATCCTCCAGCGGCGTGTCGTCGGGGACACGCAGGCACAGGTCCGCCCGGACCGTCACCCGTTCGGCGTAACCTCCGCCGGCCAGGAGTGCCGCGACACGGTCGCCCACCCGCCAAGTGCCGCCCACGGAGTCCCCGAGGGCCGTGACGACACCCGACACCTCGAGGCCCGGCCAGGACGGCGCACCGGGTGGCGGGGGGTAGTGGCCCTCCCGCTGGAGGAGGTCGGCGCGGTTGACCCCTGCGGCGCTGACCTGCACGAGGAGGTCCGTGGGACCCAGCGACGGCTCGGGGACGTCCTCGACCCGCAGGACGTCCGCCGGACCCGGTCCGCTGACCACGACTGCCCGCATCTGCGCACCCTAGCGGGCGGCCCGGCCCGGGCCGCCGACCTGCGCACCCGGTTCCGCCACGGCGTATCCCATCGGGTGAGGTCCATGGCAAACTCTGCCGCGGGCTAATGGTCCCGTGTCCAGGAGCCGATGTCGGCGGTGGGCCTCATGTGGGCCTGTCTGGACGCAGGGCCGACACGCCCCCCGGTGGCGACACCCGTGTCGGGTGGAGGAGAGGAACGACATGCTGCGACGGCTTGGCATCCGCGCCAAGGTTCTGGCTGTCCTTGCCGTGCCCATGCTCGTCCTGTTCGGTGCTGGTGCGTTCATCTCGTACGACGCCATCCAGCAGGCGCAGCGGGTGCGCGCCGCCGAGGGCGCGGTCACCGCGCTCCAGGCGTACGCGCCCCTGTCGGCCGCGATCCAGCAGGAGCGTGCGCTGTCGGTCAACGGTGCGCCCGCCGAGCAGCTCACGCCGGCGCGCGACCAGACCGACGCGCTGCTCGCGAAGGTCCGGCCGCTGACCCGTGCGCTCGACCTCGACGAGTTCCCGCCCGCCGTGGTCAAGCAGTTCCAGGAAGTCCAGGTCACGCACAACACGCTGCTGCCGCAGGTGCGCAAGCTCGTCGACGTCAAGGGCGAGCGCGGCCAGGTCGGCAACAACTACGAGCAGATCATCGACGGGCAGATCGACCTCGTCGAGCAGGTCGCGAACGCGCTGGACAACCGCGAGCTCGCGTCCTACGTCACGGCGTACCGCGACGTCGGCGCCACGTCCGACGGCCTCATCACGGAGATGCTCGACGGCCAGCGCCTCATGCGCGCCGCGAACGCCCAGACCGCGGCCGCCCGTGCCTACGCCAACACCGCCGCGTCGACCGAGATCTCCCGTGTCCGGGCCCGCGCCGCCGTGGAGCGGCTCGGCGAGAACGGCATCGTCATGCCGTCCCGTGACCCCTCCTCGTCCTTCACCGCCATGCGGTCCTGGCTGCAGCAGGGCAACTCGCAGGGCATCGCGCAGGTCGACCAGGAGGCGTACGTCGCCGACGTGCAGCAGCAGCTCGCGTCGCTGTCCGCCGTCAACGACGCGATCCTCGCCCGGGCGTCCACCATCGCCGACGAGGCCGCCACGGCCGCCGAGACCCGCGCCATCTACACGATCGCCATCGCGATCGTCGCCGCCGCGGCGTCCCTGTTCTTCGCCCTCGTCATCTCCCGAGGGATCGTCCTGCCGCTGCGTCGCCTCACCAAGGCCGCTGCCGACGTCCGTGAGCAGCTGCCGAAGCTCGTCGAGCAGGTGGCTGTCCCCGGTGAGGGCCCCGAGATCGTGCTCGAGCCCATCCCGGTCACGACCCGCGACGAGGTCGGCGCGCTCGCCGAGGCGTTCAACTCCGTCAACGCCACGACCGTCCAGGTCGCCCAGGAGCAGGCCGCCCTGCGTGGCTCCATCGCGGAGATGTTCGTCAACGTCGCCCGTCGCGACCAGGTGCTCCTCAACCGGCAGCTGTCGTTCATCGACTCCCTCGAGCGTGCGGAGGAGGACCCGTCGACCCTGGCGAACCTCTTCCGGCTCGACCACCTCGCCACCCGGATGCGTCGTAACGCCGAGTCGCTCCTCGTGCTCGCCGGCATCGACTCCGGTCGTCGTCTGCGCGACGCGATGCCGCTGTCCGACGTGATCCGGACCGCCTCGTCGGAGATCGAGCAGTACGACCGCGTCGAGCTCGACCTGCAGGTCGACCCGCACATGCTCGGCTTCAACGCCCTGAGCGCCGCGCACATGCTCGCCGAGCTCCTCGAGAACGCGACGATCTTCTCCGAGCCCGAGACGCCCGTCACGGTCACCACCGGCGTCTCCGGCCAGTTCGTCTACGTCCGGATCCTCGACCACGGCCTGGGCATGACCGAGGCCGAGATCACGGCGGCGAACTCGAAGATCGTGTCCGTGTCCGCGAGCGACGCCCTGGGCGCCCAGCGCCTCGGCCTCTTCGTCGTCGGCCGCATCGCCCAGCGCCTCGGCGCCGAGGTCCGCCTGCACAAGAGCTCGCAGGGCACCGGGACCGAGACGATCGTCCGCTTCCCGTCCACGCTGTTCGCCGCGACGGAGACGTCGCTGTACGGCGCCCCGTCGGCCGCCCCGGCCGTCGCCGCGCCCGCCCAGATCGCGGCCCCCGCGGTCGAGCAGGCGCCGGTCGTCCGCGAGGTCGACCTCAACGCGCTGACCGACGGCCAGACGTCCCTCGGCCTGCCGCGCCGCAAGCGCACGGACGACACCGGCGAGAACGACATCGCCCCCGCCGGGCTGCCGGTGCGTGGCGGCGGCCAGCCGGGCGCGCTCCCGAGCCGCTCCGCGAAGACGTTCGACGAGGACAAGATCGTCCTGCCCGAGGTCCCGTCCGGGAACCTCTCCGCGGACCTCGGCTCGTCCGGCTCCGACTGGACGCCGCCGACGATCGCGACGACGCCGCTCGGCTCGGGCCTGCCCAGCCGTACGCGTGCCACGTCCGCCTGGGCTCCGCAGCCCGAGCCCGAGGCGACGCCCACCGCGAGCGCGCCGTCCTCGCCGGCCGCCCGTGCGGGTCTGTTCTCCGGCTTCCGTGGTCGCGGCGACGTCGCGACCGGCACGCCCGGCTCCGGGATCCAGATCCCCGGCCTGGCCGACGACGACGCCCCCGCGGCGTCCGCCGACCCGGTCCGCGCGCCGTGGATGTCGCTCGGTGCGCACTCCGCTCAGCCCGCCCCCGTGGTCGTCCCCGAGCTGGCCGAGGAGTCGGCCGACGAGTGGGCGCCGACGCCGGCGGCCGAGGAGCAGCACGTCGTCGAGGAGCCCGTCGCCGTCGAGGCCGACGCCTGGGCGCCGACGCCGGCTGCTGAGGTCGAGGAGCCCGTGTGGGCGCCGACGCCCGCTGCTGAGGTGGAGGAGCCCGTGTGGGCGCCGACGCCGGCTGCTGAGGTGGAGGAGCCCGTGTGGGCCCCGACGCCGGCCGCCGAGGTGGAGGAGCCCGTGTGGGCGCCGACGCCGGCTGCTGAGGTGGAGGAGCCCGTGTGGGCCCCGACCCCGGCCGCCGAGGTCGAGGAGCCCGCGTGGGCCCCGACGCCCGCTGCTGAGGTGGAGGAGCCCGTGTGGGCCCCGACCCCGGCCGCTGAGGTGGAGGAGCCCGCGTGGGCCCCGACGCCCGCCGCCGAGGTGCAGGAGCCGGCCTGGGAGCCGACGCCTGCCGCCGACGAGGCGTGGGCGCCGACCTTCGCGCCGGGCGAGCCCCTGACGGCCTCCGCCGACGCGTGGGAGGCCCCCGAGGTCGCCGCGCCCGTCGCGCTCCCGTCCCGTCAGGCGCCGGCCGCGTGGAGCGCGCCGGTCGAGGAGCCGCAGGTCGCCGAGACGCCCGCCGCCCCCGCCGCGGAGACGCCGGTCTGGACGTCGCGCATGCAGGGCTTCACGTCCTACAGCGGCTACTCCGGCTGGGCCGCGCGCTCCGCCGCGCAGGCCGAGGTGCCGTTCGAGAAGGCGCTCGACGAGGCCCGTGCCTGGCACACCGGTGCGATCCCAGTCGTGCCTGAGGCCGGCCACGACGAGGCCGTCGCCGAGCCGGAGGCCGAGCCCGCCGCCGCACCCGCCGACGAGGCGTGGCCCACCCCCGCGTGGGAGGCGCCCGCCTGGGAGCCGCCGACGTGGCAGGCCCCCGCCTGGCAGGACGGCACGGACGCGCCCGCGGCGACGCACGCCGCCCCGGTCGCCGTCGAGCCGGTCGCCGCACCCGTGGCCGAGCCCGTCGCGTACGCGCCGGTGCAGCTCGCTCCCGAGGAGCCCGAGAACAGCCCGTGGCAGGCCCCGGCCGTCGCCGAGGAGCCCACCTGGTCGTCGCCCGCCGTCGCGGAGCAGCCGGCCTGGCAGGCGCCCGTCGCCGAGCAGCCGGCCTGGCAGGCACCGGTCGCGGAGGCCCCCGCACCGTGGCAGGCGCCCGTCGCCGAGGCGCCGGCCCCGTGGCAGGCCCCGGTCGCCGAGGCCCAGCCCGCGTGGCAGGCCGCGACGCAGGACGACTCGACGCGGATGTTCAGCCCCGTCGAGGCGCAGGACGCCGTGACGCCCGCCCCGCAGGCGGCCCCGGTCGCCGAGGCGCCCGTCCAGCAGGTCGCACCCGCCTGGGCGCCCACGGCCGCCGCGGCGACGCCCGCGCCGGACGCCGGGTTCTCGCAGGTCGTGCAGCCGACGGAGGACAAGCCCAAGCGCAAGTGGGGCCTGTTCGGTCGCCGCAAGGACGACGCCGACACCGCGTCGACCGCCGCGGTCGCGCCGGCGCCTCGCGTGAACGACGCCGCCCCAGCCCGCACGTCGGCATGGAGCAACGAGCAGCCCGCCCCGCAGGCGGCACCCTCGTGGGCGTCGTCGACGTGGTCGGCACCCGCCGCTCCGGCGCAGGCCACCCCGGTCGCGCCGCACCCCGTGCAGCCGGAGCCGCGCGTCGCCGCCGGCTGGTCGCCGCCGGACTGGGCCC
>NZ_BIMR01000035.1 GCF_004306155.1 Cellulomonas biazotea
CCACCCGGCCCGGCGGGCTCGGTGCTGCTCGTCCGCGCGAGCGGCGCGACGCCGGGGACGGTGGCGGTGCTCGCCCCGTCGACCGTCGCGCCGACGACGGCGGCGCGGACCACGGCGACCCGGTGGTCCAGGGCGGCGACCGCGTCGACCGACGCCGTCCAGATCGCGGCGCCGTGCCGCGTCGTGTCGAGGCCGCACGCGGCGCACACGGAGCGGGAGAGCACGGCGCCGCACGCGGGGCAGCGCGAGGTGTCGAGGAGCGTGCGGCGAGCGGCGTCGAGCACGTGCAGGCGGGGGTCCAGCGGCATGCGCGCATCGTGGCAGCGTCCGGGCGCCGCCGGGGCGGTTCGTCCACAGGGACCACCGCGGGTTCACCCGCCCGCACGCTCGCCGACGGTCCGCGTCGCGAGCGGCCGCCGCGGATGCGTCGCAGGATGGGCCTAGGGTGGGATCGAGCAGGTCAGCGCGACGCCTACGGAGGTCACCATGGCTGGTCAGGAACAGGTGCGGCCCCGCCGCGACGACGAGGACCCGGCCGACGGCGCCGACGCCCCCGTCCCGGCCGCGCCGTCGGCCCAGTCGCGCGACGCCGAGGTGGACGCGCTGCTCGACGAGATCGACGACGTCCTGGAGTCCAACGCGGAGCAGTTCGTGCGCGGCTTCGTCCAGAGGGGCGGTCAGTGAGCGTCGATGGCCCCACCGACACCGTCGCCCGACCGGGCCGCCTCCGGGCGGCTGCCCCACGCCTTCACCACCCCCGGGTCGTCGTCGTTCGTCGACTTCCTGGCGGGCTACGCGCCGGAGCTGCTGCCCGGCAACCGTCCGGTGCCCGCCGCTGAGGTGTCGGCGCCGCACGGCACGACGATCGTCGCGCTCGCGTTCGACGGCGGCGTCGTCATGGCGGGCGACCGCCGCGCCACGATGGGCTCGATGATCGCGAGCCGGGAGATCGAGAAGGTCTTCCCGGCGGACGAGTACTCCGCCGTCGGGATCGCGGGCACCGCGGGCCTGGCCACCGAGCTCGTCCGGCTGTTCCAGCTCGAGCTCGAGCACTACGAGAAGATCGAGGGCAGCCTGCTGTCGCTCGACGGCAAGGCGAACCGGCTCTCGACGATGATCCGGGGCAACCTGGGTCTCGCGATGCAGGGCCTGGCCGTGGTGCCGCTGTTCGCGGGCTTCGACCTGGACCGGCGGGTCGGTCGGATCTTCTCCTACGACGTCACGGGTGGCCGCTACGAGGAGCACGACCACCACGCGGTCGGCTCGGGCTCGGTCTTCGCGCGGGGCTCGCTCAAGAAGCTGTGGCGTCCGGGTCTGGACGCGGCGGGCGGCGTGCGTGTCGCCGTCGAGGCGCTGGTCGACGCGGCCGACGACGACTCGGCGACCGGCGGCCCGGACTCGACGCGCCGGATCTGGCCGGTCGTCGCGACCGTCAGCGAGGCGGGGTACCTGCGGGTCGGCCACGACGAGCTCGGCGACGTGGTCGGCGAGGTCGAGGCGGAACGGCGCGCGTCGCACGCGGACCGTGGAGGTGCCCGATGAGCATGCCGTTCTACGTGTCGCCCGAGCAGCTGATGAAGGACCGGGCGGACTACGCGCGCAAGGGCATCGCGCGCGGCCGGTCGGTCGTCGTCCTGCAGTACGACGACGGGATCGCGTTCGCCACCGAGAACGCGTCGCGCGCGCTGCACAAGATCTCCGAGATCTACGACCGGATCGCGTTCGCGGCCGTCGGCAAGTACAACGAGTTCGAGAACCTGCGCGTCGCCGGCGTGCGGTACGCGGACCTGCGCGGCTTCTCCTACGACCGCGAGGACGTGACGGCGCGCGGCCTGGCCAACGCGTACGCGCAGACGCTCGGCACGGTGTTCACGACCGAGTCCAAGCCGCTCGAGGTCGAGCTCGTGGTCGCCGAGGTGGGCCGTGAGGCGTCGGGCGACCAGGTGTACCGGCTGTCGTACGACGGCTCGGTCGCGGACGAGCACGGTTACGTGGTCATGGGCGGTCAGGCCGACAAGCTCGGCGGGCTGCTCGCCGAGGGATGGCGTCCCGGCCTCACGCTGCGCGAGGTCCTGCGGCTCGCGGTCGACGTCCTGGGGGCGGCGGGCGACGACGACGGGAAGAGGCGGAGCATCCCCGCGCAGCAGCTCGAGGTCGCCGTCCTCGACCGGACACGGCCCCGGCGCGCGTTCCGGCGCCTGACGGGCGCACTCCTGGAGGATCTCCTCGCACCGACCTTGGACGGCGCTCCCACGAGCACGCCGCCCGCGCCCGCACCCGCACCGCAGGGCGACTGACGCCGGACCGCACGTCCGGACGAGGGGAGCAGACATGGACCGACGCATCTTCGGCCTCGAGACCGAGTACGGCGTGACGTGCGCCGCGCAGGACGGCCGCGGGCTGTCCGCGGACGAGGTCGCGCGCTACCTGTTCCGCAAGGTCGTCGCGTGGGGCCGGTCGTCGAACGTGTTCCTGCGCAACGGCTCGCGCCTGTACCTCGACGTCGGCTCGCACCCCGAGTACGCGACCGCCGAGTGTGACGACGTGCGCCAGCTCGTCGCGCACGACCGCGCGGGCGAGCGGATCCTCGAGGGTCTCGTCGCTGACGCCCAGCAGCGCCTCGAGCACGAGGGCCTGCCGGGGCGGATCCACCTGTTCAAGAACAACACCGACTCGGCGGGCAACTCCTACGGCTGCCACGAGAACTACCTCGTGCGCCGGCAGGGCGACTTCGCGCGGCTCTCGGACGTCCTCGTGCCGTTCCTCATCACGCGGCAGATCCTCACGGGCGCGGGCAAGGTCCTCACGACGCCCCGCGGCGCGGTGTTCTGCCTGTCGCAGCGCGCCGACCACATCTGGGAGGCGGTGTCGAGCGCGGCGACCCGGTCGCGGCCGATCATCAACACGCGCGACGAGCCGCACGCCGACGCGGAGCACTTCCGGCGGCTGCACGTCATCGTCGGCGACTCGTCGATGTCGGAGACGACCACGATGCTCAAGGTCGGCGCGACCGACCTCATCCTGCGGATGATCGAGGCGGGCGTCCCGCTGCGGGAGATGTCGCTCGAGAACCCGATCCGCGCGATCCGGGAGATCAGCCACGACGTGACGGGCATGCACCCGGTGACGCTCGCGAACGGCCGCACGGTCACCGCGGTCGACCTGCAGGAGGAGTACCTCGCCCGGGTGTCGGACTTCGTGGCCTCCGAGGGCGGGCCGTCGCCGGAGACCAAGCAGGTCCTCGAGCTGTGGGAGCGCGGGCTGCGCGCGCTGCGCACGGGCGACCTGTCGCTCGTCGAGCGCGAGCTCGACTGGGTCATCAAGTACCAGCTCATCGAGCGGTACCGCGCCAAGCACGACCTCGAGCTGTCCGACGTCCGGGTGCAGCGGCTCGACCTGGCGTACCACGACATCTCCCGCACCGAGGGCCTGTACAACCTGCTCGCGGCCAAGGGGCTCGTCGAGCGGGTCACGAACGACCTCGAGATCTTCGAGGCGACCGCGGTGCCGCCGCAGACGACGCGCGCCAAGCTGCGCGGCGACTTCGTGCGCGCCGCGCAGGAGGCCCGCCGGGACTACACGGTGGACTGGGTGCACCTCAAGCTCAACGACCAGGCGCAGCGCACCGTGCTGTGCAAGGACCCGTTCCGCAGCGTCGACGAGCGGGTGGACCGGCTCATCGAGTCCATGTAGGTGGGCGCCGGGCGTGGCCTCCAGGGTCGCCCCGTACAGTGTCCGTGCCCGGCGCGCCGTCGGGAGGCACGGTCGTGCCGGTGCGACGAGGAAAGGACCGACGTGCGACGACTGCGGGACTCGGCCACGGCCGTGCTCGTGGCCATCGCCCTCCTTGCCGGGTGCACGTCCACGCAGACGTCTCCGCCCGAGGTCACGGTGACCGGCGAGGCCGGGCAGGCCCCCACGCTCACGTACCTCACGCCGCTCGAGGTGTCCGAGACGTACCGCGAGCAGATCTGGCCCGGGACCGGGCCGGAGCTCGTCGAGGGCGGGCCCGTGCTCATCGACTTCTGGCTCGAGAACGGCACCGACGCGTCGCTCGTCGACGAGAGCTACTCGACGACGCCCACACCGCGCCTGCTCACCGAGGAGGACCTCGGCACCGACCTGTACGAGACGCTGCGCGGCCAGCAGGTCGGCGCGCGCGTGCTGCAGGTCAGCCCCGGCGGGCGGTCGGGCGCGGTCGACTACCCGTCGGTCACGGTGCTCGACGTGCTGCCGACCCGCGCCGACGGGGAGGCCCTCGCGCCCCGCCCCGACCTGCCGGTGATCACGCTCGACGCGTCCGGCGCGCCCTCGATGACGCCGACGGGCACCGAACCGCCCGACCAGCTCGTCGTGCAGGCGCTGCTGCGCGGCTCCGGTGCGCAGGTCGCCGCGGACGACGTCATCACCGTGCAGTACGCGGGCTTCGTCTGGACGACGGGGGAGGCGTTCGACTCGACGTGGAGCCGCGGCCTGCCGGTGTCGTTCGCGCTGCAGGACGTGCAGGCGTGGGCCGAGGGTCTGCTCGACCAGCCGGTCGGCAGCCAGGTGATGCTCGTCGTGCCGCCGACGTACGCGCTCGGCGTGACGGAGAGCGAGGAGCTCGCCGGCCAGACCGTGGTGTTCGTCGTGGACATCCTCGCGACCGGTTCCCCCGACGGAGGCACCTCATGACCGTGGCGCTGCGCGTCATCCCGTGCCTCGACGTCGACGCGGGGCGCGTCGTCAAGGGCGTGAACTTCGAGAACCTGCGTGACGCGGGCGACCCCGTCGAGCTCGCCCGCCGCTACGACGCGGAGGGCGCCGACGAGGTCACGTTCCTCGACGTGTCGGCGTCGTCGGGCGGCCGCGACACGACGATCGACGTGGTGTCCCGCACGGCCGAGGAGGTCTTCGTGCCCCTCACGGTCGGCGGCGGCGTGCGCTCGACGCAGGACGTCGACCGGCTGCTGCGGGCCGGTGCCGACAAGGTCGGCGTCAACACGGCGGCGATCGCGCGCCCCGAGCTCATCTCGGAGATCGCGCACCGCTTCGGCAGCCAGGTCCTGACGATCTCGATCGACGCGCGACGGGTCACCGGCGACGTCCGCACGGAGTCCGGCTACGAGGTCACGACGCACGGCGGCAAGCGTGGGACGGGGCTGGACGCCGTGGCGTGGGCGGCGCGCGCCGCCGAGCTCGGCGCAGGCGAGGTGCTGCTCAACTCCATGGACGCCGACGGCACCGAGGCGGGCTTCGACCTGGAGATGATCCGCGACGTGCGCGCCGCGGTACGGGTGCCGCTGGTCGCGAGCGGCGGTGCGGGGACGGTCGAGCACTTCGTCGAGGCGGCCCGCGCGGGCGCCGACGCGGTCCTCGCGGCGAGCGTGTTCCACTTCGGCCAGCTGACCGTGCGCGACGTCAAGGACGCCCTGCGCGCGGCGGGGGTCGTCGTCCGCTGACCTGCCCGCAGGCGCACCCGCCTGCGGCAGGCGTCCTCGTCAGACCGGCAGGCGGTCGGTCAGGACCTCGACGTCCAGGGGAGCGCCCTGCACCGTGACGTCGGCCGCGGCCCCGCGACCGAACGCGAACAGCACGAGCTCGCCGACCGCGCCGCGCACGACGACCGTGCCGAACCCGGCCCGCGGCTTCCGCACCCGACGGCGCAGGCCGTCGTCCCGCACGAGCACCACGCCGACGGGCGAGTGCCGCAACCGGTGCCCGCCGGCGCCGCCGAGGTGCTTCCACAGCACGTCGACGAGCGCCGGGTCGAGCGTGCGCGGCGGGGTCGGTCCGGCGCCGCGGCGCACGTCCTCGGTGTGCACGAAGAACTCGACGACGTTCGTCAGCTCGCCCGCCCACGACATCGGGTGCCACCCGGGCGGCGGGGCCGCGACCCGTGCGACGAGGTCCCGGTAGGACCCCTCGTTCGCGGCCGAGTCCGCGAGCCGCTCGATCGCGGCCTCGGCGCGCGCGGCGAACGCCGGGACGACCAGCCCGGCACCGACGACGGCGGAGTGCTCGCGCAGCACGACGTGGGCGGCCAGGTGACGTGCCTGCCAGCCCTCGCAGAGCGTCGGGGCGTCGGGTGGGACGGCCTCCAGCGCCTGTGCCAGCTGCGCCCGTTCCACCTGGTGCCACGTCATCCCCGCATGGTCGCACGCGGCGCGCGCCCGCACGTGCGCTCCTCGGCACCGTCAGTGCCCCGTGAGAGGATGGCGCTCTCCCGTCCCCCTCCCGGAAGGCACTGGCGTGCGCTCGCGAGCCCCCTCGTCGCGACCGATGGCGCTGTCCGGCTCGGCCCCGCGCCGAGCCGCGCAGATCGTGGTCCGCGGCATCGCGGCACACCCGTGGATCTACGTGATGGCGATCGGCACGGCCGCGGTGCACGGCCTGGCGACGGTCGCGGTCAGCCGCGTCCTCGGGTCGGTGACGGACGACGTGGTCGTCCCCGCCCTGAGCGGCGAGGCGGCGGCGCAGGGGCGGATCTGGCAGGCGGGCGGCGCCCTCGGACTGGTCGCGCTGACCCTGGCGCTGTCGGTCGCGGGCCGGCGGATCTTCGCCGGGATGGGGTACGCGCACCTGCAGGCCGACCACCGGGCCCGGGTGACGCGCCAGTACCTGCGCCTGCCCATGTCGTGGCACCGGCGCCACCCGACGGGTCAGCTGCTGTCGAACGCGAGCGCCGACGTCGAGGCCGCGACCGGCGTGTTCAACCCGCTGCCGTTCGCGCTCGGCGTGGTCGTCATGCTGGTCGTCGCGACGGTCGGGCTGGTCCGGACCGACGTCTGGCTGGCTCTCGCGGCGCTCGTCGTCATCCCGCTGGCGCTCGTCGCGAACCTCGTGTTCCAGCGCCGCATGGCCCCCGCGGTGGGCCGCGCGCAGGAGCTGCGGGCCGACGTCGCGGACGTCGCGCACGAGAGCTTCGAGGCCGCGCTGCTGGTCAAGGCGCTCGGCACCGAGGAGCGCGAGGCGGCGCGGTTCACCGAGCGGGCGCGCGAGCTGCGGGACGCGAACGTGCGCGTGGGTGTCGTCCGCGCGTTCTTCGACCCCGTGATCGACCTCCTCCCGGGCCTCGGCACGCTGCTCGTCCTCGTCGTGGGGGCGGTCCAGGTGCGGGCCGGACGCATCGGCACCGGAGACGTCGTGGCGGCCGCGTACCTGCTCACGCTCCTGACGATCCCCGTGCGCGCGTTCGGCTGGGTGCTCGGGGAGCTGCCGCGCGCCCTCGTCGGCTACGACCGCATCGCGCGCGTCGTCGACGCCCGCGGTGCGCTGGCCGCCGGCACCACCGCCTGGTCGCCGCGGCGGGCCGGTGCGCGCGTCCGGATGCACGGCGTCGGCCTGACCGTGCCCGGCCCGCACGGTCCCGTCGACCTGCTGCACGACGTCGACCTCGACGTCGCCCCCGGGCGGGTCGTCGCGGTCGTCGGGCCCACGGGCGCGGGCAAGTCGACGCTCGTGTCGCTCGTGGCCCGCCTCAGCGACCCGTCCACGGGGACGGTCGAGGTCGACGGGACCGACCTGCGCGACGTCGTGCCGGCCGACCTCACCCGGCACGTCGCGCTCGTCTCGCAGTCGACGTTCGTGTTCGAGGACACGGTCCGGGCGAACGTCACGCTCGCGGACGACGAGGCCGCCGACGCCCCGACCGACGACGCCGTCTGGACGGCGCTGCGGGCGGCGCGGGTCGACGACGTCGTGCGGGGTCTGCCGGGCGGCCTCGACGCGCCCCTCGGCGAGCGCGGCGCCAACCTCTCGGGCGGCCAGCGGCAGCGTCTCGCGCTCGCCCGCGCGCTCGTGCGGGACCCGCGCGTGCTGGTCCTCGACGACGCGACGTCCGCGGTCGACCCGCGCGTCGAGCAGGACATCCTGCGCGGGCTGCGAGGCCCGGACGGGGACACCGCGGGCTCGCCGACCGTGCTGCTCGTCGCGTACCGGATGTCGTCGGTGCTGCTCGCGGACGAGGTCGTGCACGTGGAGTCCGGCCGGGTCGTCGACCGCGGCACGCACGCCGAGCTGCTCGCGCGCGACGACGGCTACCGCGCGCTCGCGACCGCCTACGAGGAGGAGTCCGCGCGGCGCGCCGCGCGGCGCGAGGACGACGAGGGCGCCGACGACCTGGACGCCGTGACCGCAGGGGAGGAGGCCCGATGAGCGCGCCCGCGGCGACGCCGCCCGCCGACGGGCACCGGATGGCCCCCGCCAGCACGCTCGGCGTCCTCGCGACGCTGCGCCGCGGGATCGAGGTGTCGCCGCAGCTGCTGCACGGGTGGCGCGTGACGCTGGTCCTGGCCGTGCTCGCCGCGCTCGGGAAGGTCCTCGTCCCGGTCGCCGTCCAGCAGACCGTCGACTCGGGCATCCTCGCCGAGGGCGGGCCGGACGTCGGCCGCGTCCTGACGCTCACCGGCGCCGCGGCGCTCGGCCTGATCGGTGCGGCCGTGTGCTCGGCGCTCGTCAACGTGCGCCTGTTCCGGTCGAGCGAGAACGGGCTGCTCGCGCTGCGGACCCGCGCGTTCCGGCACGTGCACGACCTGTCGGTCCTGACGCAGCACACCGAGCGACGCGGCTCGCTGGTCTCGCGCGTGACGTCCGACGTCGACACGATCTCGCTGTTCGTGCAGTGGGGCGGGATCATGCTCCTCGTCTCGGTGCTGCAGATCGTCGTCGCGACCGTGCTCATGGCGGCGTACTCGTGGCAGCTCACGCTCGTCGTGTGGCTGGGGTTCATCCCGCTGCTGCTGGTGCTGCAGCCGCTGCAGAAGCGCGTGAACGGCCGGTACTCGGCGGTGCGCGAACGGTACGGCGCGATGCTCGGCGCGGTGTCGGAGTCCGTGGTCGGCGCGGAGACGATCCGCGCGTACGGCGCGGCGGCCCGCACCCAGCGCCGGGTCGACGCCTCGGTCGCCGCGACGCGCCGCGCGATGGTCCGCGCGCAGAACCTCGTGTCGGTCGTGTTCTCCAGCGGGGTCCTCGTCGCGAACGTCGTCCTCGCGCTCGTCGTGGTCGTCGGGACCTACCTGGGCGTGCGCGGCGACCTGTCCGTCGGGCGGCTGCTGGCCTTCCTCTTCCTCGTGCAGCTCTTCACCGGGCCCGTCCAGATGGCCACGGAGATCCTCAACGAGCTGCAGAACGCCGTCGCGGGGTGGCGGCGCGTCCTGGGCGTGCTCGAGACGCCGGTCGCGGTCACCGACCCCGGGGCCACCGGGGTGCCGAGCCCGCGCGGCCCCGCCGGCGTCGCGCTGCGCGGCGTGCACTTCGCCTACCCCGAGGGGCGGCGCGTCCTGCACGACGTCGACCTCGACGTGCCGGCGGGCCTCTCGGTGGCCGTCGTCGGCGCGACCGGGTCCGGCAAGACGACCATCGCCCGGCTCGTCGCGCGGCTCGTCGACCCGGAGACGGGGCAGGTCCTGCTCGACGGGACCGACCTGCGCGACATCCCCGCCGCCGACCTGCGCCGACGCGTCGTCCTCGTCCCGCAGGAGGGCTTCCTGTTCGACGGGACGGTCGCGCAGAACGTCGCGTACGGGCTCCGCACTCCGGGCGGCGCACCGCCCGACCCCGCCGACCCGCGCGTGCGGGAGGCCGTCGACGCGCTCGGTCTCGGGCCGTGGGTCGACGAGCTCGCCGCGGGCCTCGGGACCTCCGTGGGCCAGCGCGGCGAGTCGTTGTCGGCGGGGGAGCGGCAGCTCGTGGCCCTCGCGCGCGCCTACCTCGCCGATCCCGACGTCCTGCTGCTCGACGAGGCGACGAGCGCGGTCGACCCCGCCACCGAGGTCCGGATCGTGCGCGCCCTCGAGCAGCTCACCGAGGGCCGCACGACGCTGACCATCGCGCACCGGCTGTCCACGGCCGAGGCCGCCGACCTCGTCGTCGTGGTCGACGAGGGCCGGGTCGTCGAGACGGGCCCGCACGAGGAGCTCGTCGCGCAGGACGGCACGTACGCGGCGATGCACGCGGCCTGGGTGGCGCAGACGCGCTGACGGCCCGGCACGCCGCCGCGGCCAGCGGGCTCGGCGCGCGCCGGCGGGGGCGGGTGCGCCCGCGGACGGTCGGCCGGCGTCGGGCGGCACCGTGGCAGGATCGGTCCGTGCCCCGCGAGAACGCCCCCACCGCCCCGCGCTCGGACCTCGACCCGCAGGTCGCCGACCGGCTGCGCCGGGACGAGCACGGTCTGGTCGCGGCCGTCGTGCAGCAGCACGACACGCGCGAGGTCCTCATGGTCGGGTGGATGGACGACGAGGCGCTGCACCGCACGCTCACCTCGGGGCGCGTGACGTTCTGGAGCCGCTCGCGGCAGGAGTACTGGCGCAAGGGCGACACGTCCGGGCACGCCCAGTACGTCAAGGCCGTGAGCCTCGACTGCGACGGCGACGCGCTGCTCGTGGAGGTCGACCAGGTCGGCGCCGCGTGCCACACCGGGACCCGGACGTGCTTCGAGGCCGGCGGTCCGGTGCCGGCCGTCGTCGGCGACCGCCCGGACCCCGCGGCCGACCAGTCCGCCGTCCCCGCGAGCCGCCAGGCCCCTGCCCGGCCGACCGGCCCGACCACGAGCTCGACCACCGACCCGACCGCACCCGCAGGAGGACCCGCATGACCGCGCCCACCGTCCCCGCCGACGTCGTCACCGCGGACGTCCCGTGGGGCGGGACGTGGCCGTCGCTGGCGACGTTCCGCGGTCTCGCCGCCGACCGGCGGGTCGTCCCGGTCGTGCGCCGGCTCCTCGCCGACGACGTGACCCCCGTCGGCCTCTACCGGACGCTCGCGGCCGGGCGCCCGGGCACGTTCGTGCTCGAGTCGGCCGAGTCGGACGGCACCTGGAGCCGATACTCGTTCGTCGGTGTCCGCTCGCGCGCCACGCTCACGGTCCGTGACGGCGCCCCGGTGTGGGTTGGGGACGTGCCCGTCGGCGTCCCGACCGACGGCGACGTGCTGGACGTGCTCGGCGGCACGCTCGACGTGCTGCGCACGCCCGCGATCCACGGCCTGCCGCCGCTGACCGGCGGGCTCGTCGGCGCGCTCGGGTGGGACGTCGTGCGGCACTGGGAGCCCACGCTGCCCGCGAAGGCGCCCGAGGAGCTGGGCGTCCCGGAGCTCACGCTGCTGCTGGCGACCGACCTGGCCGTGGTCGACCACCACGACGGCTCGGTGTGGCTCGTCGCCAACGCGATCAACTTCGACGACACCGACGAGCGGGTCGACGACGCGCACGCGGACGCGCTCGCGCGCCTCGACGCGATGCAGGAGGCGCTGCTGCACCCCGTGCAGCCGGGCGTGGCCGTGCTGGCCGACGTGCCCGAGCCCGAGCTCGAGTTCCGCTCGACGCGCGACGAGTTCGAGCAGTCGGTCCGCATCGGCCAGGAGGCGATCCGCGACGGCGAGGTGTTCCAGGTGGTGTTCTCGCAGCGCCTCGACCTGGACTGCCCGGCCGAGCCGCTCGACGTCTACCGGGTCCTGCGGACGATCAACCCGAGCCCGTACATGTACTACCTGCAGCTGCAGGACGCCGACGGGCACGACTTCGCGGTCGTCGGGTCGAGCCCGGAGACGCTGGTCAAGGTCACCGACGGCCACGTCGTGACGTTCCCGATCGCGGGGTCGCGCCCGCGCGGGGCGACGCCGGAGGAGGACCGCGAGCTGCAGGACGAGGTGCTCGCCGACCCGAAGGAGCGGGCCGAGCACATCATGCTCGTCGACCTGTCCCGCAACGACCTGGTCAAGGTGTGCGAGCCCGCGAGCGTCGAGGTCGTCGAGTTCATGGCCGTCAAGCGGTACTCGCACATCATGCACATCACGTCGACGGTCGTCGGACGGCTGCGGGCCGGCGCGACGGCGCTCCAGACGCTCGTCGCGACGTTCCCGGCGGGGACCCTGTCAGGCGCGCCCAAACCGCGGGCGATCGCGCTCATCGACGAGGTCGAGCCCGCGCGCCGCGGCATCTACGGCGGCACGGTCGGGTACTTCGACTTCGCCGGCGACATGGACATGGCGATCGCGATCCGCACCGCCCTCATCCGGGACGGCCGCGCGAGCGTGCAGGCGGGCGGTGGGATCGTCGCCGACTCGGTCCCCGCGCTCGAGTACGCGGAGTCGCGCAACAAGGCGGCGGCCGCGGTCCGCGCGGTGCAGGTCGCCGCGCGGCTGCGCCGGGCGGGCGCGTGACGCAGCCCGTCGAGCCGGCCGCCGCGCCGCCGTCCCCGCCCTCCGCGTCGTCGTCGGCTGCGCGGTCGGGCC
>NZ_BIMR01000036.1 GCF_004306155.1 Cellulomonas biazotea
CCGCGGCACGTCCGCGCGGTCGGCGACGTCGCGCTGCGCCGCTCCGCGCGGCACGGGTGGGTGCCGGGCGGGCACTGGGACGGCGCGCTGCGCGCCCCCGCGACGCTCGCCGCCGACCTGCTGCGCGTGGGCGCACCGCCCGAGGACCCCGCGCCGTACGTGTTCTCGACGCAGCTCGGGCACGAGCTCGCGCTGTTCGGCCTGCCGGGCGGCGAGGACGACGTCGAGCTGCGCGGCGACCCCGCGGACGGCGACGGCTGGACGGCCCTGTGGTTCCGGCCGGGCACCAGCACGTGCACCGCGGTCCTCACGGTCGACCGGCCCCGGGACGTCGGTGCGGCACGGCGGCTGTTCGCGGGCGCCGCGCTCCCCCGGCTCGACCGAGCGCTCGCCCGCGACCTCGCGCGCGGGCTGCGGGACACCGCGCTCGTCTGACGCGGTCGTCGGCGAGGTGCGCCCGTCTGACGCGGTCGCCGGCGAGGCCCGCTCGTCTGAGGCGTCGCCCGCGAGGCGCGTCTGACGCGTCGCCGGCGAGGCGCGCTCGTCTGACGTCCGCCGGCCGCAAGGGCCCCGACCTGCTCCGCAGACGCCGACGGCGGCGTGCGCCCTCGACCGAGGCCGGGGACGCACGCCGCCGTCCGTGCGGACGCCGGTGCCGACGCGCCGACGTCCGCGTGCGGGTCAGTGGGCGAAGTGCCGCGTGCCCGTCAGGTAGAGCGTCACGCCGGCCGCCTGCGCCGCCGCGACGACCTCCTCATCGCGCACCGAGCCGCCGGGCTGCACGACCGCGCGCACGCCCGCGTCGAGCAGGACCTGCAGGCCGTCGGCGAACGGGAAGAACGCGTCCGACGCCGCGACGGCGCCGCGCGCCCGCTCGACGTCGCCCGTGTTGGCCCGCTCGACGGCGAGCCGGCACGAGTCGACCCGGTTGACCTGGCCCATCCCGACGCCGACGGACGCGCCGCCGGACGCGAGGAGGATCGCGTTCGACTTCACGGCACGGACCGCGCGCCACGCGAACACGAGGTCGGTCAGCGTCGCGTCGTCGGCGGCCTCGCCGGCCGCGAGCGTCCACGTCGTCGGGTCGTCGCCGTCCGCGTCGACCCGGTCGACCTGCTGCACGAGCAGGCCGCCCGTCACGGGCCGCTGCTCGGTGACCCGCCCGGTCCCGGCGTCGAGCGGCGTGACCTCCAGCAGCCGGACGTTCTTCTTGCGCGTGAGCACCTCGACGGCCTCGGGCTCGAACGCCGGGGCGACGACGACCTCGGTGAACACGGGCGCGATCTGCTCGGCGGCCGCGAGCGTCAGGGTGCGGTTCGTCGCGATGACGCCACCGAACGCCGACACCGGGTCGCAGGCGTGCGCGCGGGCGTGCGCGTCGGCGACGTCGGCACCCACGGCGATGCCGCACGGGTTCGCGTGCTTGATGATCGCGACGGCCGGGGCGTCGTGGTCGTGCGCGGCACGCCAGGCCGCGTCCGCGTCGACGTAGTTGTTGTAGCTCATCTGCTTGCCGTGCAGCTGGCGCGCCCCGGCCAGCCCGCGGCCCGCGGCGCCGTCCGCCGTCACGTACAGCGCGGCTGCCTGGTGCGGGTTCTCGCCGTAGCGCAGCACGTCCGCGCGGCTCCACGTCGCGCCGGTGAACGCCGGGAACGCGTCGCCGTCGGGCGCGTAGTCGGACGCGAACCAGCCGGCGACCGCGACGTCGTACGCGGCGGTGTGCGCGAACGCCTGCGCCGCGAGCGCGCGACGCTCGGCGAGCGTGAACCCGCCGCCCTCGACGGCTGCCGCGGCGTCGGCGTACCGGGCCGGGTCGACCACGACCGCGACGCTCGGGTGGTTCTTGGCCGCGGCGCGCACCATCGACGGGCCGCCGATGTCGATCTGCTCGACGCACTCGTCGGGGCTCGCGCCCGACGCGACGGTCGCCGTGAACGGGTACAGGTTGACCACGACCAGCTCGAACGGCGCGATGCCCAGCTCGTCGAGCTGCGCGACGTGCTCGGGCAGGCGCGTGTCGGCGAGGATCCCGGCGTGCACGCGCGGGTGCAGCGTCTTGACGCGCCCGTCGAGGCACTCGGGGAACCCGGTGAGGTCCTCGACGCGCGTCACGGGCACCCCGGTCGCGGCGACGGTCGACGCGGTCGAGCCCGTCGAGACGATCTCGACGCCCGCCGCGTGCAGGGCGGCGGCGAGCTCGGTCAGGCCGGTCTTGTCGTAGACGCTGACGAGCGCGCGGCGCACGGGCCGCCGCGTGGCGGCGTCGTCGGGCGCGACGGACGCGCCGGCGGACGGGGCGGGGGTGGGCACGGAGGAGGACATCGGCAGCTCCCGGTCGGGTGGGTCGGTCGACGGACCCAGGCACCCAGGCGGGCGGTGCGTGGCGGGGGAACTGCGGCCGCTCCCCGGTGGTTGCACCCACCTGCGCCAGTCACGACCGGGGCCGAGTCTATCGCGAGACCCGCCGACGCCGGAGGTCGGCCGGGCCACCCGCCGGGAGGGGCCGACGACGGGGACAGCCGGGCCGAGTCCTGCGGGCAGGCCGTCAGGCGGGCGTGCGGGCGGGCCGTCAGGCGGGCGGGCCGTCAGGCGGGCGGGCCGTCAGGCGGGCGGGCCGATGACCGCGGTGCGGCCGTCCACGTGCAGGCCCTCGCGCGCGATCCGGCCGACGCTCTCGACGAGCAGCCGCCGCTCGACGACCTTGATGCGCTCGTGCAGCGTCGCCTCGTCGTCGCCGTCGAGCACGGGCACGGCCTCCTGCGCGAGGATCGGGCCGCTGTCGACGCCCGCGTCGAGGACGATGACGCTGCACCCCGTGACCTTGACGCCGTACGCGAGGGCGTCGCGCACCCCGTGCGCGCCCGGGAACGACGGCAGCAGCGCGGGGTGGGTGTTGATCATCCGGCCGCCGAACCGCTCGAGCGACGGCGCGCCGAGGATCTTCATGAAGCCGGCGTGCACGACGAGGTCCGGGGAGAACACGGCCATCGCCTCGGCGAAGGCGACGTCCCACGCGGCCCGGTCGGGGAAGTCCTTGAGCGAGACGACGACCGTGGGGATCCCGGCGTCGCGCGCGACGTCGAGCGCCCGGATGCCGGGGCGGTCGGACAGCACCCCCACGACGCGGGCGCCGAAGGCGGGGTCGTCGTGCGCGTCGAGCAGCGCCGCGAGGTTCGACCCGGTCCCCGAGACGAGGACGACGAGGCGCCCGGCGCTGCGGGTCGCGGGGCGCTCGTCGTGCGGGCCCGGGCGGTCGGCGGAGGACGGCGTCGGCACGGTGGGGGTCACGGCGCCGACCCTACCCGGCGCTCTCCGGCGGCGGGGGCCGCGGCCAGGGCCGCGCCCGGTGACGAGGTCGACCGATCCCGGGGGCGGCCGGGGACGTCGGCGGAGGAGCGGTCGGGTGCCGAACGGTTGCCGCGCCCACGCCGAACCTGCGGGAGAATGACCCGGTGAGCAACCCGTACGCCCCGCCGGAGGACCGTCCGCGGACGGACGACGGTGCCGCGCCGCAGCCCACCCCGGTGCCGGGACCGCCCGCGCACGCGCCCGACGGGCGGCCGCCGCTCGTCCCCGTCCCGACCGAGGCCCCTCGCGAGCGGCGCGAGCCCGACCCGGCCGAGGTCCTGCGCACGGCCCAGCGGGCACGCACCGCGGGCGTCCTGCTCGTCGCGTCGGTGCTGGTCGTGGGCCTGCCGGTGCCGTGGCAGGCCGCGGCGCTGCCGTTCGCGCTGGCGGCGTTCGTGCTCGGGATCCGCGCCCTCGTCGGTGCCGTGCGCTCGCGGGCGCAGGGCGCGCTGCCCGCGGTCCTCGCGCTGCTGGTCGGGCTCGCCGGCATGTGGGTCTCCCTCACGGCGGGGACCCTCCTCATGTGGCAGGTCCAGACCGCCCACCAGGAGTGCATGGCGGGGGCGCTGACGGTGACGGCGCAGCAGCGGTGCCAGGACGCGCTCGACGAGGGGCGCCTCGACCTGCAGCGCTCGATCCTCGAGCGCGCACAGCAGGGCTGACCCGGCCCGGCGTCGCCGCCCGCGGGCACGGTGGGCCGTCAGTCGGCGTCGGCCGCGTCCGGTGCGGTCCGCCGCGCGGGCACGCGCAGCAGGTCCCGGACGCGGGCACGCACGTGGGCGTCGCCCGGGAGCACGACGAGCAGCGACCCGACGAGCAGCCCCGCGGCGACCGCACCGCCCACGGCCCACCCGTGCGCGCCGACCGACGCCATGCGTCCGGGGCCCGCGGCACCGCTCGCGACGGTGACGAGCAGCGCGACGAGGAGCCCGCCGGTCACGGCGAGCACACCGCACGCGGCGACGGAGTGCCAGGCACGGGTCGTCCGCAGCACGCGGTGCAGGTACCAGCCCGCGACGAGGCCGACGACGACGAGGACGACCGGTGCGGCCGTGGACGTCGGGCCGACCGTGTCGGGAGCGGGGAGCCCGCCGAGCATCGGGACCGCGGGCAGCGGCGTCGCGACGACCTCGGACGGCGCGAACCGGCTGCCGAGGCCCACGACGAACCCGGGGCCGGCGAGCCAGGCGAGAGCCCAGACGACGAGGTTCGGCAGGTAGGCGAGCTCGGCGACGGCGAGCACGACGCCGCCGACCGCGTCGAGGCCCAGCCCGTCGACGACGTCGCCGACGGTCGCGCGCCCCGCGACGACCCACACGGTCACGAGCAGCGCGGCGACGCCGACGAGCAGCGTGGACGCGAGGCCGCCCGCGGCGGCGCCGGACCGGACGTAGGGCGTCGCCCGTGACCACAGCGGCCGGGTGAGGGACCGCAGGCCCGGCGCCTCCGGCCGGCGCAGCAGCCCGGCGCCGAGTCCGATCCCGCCGACGAGGACGGCACCGAGGACGGCGCGCAGCACGGAGCCGCCGAGCAGGAGCGCCACGACGACGGTGACCAGCACGTACGTCGCGACGGCGGCCGCGTAGCCGGACCGGGTCGCGACGCCCGAGCGTCGTGCGGACGCGTAGCAGGCGAACGCCGCCAGGGCGGTGACGCCGAGCGGCACGAGAGTCACGGTCGTCGTCGCGACCGCGGCAGGCACTCCGTGCCCGAGGAGCCACACCGCGGCGCCGACCGCGACGGCCTGCGGCCACGCGACGTCGGCGTTGCTCGGGTCCGCGGAGGTCGCGACGAACGCCGCGACGGCGGGGATCGTCAGTGCGCCCAGGGACAGCAGCGCCGCCTGCAGCGCGACGAGGGCACCGGTCGCCCAGCGCGGCGAGCCGTCGAGGGCGCTCGTGAAGAACGCGGGGCGCCGGCGTCCGGCGTCGTCGGGGGTGCGGCGGCCCGGACGGGTCATGACGGGCGTCCGGCCCGTCCGCGGTCCTGCGGCGCTCATCCGGACATCGTCACCGCAGCGGGACGGACCGCCCCGGACGTCACCCCGGCGAGTCGGCACCTGGTGCGTCGACCGGCACCGTCAGCGGCCCCCCGGGACGCACGACGCCCCCGCCCCGAGAGGTCCGGGGCCGGGGGCGTCGGCACGGTGCTCAGGCGCGGGTGAGCAGCTCGCGGGCGAGCGCGGCGGTCTCGGACGGCGTCTTGCCGACCTTGACGCCGGCGGCCTCGAGCGCCTCCTTCTTGGCCTGCGCGGTGCCGGACGAGCCGGACACGATCGCGCCCGCGTGGCCCATGGTCTTGCCCTCGGGGGCGGTGAAGCCCGCGACGTAGCCGACGACCGGCTTGGTGACGTTCGCCTGGATGAAGGCCGCAGCCCGCTCCTCGGCGTCGCCGCCGATCTCGCCGATCATGACGATGATCTCGGTGTCGGGGTCGGCCTCGAACGCGGCGAGCGCGTCGATGTGCGTCGTGCCGATGATCGGGTCGCCGCCGATGCCGATGGCCGTCGAGAACCCGAAGTCCCGCAGCTCGTACATCATCTGGTAGGTCAGGGTGCCGGACTTCGACACGAGGCCGACCTTGCCGGGGCCCGTGATGTCGGCGGGGATGATCCCGACGTTCGACTTCCCGGGGCTGATGAGGCCGGGGCAGTTGGGGCCGACGAGCCGGACGCCCTTCTCCTGCGCGTAGGAGAAGAACTCCGCGGTGTCGGCCACCGGGACGCCCTCGGTGATGATGACCGCGAGCGGGATGCCCGCGTCGACGGCCTCGACGACGGCGGCCTTGGTGTGGGCCGGCGGGACGAAGATCACGGAGACGTCGGCGCCGGTCTTCTCGATGGCCTCGGCCACGGAGCCGAACACGGGGACGTCGACGTCGCCGAACGTCACCGACGTGCCGGCCTTGCGGGGGTTCACGCCGCCGACCACGTTCGTGCCGGACGCGAGCATGCGGGTCGTGTGCTTCTGGCCCTCGGAACCCGTCATGCCCTGGACGATGACCTTGGAGTCCTCGGTCAGGAAGATCGCCATGGTGGTGTGTGCTTCTCTCTGCGTCGGGAGCTGTCGGGAGGTCAGGCGGCGGAGTGCGCCAGGCGGGCGGCCTCGTCGGCGCCGCCGTCCATCGTGTCGGCGAGCGTCACGAGCGGGTGGCCGGCGTCCGCGAGGATGCGGCGGCCCTCCAGCACGTTGTTGCCGTCGAGGCGGACGACGAGGGGCTTGTTCTCCTCGTCGCCGAGGATCTCGAGGGCCGCGACGATGCCGTTGGCGACGGCGTCGCACGCGGTGATGCCGCCGAAGACGTTGACGAACACCGACTTGACCTGCGGGTCCGTGAGGATGATGTGCAGCCCGGCTGCCATGATCTCGGCCGAGGCGCCACCGCCGATGTCGAGGAAGTTCGCGGGCTTGACCCCGCCGTGGGCCTCGCCGGCGTACGCGACGACGTCGAGCGTGCTCATGACGAGCCCCGCGCCGTTGCCGATGATGCCGACCTCGCCGTCGAGCTTGACGTAGTTGAGGTCCTTCTCCTTCGCGGCCGCCTCGAGCGGGTCCGCCGCAGCCTTGTCCTCGAGCGCCTCGTGGTCCGCGTGGCGGAAGCCGGCGTTCTCGTCGAGCGTGACCTTGCCGTCGAGCGCGACGACGTCGCCGTCCTCGGTGAGGACCAGCGGGTTGACCTCGACCAGCGTGGCGTCCTCGGCCTGGTAGACGGTCCACAGCTTCTGCAGCACGTCGGCGACCTTGCCGGCGATCTCGGGCGCGAAGCCCGCGGCGGCGACGATCTCGTCGGCCTTCGCCTGGTCGATGCCGGTCCGCGGGTCGACCGCGACCTTGGCCAGCGCCTCGGGGCGCTCGACGGCGAGCTGCTCGATGTCCATGCCGCCCTCGACCGAGGCCATCGCCAGGTAGCGACGCTCGGCGCGGTCCAGCAGCAGGGAGAAGTAGAACTCCTGCGCGATCTTCGCGCCCGCCGCGATCATCACGCGGTGGACCGTGTGGCCCTTGATGTCCATGCCGAGGATCTCGCCGGCCTTCTCGGCGGCCTCGTCGGCGGACCGGGCGAGCTTGACGCCACCGGCCTTGCCGCGGCCACCGGTCTTCACCTGGGCCTTGACGACGACCACACCGCCCTCGGGGGGCAGCAGGCGGGTCGCGGCCTCGCGGGCCTCGTCCGGGGTCGTGGCGACGATGCCGCCGAGCACGGGCACGCCGTGCTTCTCGAAGATGTCACGTGCCTGGTACTCGAACAGGTCCACTTCGGTCCGGTTCCTCTCGTCGACCGCCCTGCGCGACCTCGGTCCGGCCGCAGCGCCGTCGTCGATCGTAGCCGCCGCCCGGAGATATCTTCACATCGAGAGATGTGGCGTGCGTGACGTCAGCCGCGACCCGCGGCGGCCGCGCACGCGACGCACGTCGTCGCGGTCGGCCGCGCGGCGAGACGGGCGTCGGGAATCGGCCGGCCGCAGCGTGCGCACGTGCCGTACGTGCCGTCGGCCAGACGCTCCTCGGCGCGCTCGACCTCGGCGAGCCGCTGGGTCGCGGCCCGGGCGAGCGCGTCGACCTGCGCCCGCTCGAACGCGATCGTCGCGCCCTCGGGGTCGTGCTCGTCGTCCGCGTTGCTGTCGCGGGAGGCGTCCACGACGGCGGCGTGCTCGTCGCGGAGCGCGGCGAGACGCCGCACGGCCTCGTCCCGCACCTCGGCCAGCAGCACCCGCGCCTCGTCGTCGTCCACCGTCCCAGCCTGCCGCGCACCACCCACGCCGCACGCGGGGCGCCGCTACCGTCGACGCGTGCCACAGCCGGACGGTCCTCCGACCCCTTCCCGCGCGATCGTCCTCGACGGCCTCGCGGCGCGCGTGCCGGACGCGCGCCTGCTCGGTCGCCCGGTCCTGGTCGCCGTGGACGGCGTCGACGGCGCGGGCAAGACGGTGCTGGCCGACGAGCTCGCCGCCGTGCTGCGCGCCGCCGGGCGCACCGTCGTGCGCGCCTCGGTCGACGGCTTCCACCGCCCTCGGGCCGAGCGGTACGCGCGCGGGCGGTCCGCGCCCGCGGGCTTCTTCCTCGACTCGTACGACCTCGACGCGCTGCGCCGCGAGCTGCTCGAGCCGTTCGCCCCGGGCGGGTCGCGGCGGTACCGGCGGGCGGTCCGGGACGTCGCGACGGACACCGCGCTCGACCTGCCGCGGGAGGTCGCCGCCGACGACGCCGTGCTGGTCGTCGACGGCATCTTCCTGCAGCGCGACGAGCTCGCGTCGTGGTGGGACGTGGCGGTGTTCCTCGACGTGCCGTTCGACGTGACGTTCGCGCGGATGGCGGTCCGGGACGGGTGCCCGCCCGACCCCGCGCACGCCGACAACCGGCGGTACGTGGAGGGTCAGCGGCTCTACCTGCGCACGGCGGACCCTGCGACCCGGGCGACGGTGGTCGTCGACAACGCCGACCCGGGCGCGCCCCGCGTGGTGCGCGGCTGACGGCCCGCCGAGCGTGTCAACACGAGTTGACACGCTCTCGTCGTCAACCTATGTTGACGTCATGTCCGCCGAGCTCCTGACCGCCGCCGCCGGCGACGACCCCGCCGAGGGTCTGCGCGCCGTCCGCTCGCTGCGCGTCCTCGCCGACCGGCTGGAGGCGCTGCACGTCGAGCGCGCCCGCCGCCTCGGCTGGCCGTGGCAGCACATCGCCGACGCCCTCGGCGTCACGCGGCAGGCCGTCCACAAGAAGTACGGGAAGAGGTACCCCTGATGTTCGAACGGTTCACCCGGGACGCCCGCACCGCCGTCGAGCGCGCCCAGGACGTCGCCCGACGCCTCGGCGCGGACCACATCGGCGCCGAGCACGTCCTGCTGGGCGCCGTCGCCGCCGACGACACCGTCGCGCGCCGCGCGCTCGACCGGGCCGGCGTCGACGTCGCCGCGCTCGAGCAGGCCGTCCGGACGCTGCCGTCGGACGCCCTCGACGCCGACGCGCTCGCCGGGCTCGGCATCGACCTCGACGCCGTCCGCGAGCAGGTCGAGGCGACGTTCGGCCCCGGCGCGCTCGACGACCCCACCGGCGCAGGACGCTCGCCGCGCGGGCACATCCCGTTCGACGCCCACGCGAAGAAGCTGCTCGAGGTGTCGCTGCGCGAGGCGATCCGCTTCAAGCACCGGCGGATCGACACCGGCCACCTGCTGCTCGCCGCCGCCCGGCTGGAGACCACCCCGGCCGGGCGCGCGCTCACGCAGCTCGGCCTCGACCGCCCGTCGGTCGAGGACGCGGTCGTCGCGACCTGGGCGTCGACACCGGTCTGACGCCCGCGTCAGGCCCGCAGGAAGAGGACCGCCACGCCCGCCGACACCGCGAGTCCCAGCACGATCGCCGCGACGCCCGCCACCATCATGACGACGCCGCCCAGCGCCCGCGGGCTCGCCACCTGCTCGAGCACGACGTCGTCGGGACGCTGCGGGTGTACCCAGACGGTGAGCCGGTCGCCCTGCTGCACGAGCAGCCCTGACGTGCGGACCGACGCCAGGCCCTCGACGCGCGTCGCGCGACGCCAGCCCCCGGGCACCGGGTAGTCGAAGGTCACCTTGCTCGGCCGCGTGAAGTTCGAGTAGTCGACGACCACCGCGTCGACCGGCACCCGGCCGCCCGTCGCCGACGAGCGGCGCAGCGCCGACCCGCCGAGCAGCAGGGCCAGCCCGCCGCCCACCGAGACCAGCAGGATGAACGCGAGGAAGACGACGTGGGTGGCCTGCACGGTCAGCCCAGCGTGAGCGAGCGGACGACCGCGAGCGCGGACGACCCGTCGAGCGCGCCCGCCGGGGCGTACGCCGACGCCCGGACCAGGTTGCCGTCGGCGCCGGTGACGAGCAGGTCGAGCCCCTCGATCGACGTCGTCGACCCGTCCTGGAGCGCGACCTCCTCGGTCCACGTGATGACGACGGACTGGTCCGAGCCCGGCCACTCGACGGGGGCACGCACGAAGTCGCTGATCGACTCGTTGAGCTTCTTGTCGTTCTCGGTGACCCACGTCTGCTCGTACACGCCGCTCGTCGCGGCACGCTCGACGGCGACCTGGACGACGGGCAGCCCCTGCGCGTCCGCGCCGGGCATCCGGAACGTCACCTCGTCGCCGTCGGTCGCGCCCTCGGCCGCCGCGCCCGCGGGCACGCGGATCGTCGCGACACCGCCGACCGACACCTCGTCGCCCTCCGCCGAGGCGTCCGGGGTCAGGTCCGACGGGGGCGCCGTGGGCTCGCGCACGTCCTGCACGGTGCCGCCGGCCGGCTCGCCGGAGCCGCCCGTCGCGTCGTCCGAGGTCGAACCGGACCCCGAGCACGCCGCGAGCGACACCACCACCGCGAGGGCGACGACGCCGCCCCACCCCGCACGCAACCCCGTCATGCCCGACCTCCGGATCCTGCGGGTCTGCCCCGCGCCGGGCGAACTGTACCCGAGCGTCACTGGCTGCAGCCGGTCCACTGGTTCCAGCCCGACCCGTTGTAGTAGAAGGCGTCACCGGACGTGACGGTCGTCTGCGTGTTCGCGAAGTCGGCGCCGAAGCCGACCGGCCCGATCTTCGCGTTGAGCTGCGCCGCGAGCGACGTGTCGCTGTCGTACGTGACGTCCTGGCGGGTGAGGATCCCCCGCTGGCGGGCCGCCTCGAGGAACGTCGTGACCGCGTCCTTGCCGCCCTCGTAGCGCTGCACCGGGTTCTTCGTCGTGATGCCCGACGCCTGCAGCAGGCCGAGGCCGATGTCGACGGTCTCCGGGCCGGTGAGCTCCAGGCTCGCCTCGAAGCGCGTGCCGCCCGACGGGTTCTCCGCGAGCAGCTCGCCCGCGAAGAGGTTGGAGATCTCCGCCTTGGCGTTGCCCGCCGCGAGGCCCGTCGCCGTGATCTTCACCGGGTTGCCCTCGGGGTCGACCGTCACGGCGAGCACGATCTCCGCCTTGCCGCCGGCGCCGAGCTCGGTCTCGTTGATGCCGTCCTGCTGCGTGAGCTTCGCCTCGCCCTCGTACGTCGTCCGGTAGAACGTCGTCAGAGCGCCGGTCTTCACGTCGATGCGCGAGCCGAGGACCGTGGCCGCGTTGCCGGACACCGCACCACCCTGGACCAGGCTCGCGGCGCTCGCCGAGCCGTCGGCGAGGATGCCCGCGTAGCCGAACAGCTCGTCCGGGGCGGGCGGCGTGTACAGGTCGCCCTGCACCCAGTCGAGCAGCTGGCCACCCGCGTTGCCCACCGTCGAGACGGCGCCGCCGAGCGGGCCGGTCGCGGCGAGCGTCGCCCAGTCACGCTGCTCCTTGAGGTAGTCGACCAGCGCGGTCTTGCCCTTCTCGTCGACGACCCACGTCGCACCGCCGCCCGCTGCCACGTACGCCGCGGCCGACGCCTGCGCCTCTCCGCCGTGGATCTTGTCGTCCACGGTGACGTTGAGCCCGCCGCCGACCCCCGCGGTGAGGCCCGCGCCGGCCTGCCCGTCGACGGACACCCGGTAGGTGTCGTCCGACATGGTCTCGACGCGGATCGTCCCGCCGCCCTCGACCGCCACGAACATCACGGAGACCGAGGCCTGCCGCCCGTCGAGCATGTCGTCGACGACGCACGCCTGCGTCGGCTTGTGCTGCGCCTGGTCGATCGTCGGGGGCGCGCCGCAGCCGCCCTGGCCCAGGGTCACGATCCGGCACAGGTGGTAGGCGAGGTTGTCCTGCAGCCACTGCCCGCCGGGCGTCATCACGGTCACGAGGGTCACGACGAGGAGCACCGCGACACCGATCGCGCCGAGGCTCTCCAGCGAGGCCTGTCCGGCGTCGTCGTAGCCCGACCACGCGGGACGGCCCGAGACCGTGGACCGGTTGGTCGACAGGGAGCGCGGCGCGACGAGCAGGCCCGCGAGCGCGCCGACGGCGACGAACAGCACGAGCGTGACGAGGGCGGACACGACGTCGACGCCCTCGCTCTTCGCCAGCTCGAGGGCAGCGCCGAGCATGCCGACGACCAGCCCCGTGCCCGTCCCCGCGAGAGCGGCGGCGGGCACCGCGTCCGCACGACGCTCGGTGCCCGCGTTGCGGCGACGGCGTGCCGCGACGACACCGGCCACGAGCGGCGCCACGAGCTGCAGGAGCAGCAGCACCGCCCCGAGCGCCACGGCGCCTCCGGTGGCGGCCGTCCGCCCGACGGTGGGCACGACGAGCAGGTTCACGACGACGAACGTCACGAACCCGATGGCGGTCCCGACGAGGGCGGGCCCCCAGTCCTTCTGCTGCATCGCATCCCTTCCACCCCGCACGCCCACGACGGGCGACACGGGGACGCTACGGGCAGACCGGTCGGCGGGGGCGGGCCCACGGGCCCAAACCCGGGCCCGTCCTTCGTGCCGCCGGCGCAGGCGCCGCCCGCTGCGCGTGCTCGCGCACGACCCGGGCCCGGCAGCACGTCACTGCCCGCCGGGCGGCGTACCCCTGGCGCGGGCCCGGCTACAGCTTGGTGACGGGCGAGTACCGCAGCAGCAGCCGCTTGGTGCCCTCGGTGCCGAAGTCGACCTTCGCGACGGCGTTCGGACCGGCGCCCTCGAGCCCGACGACCGTCCCGAGCCCGTACGCGTCGTGCGTCACGCGGTCGCCGATCGCGAGCGTGGGGACCGCCGTGTCCGACCGCGGCGTCGCCGAGCCGAACTTCGCGCCCGTCGCGGGCAGGGTGGGGCGCGTCTCCCGCGCGGCGGGCGCCGGACGACCGCCCCCACCGCCGCCGGCCCGCTGGCCGCCGCCGTAGCCCGAGCCCCCGCGCGAGCCGTAGCCCCCGCCGGACCCGAAGCCCGAGCCCCAGCCACCGCGCAGCTGCGACGTCGACGACTCGCGCCGCCGCCAGTCGACGAGGTCCTCGGGCAGGTCGTCGAGGAACCGGCTCGGCGGGAACTCGTTCGGCACGCCCCAGGCCGTGCGGACCGCCGCGCGCGAGATGTACAGCCGCTCGCGCGCGCGGGTCAGGCCGACGTACGCGAGCCGTCGCTCCTCCGCAAGCTGGTCGGTGTCCGTGAGCGAGCGCATGTGCGGGAAGGTCCCGTCCTCCATGCCCGTGAGGAACACGACGGGGAACTCCAGGCCCTTCGCGGTGTGCAGCGTCATGAGCGTGACGACGCCCTGGTCGGGCTGGCGCGGTGCGTCGTCGTCGCTCCCGTCGCCGCCGTCGGGCGTCGGGATCTGGTCGGAGTCCGCGACGAGCGAGACGCGCTCGAGGAAGTCCGCGAGGTCGCCGTCGGGGTCGCTCTGCTCGAACTCGCTCGCGACGGCGTGCAGCTCGGCGAGGTTCTCGACGCGCGACGCGTCCTGCGGGTCCTCGCTCGCGCGCAGCTCCGCGAGGTAGCCGGAGCGGTCGAGCACGGCACCGAGGACCTCGGCCGGACCGGCGCCCGTGAAGACGAGGACGCGCAGGTCGGACATCATCGACGCGAACGCGGACAGGCCCGTGATGGCCCGCGTGCCGAGGCCCGGGACCTCGTCGAGGCGGTCGAGCGCCGCGCCGAACGAGATGCGCTCGCGCTCCGCGAACGACGCGACCATCGCCTCCGACCGGTCGCCCAGCCCGCGCTTCGGCACGTTGAGGATGCGCCGCAGGTTGACGTCGTCGTCCGGGTTCGCCAGCGCGCGCAGGTACGCGACGGCGTCCTTGATCTCCTTGCGCTCGTAGAAGCGCGTGCCGCCGACGACCTTGTACGGCAGTCCGACGCGGACGAGCACCTCCTCCAGCGCCCGGGACTGCGCGTTCGCGCGGTAGAAGATCGCCACGTCGCCGGGGCGCACCCCGTCGGAGTCGCCGAGGCGGTCGATCTCCTGCGCGACGAAGCGCGCCTCCTCGTGCTCGGTGTCCGCGACGTACGCGACGATCTGCGCGCCCTGCCCCGAGTCGGTCCACAGCCGCTTGGGCTTGCGGCCCGGGTTGCGGCTGATGACCGCGTTCGCGGCCGACAGGATCGTCTGCGTCGAGCGGTAGTTCTGCTCCAGCAGGATCGTGCGCGCGTCCGGGTAGTCGGCCTCGAACTCGAGGATGTTGCGGATCGACGCCCCGCGGAACGCGTAGATCGACTGGTCGGCGTCGCCGACGACCGTCAGCTCGCCGCGCGGCACCTCGTCGCCGTCGGCGCCGGCCGCCGAGCCGCTGTGCCCGACGAGCTCGCGCACCAGCATGTACTGCGCGTGGTTCGTGTCCTGGTACTCGTCGACGAGCACGTGCCGGAACCGCCGCCGGTAGTGCTCGGCGACCGCCGGGAAGCCCTGCAGCAGGTGGACCGTCGACATGATGAGGTCGTCGAAGTCGAGCGCCTGCGCCTGCCGCAGCCGCGCCTGGTAGCGCGTGTACACCTGCGCGAGCGCGGTGTCGAAGTCGTTCGCCGCTCCCCCGCCGCTGGTCCGCGCGAACGTCTCCGGGTCGACGAGCTCGTCCTTGAGCGCCGAGATCTTCGCCGACAGCGCCTTCGCGGGGTAGCGCTTCGGGTCGAGGTCGAGCTCGCGCGCCACGAGCGTGAGCAGGCGCTGCGAGTCGGCCGCGTCGTAGATCGAGAAGCTCGACCGCAGGCCGAGGGTCGCGGCTTCCCGCCGCAGGATCCGGACGCACGCCGAGTGGAACGTCGAGACCCACATCGTGCGCGCCGACGGCCCGACCAGGTGCTCGACCCGTTCGCGCATCTCTGCGGCGGCCTTGTTCGTGAACGTGATCGCGAGGACCTCGCCCGGCCGCGACCGCCGGGTCGCGAGCAGGTGGGCGATGCGGTGCGTCAGCACGCGCGTCTTGCCGGAGCCCGCTCCCGCGACGATGAGCAGCGGGCCGCCCGCGTGCACGACGGCCTCCCGCTGCTGCGGGTTGAGGCCCTCCAGCAGGGCGTCCGCGCGCTCCTGGCGCTGCGCGTCGCGCTCGCGCCGGCGCTCGTCGGGGTCGTCGCCGCGCGGTGGGACGACGGCGGGCAGGCCGGACGGCTCCCCGGACGTCCGACGACCGGGGACGGCTCCGCCGGGGAGTGGCAGGGAGAGGCTCTCGAACAGCGATGTCATGACGGCACCAGCCTAGGCGCCGCCACCGACACCGACGTCACGTCACGGCCGGCCCGACGACGCCCGCGCCGCTCAGTCGGACCGGAGGGCGAGCGCAGGGCTGACCCGGGCGGCCCGCAGCGCCGGGTAGACGGACGCCGCGAGCCCGACCGTCGCCCCCAGCGCCGGGCCCGTCGCGACCAGCCAGGGGTCGAGCACCGCCGACCAACCGCTCGCCGCCGCCGTCGCGACGACCGTCGCCGACGCGACCGCGCTGCCGACGAGTCCGCCCAGCAGCCCCACCAGCCCGCCCTCGGCCAGGAACACCGCCGCCACGGCCGCCCGGCTGAACCCCAGCGCCCGCCGCAGCCCGATCTCGCCCGCGCGCGCGGTGACCGCGACGACCATCGAGTTGGCGATGAGCAGCACCGTGAGCGCCAGCAGCACCGAGCCCGTCCACGCGGCGAGCCGGTCCAGCTGCGTCGTGACGCCCCGGCGCAGCGTGTCCACGCCCACGACCGGCGACGCCGCGAGCCGCTCGGGCGCGTCCGGACGCACCGCCGTGGCGATGACGTGCGACACCGACGCACCCGCGCCCGGCACGGTCCGTACCAGCAGCGTCGAGCGGTCGTCCCGCCCGGCCTGCTCGACCGCGCGCCCGTACGGCACGACGACCGCGTCGTCGAGCCCGGCGACGCCCCCGCGCACGATCCCGAGCACGTCGTAGGCGTCGCCGTCGACCCAGACCTGCACCCCGACGGGGTTCGACACGTCCGGCACGCCGAGCACCTCGGCCGCCCGCGGACCGAGGAACGCGACCCGCGCACCGGTGTCCAGGTGCCACGAGCGGTCGGCGGGGACGTCGACGCGTGCCGCGGCCAGGTAGCCCGCGTCGAGCCCGACGACGCGCACGCGGGCACCCGCGGCACCGAAGTCTCCCGGCCGGTAGGTCTCGCCCTGCGTCCGCGTCACGGTCGTCTGGGTCACGCCCGTGAGCTCGAGCCGCATCCCGGCGCCCTCGACGAGGTCGACGGCACGGGCCCGGTCCCCCGCGTCCGCAGGGAAGATCCCGGCACCGACGACGCCGGCCCCCGCCGACGTGCCGCCGCCCGTGGCCGCCGCGACCGCGACGGGCACGGCGGACACCGTGACGACGTCGAGCGTCGACGCCGCGAGGTCCGCGTCGATCTGCGACGACGCGGCGACCGAGATGCCGACGGACGAGATCAGCGCACCGCAGCTCAGCCCGACGGCGACCGCCATGAGCAGGGCGCGCGCCGGTCGCGACCGCAGCTCGACGAGGACGTCGTCGACGAGGTCGCGCAGCGTCCCCGCCCGCCGCGGGCGCCCGGTCATGCCTCGACCCCGGGCTCGATCCGCCCGTCGACGAGCCGGACCGTCCGGTCCGCCCACGAGGCCGTGCGCGGGTCGTGGGTGATGACGACGACCGCGACGCCCGCCCGGGCCTGCTCGTCGAAGAGGTCGAGCACCGTCGCGGCGTTCCCGTCGTCCAGGTTGCCCGTCGGCTCGTCGGCGAGCAGCAGCCGCGGCTGGGTGACGACGGCACGCGCGACGGCCAGGCGCTGCTTCTCGCCGCCCGAGAGCAGCCGCCCGAGCGCGTCCGCGCGGTGGTCGAGGCCGACCCGGTGCAGGACGTCGGCGACGAGCGGCGCGCGCTCGGACCGCGGGACCGCGGCCGCCACGAGCTTGAGCAGGACGTTCTCCGCGACGGTGCGGTGGCCCAGGACGTGGCTCTCCTGGAAGACGAAACCGAGCGCCCGCGAGCGGAGCCGGTCGCGGGCGGCGCCGTCGTACCCCGCGGTGTCCTCGCCGAGCAGCCGGTACGTGCCCGACGTCGGCTCGTCGAGCAGCCCCAGCACGTTGAGCAGCGTGGACTTGCCCGAGCCGGACTGCCCGAGGATCGCGGTGCGCTCGCCCGCGGCGACGGTCAGGTCGACGCCGAGCAGCGCGTGCACGGGCGGCGACGTCGGGTAGGTGCGGCGGACGTCGCGGACCTCGACGACGCTCATGCGCCCGAGCCGGGCGCGCCCGTCGCCGTCGGCCCGTCCGTCGGCGCGTCCGTCGGCCGTCCACCGCCCGTGGACGCACCGCCGGTGAGGGCGACGACGTCCCCCTCGGTCAGCTCGTCGGACGCGACGACCGCCCACCCGTCGCCGATCGCGAGGACCTCGACGGCGACGTCGACACCACCGGCCACGACGTACGTCCCGTCCGCGCCGTCCCGGAGCGCGACGACGGGCACCGCCAGGCCGTCCACGGCCGCTGCCGCCGTCACGCTCTCGACCAGCACCGTCGCACCGTCCTCGAACGGTGGTGCGGTCGCGCCGAACGCGACCGTCACGTCGTAGCCGGGGAGCGTCGCCACCTCGTCGGGCTGCTCGAACTCCCCGACCACGGCGACGGTGGCGTCGACGACGCTCGTCGTGTCGGCCGCGGCGCTGACCCGCACCGCGCTGCCGACGGGCAGGGAGTCGACGAGCGACATCCCGACCCGGACGGTCACGGAGGGCGCGCCACCGCGGAGCCGGACGACGGGCTCACCGTCCGCGACCACGTCCGCGCCGACGGGCAGGGCGCTGACCACCCCGACCGCACCGGCGGGCAGGCGGACGACCTCGGCCATGAGGACGGGGGTGAGCGCGGCGAACCGCGCGTCGGCGAGCGCCTCGTCGGCGTCGCGGAGCGCCAGCTCGGCCTCCACCGTCGGGTCCGCGGCGGGCACGGCCGACGCACCCGCCTCGGGCGCACCGGAGGCGGCGTCACGCGCCGCAGCGGCAGCCGCGGCCGCAGCCGCCCGGTCCCGCTCGG
>NZ_BIMR01000037.1 GCF_004306155.1 Cellulomonas biazotea
GCGCGGGGCCGTGGGTCGAGTCGCGGGTCGAGCGGTCGGTGTGCCGGCGGCCGGGGTGCCCGCGGCGGGGGTCGCCGGGCTCGTCCGGGGCGACGCCGGGCGCCTGCCCGGGCCGCTCGGCGGCACGGGACGGCGCGGGGAGGGCATGGCGTCGATTCTGCCCTGGCGGCGCGGCACCTGCGCGGACGCGCCACGGACGGGCGGGTCGCGCCCTCACGGACCCGGCCGCGGGGACCCCGTCATCGAGCCCGTGTCGGCGCTCCGGACGACCACGATGACGGGGTCGAGGCCAGCCGCACCTCACGCGCCCGACTACGCCGACCCCGTCGTCGCGCCCGCGTCGGCGCTCCGGACGACCACCATGACGGGGTCGGCAGGGGGCTGGGAGGGATCGACGGCGGAGAGCGGCGGCGGGGAGCAGCGGCGGGACGGCGGTTCGCCCGCGCGGTCACGTCACGTCCCGCCGGGACGCCGGAGGCCGGCCACCCCGTGGGGTGACCGGCCTCCGGTCGTCGAGCGGGACCCGGTCGGGTCAGCCCTGGCGGAACCGCGGGAAGGCGGAACGGCCGGCGTAGCGACCGGCGTCGTCCAGCTCCTCCTCGATGCGCAGGAGCTGGTTGTACTTGTTGATGCGCTCGCCACGGGCGGGGGCACCGGTCTTGATCTGGCCGGCGTTCGTCGCGACGGACAGGTCGGCGATGGTGGTGTCCTCGGTCTCGCCGGAGCGGTGCGAGGTCATCGTCGTGAAGCCGTTGCGCTGCGCGAGCTCGACGGCGTCGAGCGTCTCGGTGAGCGTGCCGATCTGGTTGAGCTTGACCAGCAGCGAGTTCGCCGACTTGAGCTCGATGCCCTTGGCGAGGCGCTCCGGGTTGGTGACGAACAGGTCGTCGCCGACGATCTGCACGCGGTCGCCGACCTCGGACACGAGCTGCGACCACGAGGCCCACTCGTCCTCGGACAGCGGGTCCTCGATGGAGACCAGCGGGTAGTCCCGGATGAGCTGCTCGTAGTACGCGATCATGAACTCGGGCGTCTGCGCCTTGCCCTCGAACTGGTAGGCGCCGTCCTTGAAGAACTCGGTCGAGGCGACGTCCAGGGCCAGGCCCAGGTCGACGCCCGGCGTGAAGCCGGCCTTCTCGATCGCGACGAGGATGAGGTCGAGCGCGGCGCGGTTCGACTCGAGGTTCGGCGCGAAGCCGCCCTCGTCGCCGAGGCCGGTGCCCAGGCCCTTGCTCTTCAGCACGGACTTGAGCGAGTGGTAGACCTCGGTGCCGGTGCGCAGCGCCTCGCGGAAGGTCGTGGCGCCGATGGGGGCGACCATGAACTCCTGGATGTCGACGTTGGAGTCGGCGTGCGACCCACCGTTGAGGATGTTCATCATCGGCACGGGCAGGACGTGCGCGTTGGGGCCGCCGACGTAGCGGAACAGCGGCAGGTCGGCCGAGTCGGCCGCGGCCTTCGCGACGGCCAGCGAGACGCCGAGGATGGCGTTGGCGCCGAGCTTGCCCTTGTTGGGGGTGCCGTCCAGGTCGATGAGCGCGGCGTCGACGAGACGCTGCTCGGTGGCCTCGAAGCCGATGAGCTCGGGGGCGATCTCGTCGATGACCGCGTTCACGGCCTCCTCGACGCCCTTGCCCAGGTAGCGGGACTTGTCGCCGTCACGGCGCTCGACGGCCTCGAACGCACCGGTCGACGCACCCGAGGGCACGGCTGCACGGGCGATGGTGCCGTCGTCGAGGGCGACCTCGACCTCCACGGTGGGGTTGCCGCGCGAGTCCAGGATCTCGCGGGCGCCGACGGCCTCGATGCTGGCCATGGGTGCTCCTTCGACGAGCGGGTGGGTTTACGACCTCACCCTAGTGGGGTGCCGGACGGACCGCGGTGGGACGTCGGACCTTGGACACGGCTGCGCCGCACGGTAGGGGGTCGGTCCCGGTCCCGTGCGGCGCAGCGGTCGTGGTCGCCGTCTGCGGTCAGCGCACCACGCAGGTCGTGCCGTTGAGGCTCGCGGCCGTCGGGTTCGCGGCCGGGGTCGCGCTCGACGAGCCGATAAACCCGAACGTCGTCGACCCCCCGGCCGCCGCGAGGCGGCTGTTCCACGACAGGTTCGTCGCCGTGACCTGGGTGCCCGACTGCGTGGCGGTCGCGCTCCACACCTGGGAGAGCTGCTCGCCGGCGCCGAAGGTCCAGCGCACGGTCCAGCCGTCGACGACCGCGGTGCCGTTGTTCACGACGGTCACCTGCCCGACGAACCCGCCGGGCCAGGCGCTGCTGACCTGGTAGTCCACGACGCACGCGCCGCCGGACGTCGGCGTCGGGGTGGGCGTGGGAGTCGGGGTCGGCGTGGGAGTCGGCGTCGGCGTGGGCGTCGGCGTCGGCGTGGGAGTCGGCGTCGGCGTGGGAGTCGGCGTCGGCGTGGGGGTAGGCGTCGGGGTCGGCGTCGCCTCGATGCGCGACGGGTCCACGACCCCCCAGAACGCGGGCTTGGCGCCGAGCGTCCCGTCGAAGAGCAGCGGCGCGGCACCGGCGCGCAGCCACGTGCGGCTGTCGTCGAGCCCCCAGAGCGTGACCGAGGTCAGCGACGACGCGTGCTTCTTGAGCATCGCGAACACGTCGCGGTAGTAGTACGCCTGCTCGAGCAGGCGCGACGCGGGCGGGGTCGCCCAGGACTCGCCCGACGACTTGTACGTCGAGACGTCGAGCTCGGTGACGGCCTGCGTCACGGGCAGCGCCTCGAACGCGCTGATGGTGGCCTCCATGCCGCTGATCGACCGGCCGATCTCGACGTGCAGCTGGTGGCCGACGCCGTCGACGGGCACGCCCTGCGCGAGCAGGGACTGCACGAGCGACAGGTAGGGCGCGCGCTTGTTCGAGAACTCGGTGTTGTAGTCGTTGATGAACAGCAGCACGTCGGGCCCGAACGCGGTGCGCGCGTAGCGGAACGCGTCGGCGATGTACGACGGCCCGAGGACCCGGTACCACTCGCTGCGGCGCAGGCCGTCGGACTGGTTCTCGTCGATGACCTCGTTGACGACGTCGAACGCGAAGATCGGGTTGCCCGCGGTGCCGTACTCGCCGTACTTGGTGCGGAAGTGGTCGGCGAGCGTCTGGATGTGGGTCTGCAGCCGCGAGCGCAGGAGCGCCTGGTCGGCGGTGCTGGTCGTGAGGCTGGAGCCGTCGGACTTCTGGAAGAACCACGCGGGCGTCTGCTGGTGCCACAGCAGCGTGTGGCCGTAGACGTCGAGGTCGTGCGCGACGGCGTAGTCGACGACCTGGTCGGCGCCGGCGAACGTCCACGTGGTCTCGGTGGGGTGCGTGGCGTCGGGCTTCATGGCGTTGCCGGGGGTGACCTGGCCGAAGTGCCGCAGCAGGACGTCGGAGCGGGCGCCGAGCGTCTCGGGGGCCTCGATCGCGGCGCCCATGGGGAAGCTGCTCGCCCAGACGTCCTTGATCCGGGGCAGGGTCAGGTCCGGCGTCAGCGCGGTGCTGGTGACGAGGACGTCGTCGACGAGCAGGTCGGTGAGCGACCCGGTGGTCTCGACGTAGAGCGACGCCGTCGTGAACGTGCCGGGCGTGTAGCTCGCGGTGAGCTGGGTCCACGCGCCGGAGGTGACGGAGTTGTTCGTCGTGATGGTGTCGTACGACGACACGCCGGCGTTGTCGCGCTGGGCGGACAGGCGCACGCCCGCGCTGCCGGACGACCCGGACGGGAGCCGCACCCACACCGACACCGTGTACGTGGTGCCGGGCTCGAACAGCGTCGTGACGTCGCGCGTCGCCCCGTTCCAGGACGCCGTGCGCCCGGTGACCTTGAGGCTCTGCGTGCCGCGCGGGTTGTCCGTCGACGTGAGCGCGACGGCTGCGGCCCCGCGTCCGCCCCAGCCGCCGAGCCCCTGCTCGAAGTCGGACGCGAGCACGGTGACGGCCGCGGCGGCGGCGGGCTGCGCGCGGACCGCGGCGACGAGGCCGGTGAGGGCGAGGACGGCGGCGGCGACGAGCGCGGTCGTCGTCCGCAGCGCGGGGCGCGCGGGCAGGTGCGACGA
>NZ_BIMR01000038.1 GCF_004306155.1 Cellulomonas biazotea
GCTACCCACCGCCGGCGTCGTCCGGACGGCACGCCCCTGCACCGGGGGGCGTGCCGTCCGTGCGCATGGTGGTGCGCGCGCCCATGAAACCGGAGGGCACCGCTCCCGAATCGTTTCGGTCGCGCCCCGCACCCCTTTCTCACCCGCACCGCGCTTCCCGACCCGGTCCCGGGGTATCGGGCGGCGACGCGTGCGCTCCTTCCTCAGTGGCGCGGCAGGAGGCCTGTCGCCGACCTGAGGGAGCACCACCATGCCTGCAGCGAAGAAGAAGCCGGCGGACCTCGGCGGCGACGGGATGTTCCCGCCGCACCTCGAGGACCTCCCGGGCGCAGGGGCCCGCGACGCGGGCGAGCGCGTCGAGTACGCGGAGATCCTCCGCTCCATCTGCGGCGCGACCGACGACTCGCAGGCCGTCGAGCAGTACGACGGCACGCTCGGGGTCACCGTCGCGTTCGTCAACGCCCACGAGCGGCCCGTCGTCCAGGTGCAGTGGAACAACAACCTGGCGGCGACGTTCACCAACCCCGGCAACGTGAGCGGCGTGCGGTGGGGGACCGGCACGCTCATCGGCCCCGACCTCGTCCTCACCTGCGGTCACCTGTTCGACCCTGACCCCAACGGCTGGACGATCCCGCGCCAGAACGGCACGAGCACACCGCTGTCGCCGCAGCAGGTCGCGACCGCGATGCACGTCAACCTCAACTACCAGGTCGACTCGGGCGGCACGCTCCAGGCCGAGCAGAGCTTCGCGATCACGCAGCTCGTCGAGTACCGGCTCGGCGGCCTCGACATGGCCCTGTTCCGCGTCGCGGGCAACCCCGGCAACACGTTCGGCTGGTCCGAGTTCGGCACGACCAACGCGGCCGTCGGGGACATGCTCGCGATCATCGGGCACCCGGCCGGGCAGCCGAAGCGGGTCGAGGCCGGCCCGGCGACGCAGGTCAGCGGCTCGACGATCCGGTACGCCGACATCGACACGCTCGGCGGGAACTCCGGCTCGGGCATCCTGCACAGCCCGTCAGGACGGGTCGTCGGCGTGCACACCAACGGCGGCTGCACCGCGACCGGCGGCAGCAACTCGGGCGTCGCGATCGCGGCGATCGTCGCGGCCTCGCCGACGCTGCAGGGCCTGACCCCGAGTTCGGCCACCGGGCTGGGTCTCGACCTGGCGACCGCGCTGGCGACCGACGTGACGGGGACGTTCCTGTCCGCCGACACCGCGGCGGCGTCCGACACCGGCATCCAGGACCACATCGGCACGCCCATCGCGCAGGACCTCGCGACGAGCCTCGCGGCGGACACCGCCACCCCGAAGATCCAGGACCTCATCGGCACCCCGCTGTCGCAGGACCTCGGCACGACCCTCGTCTCGGACGCGGGCACCCCGAAGGTCCAGGACACGATCGGCACGCCTCTCGTGCTCGACCACGGCACGGCCCTCGCGCTCGACGCCGGCACCCCGCGGCTGCAGGACACGATCGGCACCCCGGTCGCGGCCGACGCGATGACGCTCCCGACGCACGACTACACGACGACGCTCCAGACCGACACGCACGTCGCGGTCGACGTCGGCACGCCCGTCGCGGTGGACTCGGGCGCGGCCGACCAGCCGGGCACGGTGACCGCGGCCGACATCGGGATCCTGCAGCCCGGCGGCACGGTCATCAACCCGGTGATCAACCCCGGCCTCACCGGGGGGCTCGTCGGCGGGCAGCGACCGTTCGTGCAGGCCGGGCCGTACATCTCGCTCGGGCAGGACGACACGGCCGACACCGTCCTGGGCGCGGTGCTCGCCGAGCTCGAGGCGCTGATCTCGACCCAGACGCAGGTCCTCGCGTCCCTCCAGGCGCTGTACGCGACGCTCGCCGGCGACGCGGGCCTCACGGGCCAGGGCTGACGGGCGCCGACGTGATCGGCATCGTCTCCCACGCGGGCGACCTGCACACGCAGACCGTGGCCCGGCACCTCGACCTCCGAGGCGCCGGGCACCGGCTGCTCGACACGTCGCACGTCCCGACGTCGGCCGCCCTCACGGCGCGCCAGCGTCCTGACGGCACGTGGACCGGCACGTGGTCCGACGCGGACGGCGTGCTCGACCTCGCGGACGTCCGCGCCGTCTGGTGGCGTCGCCCGCAGCCGTTCGTCCTGCACGACGAGGTGACCCGGCCGCACGACCGCGGCTTCGCGCACGGCGAGTGCGCCGCGATGGTCGCGGGGCTGTGGTCGTGCATGTCCGCGGAGTGGGTCAACGACCCCGACCGGGACGAGGCGGCGTCGCGCAAGATGTGGCAGCTGCAGCTCGCGTCCCGCGAGGGCCTGCGGGTGCCGCGCACGTGCATGACGAACGACCCGGAGCAGGCGCGGGCGTTCGTCGCCGCCGAGCCCGCGGGGGTCGTCTACAAGTCGTTCTCCGCGACCCCGCGGACGTGGCGCGAGACCCGGCCCGTCCGCGAGGAGGACGTCGGGATGATCGACGCCGTGCGGTTCGCGCCGGTGATCTTCCAGGAGCTCGTGCCGGGCGGCCGGGACGTGCGCGCGACGGTCGTCGACGGGCAGGTCTTCGCGGCCGAGATCCGCGCGGACCGGTCGGCGTACGAGTTCGACTTCCGGATCGACACCACGCACGCGCCCATCGCGGAGCACCGGCTGCCCGACGACGTCGAGCGCGGGCTCGTCGCCCTGACGCGGCGGCTCGGGCTGCGGTACGGCGCCGCCGACTTCCGGGTCGGGCCCGACGGCGAGCACGTGTTCCTCGAGGTGAACCCGGCGGGGCAGTGGCTGTTCGTCGAGCTCGCGACCGGGCAGCCGATCTCGGCCGCGCTCGCCGACCTGCTGATCCGGCTCGACACCGCCGACGACCGCGTCCCGGACGTCGCCCAGGGCATCGAGGTGCCCGTGTGACCATGGACCGGTGAAGCAGCAGCTCGGCGAGATCCTCGACCAGGTCCTTCGACGCAACCCGGGGGAGGCCGAGTTCCACCAGGCCGTCCGCGAGGTCTTCGAGAGCCTCGAGCCCGTCCTGCGCAAGAACCCGCAGTACGTCGACGCCGCCGTGCTCGAGCGCCTGTGCGAGCCCGAGCGGCAGATCATCTTCCGCGTGCCGTGGGTCGACGACGAGGGTCGCGTCCAGATCAACCGCGGCTTCCGCGTCGAGTACAACTCCGCCCTCGGCCCGTACAAGGGCGGCCTGCGGTTCCACCCGTCGGTGTACCTCGGCATCGTCAAGTTCCTCGGCTTCGAGCAGGTCTTCAAGAACGCGCTCACCGGGATGCCCATCGGCGGCGGCAAGGGCGGGTCCGACTTCGACCCGCGCGGCCGCAGCGCCGGCGAGGTCATGCGGTTCTGCCAGTCGTTCATGACCGAGCTGTACCGCCACCTCGGTGAGCACACCGACGTCCCCGCGGGCGACATCGGCGTCGGCGGCCGCGAGATCGGCTACCTGTTCGGCCAGTACAAGCGCATCACCAACCGCTACGAGTCGGGCGTCCTCACCGGCAAGGGCCTGTCGTGGGGCGGGTCGCTCGTGCGCACCGAGGCCACCGGGTACGGCACCGTGCTGTTCGCCGAGCGGATGCTCGCGACCCGCGGCCAGGACTTCGACGGCCGCCGCGTCGTCGTGTCCGGCTCCGGCAACGTCGCGCAGTACGCGATCCAGAAGGCGCAGCAGCTCGGCGGGCACGTCGTCGCGTGCTCCGACTCCACCGGGTACGTCCTCGACGAGCAGGGCATCGACCTGCCGCTGCTGCAGCACGTCCGCGACGTCGAGCGGCTGCCCGTCTCGACCTACGCCGAGCGCCGCGGCGCGACGTTCGTGCCCGGCCGCCGCGTCTGGGAGGTCGGGGCCCAGGTCGCGCTGCCCTGCGCCACCCAGAACGAGCTCGACGAGGGCGACGCGGCCGCGCTCGTCCGGTCCGGCGTCCTCGCCGTGTCCGAGGGTGCCAACATGCCGACCACCCCGAAGGCCGTCGCCCTGCTCCAGGACGCCGACGTCCTGTACGCCCCCGGCAAGGCCGCCAACGCGGGCGGCGTCGCGACGTCCGCCCTGGAGATGCAGCAGAACGCCAGCCGCGACTCGTGGACGTTCGAGTACACCGAGCAGCGGCTCGCGGGCATCATGCACGCCATCCAGGACCGCTGCCTCGCCACCGCCGACGAGTACGACGCCCCCGGCAGCTACGTCGTGGGCGCCAACATCGCGGGCTTCACCAAGGTCGCCGACGCGATGCTGGCCCTCGGCGTCGTCTGACCCCGCCGCCCGCCGCCTGCGCCGCGGGCCGGCGGCCCCGTCCCCCTGACACCCGCCGTCCCCCTGACACCCGCCGTCCCCCTGACACCCGCCGTCCCCCTGACACCCGCCGCCCTCCCGCTGCCCGCCCCACCCTCAGGTCACCGAGTTCGCTGGTTGCTGCCGAGCTCGCCGGCTCCGGCTGACGACCTCGGCCCGGGGTGACGACCTCGGCGCCGGTGCGCGGCGGGGCGGGGCCGGCGGAAATCCCGTGGATCGACGTGCGGGGCACGCCTACCGTCGACGACGTGACGACCGAGACCGACGCGCTCCCCGAGGGAGCCGTGCGCGTGGTCCGCGCCGACCGCGGCGTGGTCCTCGTGCTGCCCGCGCGCGCCCTCGCCGGGGTCGGGTGCGGCCACGACGGCGACGGGCGCGACCACGCCCCGCACGAAGCGGGTGCCGGTCACGACCACGACCCGCACGAAGCGGGAGCCGGTCACGTCCACGACCCGCACGAAGCGGGTGCCGGTCACGACACCCACGACCTTGCCCCGCGCGGCGACGGGGGCGGCGACGGCGCTCCTCACGACCAGCCGCGGCGGGTCGTGCTCGACCGCGACGGCCTCGCCCCGTCCGCCGACGGCCGCACCCCGCCCACCGTCGGCGACTGGCTGCTGCTCGACGAGACCCCCGACGGCCCGCGCGTCGCCGAGCTCCTGCCGCGCCGGACCGCGCTGGTCCGCGACACCGCGGGCGAGACGTCGCGGACACAGGCGCTCGCGGCGAACGTCGACGTCGTGATGGTCGTCGAGCACCTCGACCCCGACCCGGACCTCGGTCGCGTCGAGCGGCTGCTCACGCTCGCGTGGCGGTCGGGCGCCCGTCCGGTGGTCGTCCTGACGAAGGCCGACCTGGTGCCCGACCCCGAGGGCATGGCCGCGGACGTCGCCCAGGTCGCGCTCGCGGTCGACGTGCACGCGGTCTCCGCGCAGGACGGCCGGGGCCTCGACGACCTGCGGCGGGACGTCGTGCTGCCGGGCTCGACCCTGGTGGTCGTGGGGCCGTCGGGCGCCGGCAAGTCGACGCTGGTCAACGCGCTGGCCGGTCGCCCGGTGATGGACGTGGGGGAGCGGCGCGCGGACGGCCGCGGGCGGCACACGACCACGCACCGCGAGCTCGTCCCGCTGACCGACGGTGCCGTCCTGGTCGACACCCCGGGCATCCGTGGGGTCGGCGTGGTCGCGGACTCCGACGCCCTGGAGACGACGTTCGCGGACGTCGCGGACCTGGCGCGCGCGTGCCGGTTCGCGGACTGCCGGCACGAGGGCGAGCCGGACTGTGCCGTGCGCGCGGCGCTGGAGTCCGGGGACCTGCCGGCGCGACGGCTGGAGTCGTTCCGCCGGCTGGAGCGGGAGGCGGCGTACCAGGCGCGTCGCGTGGACGCCCGGCTGGCCGCCGAGGAGCGCGCCCGGTGGAAGAAGGTCACCAAGGAGTACCAGCGCGGGATGCGCGGGCCGGGGCGCCCGCGCGGCTGACGCAGCCCGGCTGACACGGCCCGGCTGACACGGCCCGGCTGATGCAGCCCGACCGGCTCTGCCCGGCTGGCGCGGCCCGGACACCGCTCGTCGAAGCGTGCCGTCGAACCGCGTCGACGCCGGTGATCGTCGGGTGAAGCGATTAGGAAATCCTCATGTGCTCGCCTCGGACGGCCCTCGTCGGGTTTCCTCGTCGGGACCCGCCAGGAGCCGACCACGCAGGGAGCCCCGCTCATGTCCACCCGCAGATCCGCCGCCGCGCTGCTGGCCGCCGCAGCCGTCGCCGTCGCCGGCCTCACCGCCCTCACGGCGAGCGCCGCGCAGGCCGCCCCCGGCTGTCGCGTCGACTACGCCGTCACGAACCAGTGGCCCGGCGGCTTCGGTGCCAACGTCACCGTGACGAACCTCGGCGACCCCGTCCCGTCGTGGAAGCTCGACTGGACGTTCGGCGCGGGCCAGCGCATCTCGCAGCTCTGGAACGGCACGCTCACGACGAGCGGCTCGCAGGTCTCGGTCGCGAGCCTCCCGTGGAACGGCTCGCTCGCCACGGGCGGGACCGCGTCGTTCGGCTTCAACGGCGCGTGGTCGGGCTCCAACCCGGTGCCGTCGTCGTTCACGCTCAACGGCACGACGTGCACGGGCACCGTCCCCACGACGAACCCGACGCCGACGCCCACCGTCACGACCCCCACGCCCACCCCGACGGTCACCCCGACGCCGACGCCGACCCCCACGCCGACACCGACGCCGACCGTCACCCCGCAGCCGACCAGCGGCTTCTACGTCGACCCGACGACGCAGGGGTACAAGGCGTGGCAGTCGGCGTCGGGCACGGACAAGGCGCTGCTCGAGAAGATCGCGCTCACCCCGCAGGCCTACTGGGTCGGCAACTGGGCGGACGCGTCGCACGCGCAGGCCGAGGTCGCGGACTACACCGGCCGCGCCGTCGCCGCGGGCAAGACCCCGGTCCTCGTCGTCTACGCCATCCCGGGCCGTGACTGCGGCTCGCACTCGGGCGGCGGCGTGAGCGAGTCCGAGTACGCGCGCTGGATCGACACCGTCGCGCAGGGCATCAAGGGCAAGCCGTACGTCATCCTCGAGCCCGACGCCCTCGCGCAGCTCGGCGACTGCTCCGGCCAGGGCGACCGCGTCGGCTTCCTCAAGTACGCCGCCAAGTCGCTCACCCTCAAGGGCGCCCGGGTCTACATCGACGCCGGCCACTCGTCGTGGCTGACCGTCGACAACGCGGTCAACCGGCTCAACCAGGTCGGCTTCGAGTACGCGGTCGGCTTCGCGCTCAACACGTCGAACTACCAGACGACCGCGGCCTCCAAGTCGTACGGCCAGCAGATCTCGCAGCGGCTGGGCGGCAAGACGTTCGTCATCGACACCTCCCGCAACGGCAACGGCTCGAACGGCGAGTGGTGCAACCCGCGGGGCCGTGCCCTCGGTGAGCGCCCGACGACGGTGAGCGACGGCTCGGGCCTCGACGCGCTGCTCTGGGTCAAGCTGCCGGGCGAGTCCGACGGCGCCTGCAACGGCGGCCCCGGCGCCGGCCAGTGGTGGCAGGACGTCGCCCTCGAGCTCGCCCGCAACGCCAAGTGGTGAGCTGACGACGTCCCGCCCCCTCCGGGACGCCCCCACGACGAGCCCGCGGACGGCCCACCGTCCGCGGGCTCGTCGCTGTCGCCGCTCGGGCGCCGACGCCGGTGTGGAAGGTCTGTCGCCCCCGCCGCGACACACCTTCCACACGTGCCGGGGCTCCCGGGCGCGCCCCGGGAAGCCGGGGCCCGGGGAGAATGGGGTCGTGGCAGGCAGACGACGGACCTCTCCCGACGACGGGCGCGCCGCGCTCGACGTGTGGCGCGCCGACCCGGCCGGCGTGCCCACGGGGGCGCGGCGCACCGCCGTGCGGTTCACGCTCGAGGAGCTCGCCGACGTCGCCCCCGGCAACGCGGTCGAGGTGCGGGTCCCGCCCGACGGCGCCGTCCAGGCCGTCGAGGGGCCGCGGCACACGCGCGGCACGCCGCCCAACGTCGTCGAGACCGACCCGCAGACGTGGCTCGCGCTGGTCACGGGCGCGACCACCTGGGCGGACGCCGTCGAGGCGGGTGCGGTCCGGGCGTCGGGGGAGCGGGCCGACCTGTCGTGGTGGCTGCCGCTGCAGGCCGCCCGGCGGCGCGGCTGACCTAGGATCACCGGGTGTCGTCGACCACCCCCTCGCCGCAGGACAGCCCGGACCAGCAGCCGGACGTCCCCGAGCGCCCGGTCCCGTCCGAGGCGGAGCTCCTCGCGACCGCGCAGCCCGCGACCGTGCGGCGCGCACCGAAGTACAGCGTGTTCATCGCCGCCGGGGCGATCGTCGGGATCGTGCTCGGCCTCGTGCTCGTCGCGGTGGTCGACCCGCAGGTCCGCTGGGTCTCCGACGGGTCGGGCTTCCTGCCGTTCCTCGAGGGCGAGGGTGCGGTGCGGACCGTCGTCGCGCTGGGCCTCGGGGTCGTCGGCGGGTTCGTCGGCGGCGCGCTCGCGGTGCTCGCCGACCGCCGCTCCACGCGCGGTCGCTGACCCGGCGTCCGGGGTCCGGGCGTCGCCCGGAGGCCTCCACGGGCGTGTGCGACCATAGGGCCGTGGCCCCCCGCGCAGACGGACGACTGAACCACGACCTCCTCCCGAACGAGAAAGGCCCGCAGGACGCCTGCGGCGTCTTCGGTGTCTGGGCACCCGGCGAGGAGGTCGCCAAGCTCACCTACTTCGGCCTCTACGCGTTGCAGCACCGCGGCCAGGAGTCCGCGGGCATCGCGACGTCCAACGGCCAGCAGCTCCTCGTCTACAAGGACATGGGCCTCGTCTCCCAGGTCTTCGACGAGACCGCGCTGAACGCCCTGCAGGGGCACATCGCCATCGGGCACGCCCGGTACTCGACCACGGGCGGCAGCACGTGGGAGAACGCGCAGCCGACGCTCGGCCCGACGGCCGCCGGCACGGTCGCCCTCGGCCACAACGGCAACCTCACGAACTCCGCCGAGCTCGTCGACCTCGTCGCCGAGCGGTACGGCAGCCAGCGCCGCGGGGAGCGCGCGCGCGGCAACACGACGGACACCGCGCTCATCACCGCGCTGCTCGCGGGCGACCCGGACCACACGCTCGAGGCCACCGCGCTCGAGGTCCTGCCCCGCCTGCGCGGCGCGTTCAGCCTCGTCTTCATGGACGAGCACACCCTCTACGCCGCGCGCGACCCGCAGGGCGTGCGCCCGCTCGTGCTCGGCCGCCTCGAGCGCGGCTGGGTCGTGGCCAGCGAGACGCCCGCGCTCGACATCGTCGGCGCGTCGTTCGTCCGTGAGGTCGAGCCCGGCGAGTTCCTCGCGATCGACGCCGACGGTCTGCGCTCGACGCGGTTCGCGCCCGTCGACCGCGCGGGCTGCGTCTTCGAGTACGTGTACCTGGCCCGCCCCGACACCACGATCGCCGGCCGGTCCGTGCACGCCGCGCGCGTCGCGATGGGCCGCCGCCTGGCCGTCGAGCACCCCGTCGAGGCCGACCTCGTCATCCCGGTCCCCGAGTCCGGCACGCCCGCGGCCGTCGGCTTCGCCGCCGAGTCCGGCATCACGTTCGGGCAGGGCCTGACGAAGAACGCCTACGTCGGCCGCACGTTCATCCAGCCGTCGCAGACGCTGCGCCAGCTCGGCATCCGGCTCAAGCTCAACCCGCTGCGCGAGGTCATCCGCGGCAAGCGGCTCGTGGTCGTGGACGACTCGATCGTGCGCGGCAACACCCAGCGCGCACTCGTCCGGATGCTCCGGGAGGCCGGCGCCGCCGAGGTGCACATCCGGATCAGCTCACCGCCGGTCAAGTGGCCGTGCTTCTACGGCATCGACTTCGCGAGCCGTGCCGAGCTCATCGCGAACGGGCTCGGCCCGGACGAGATCGCGGCGTCGCTCGGCGCCGACTCCCTCGGCTACATCTCCGAGGAGGGGATGGTCGAGGCGACCGAGCAGCCCGCGTCGCAGCTCTGCACCGCGTGCTTCAGCGGCCGGTACCCCATCGAGCTGCCGCCCGCCGACCGCCTCGGCAAGCACCTGCTCGAGCAGAACGAGCTGCCCCTCGGTGCGCCCGAGGACGGCCTGCTCACCATCGTCCCGTCGTCCGGTGGCGCGTCCGCGCTGGAGCACCCGTGACCGCCCCCACGCCGCGCGTGACGTACGCCGAGGCCGGCGTCGACACGGAGGCCGGCGACAAGGCCGTCGAGCTCATGAAGGACGCCGTGCGCGCGACGCACGGCCCGCAGGTCCTCGGCGGCGTCGGCGGGTTCGCCGGGCTGTACGACGCGTCGGCGCTCACCCGCTACCGTCGCCCGCTGCTCGCGACGTCGACCGACGGCGTCGGCACCAAGGTCGCGATCGCGCAGGCCCTCGACATCCACGACACGATCGGGTTCGACCTGGTCGGCATGGTCGTCGACGACATCGTCGTGGTCGGTGCGAAGCCGCTGTTCATGACGGACTACATCGCGTGCGGCCGCGTCGTGCCCGAGCGCATCGCCGACGTCGTGCGCGGCATCGCCGCCGCGTGCTCCGTGGCCGGCACCGCGCTGGTCGGCGGCGAGACCGCCGAGCACCCCGGGCTGCTGGGCCCCGACGACTACGACGTGGCCGGTGCCGCGACGGGCGTCGTCGAGGCCGACGAGCTGCTCGGTCCCGAGCGGGTGCGGGCCGGTGACGTCCTCGTCGCGCTCGCGTCCAGCGGGCTGCACTCGAACGGGTACTCGCTGGTCCGCCGCGTCGTGCAGGTCGCCGGCTGGTCGCTGGACCGGCACGTCGACGAGCTCGGCCGGACGCTGGGCGAGGAGCTGCTGGAGCCGACGCGCGTGTACGCGAGCGACTGCCTGGCCCTCGTCGAGCGGGCGGGTGTCGCGGGCGTGCACGCCTTCAGCCACGTGACGGGTGGTGGCCTCGCGGCGAACGTCGCGCGCGTCCTGCCGCAGGGTCTGGTCGCCGACGTCGACCGGTCCGGCTGGCAGCTGCCGCCCGTGTTCTCCCTGGTCCAGGGCCTCGGGGGCGTGCCGTGGCACGACCTCGAGGGCACGCTCAACCTGGGCGTCGGGATGGTCGCGATCGTCGCCGCCGACGCCGTGGACGGCGTCCTGGCGCACGCGGGCGAGCTCGGCCTCCCCGCCTGGGTGCTCGGCACCGTGCGCGACGCCGACCCGACGGTGGACGTCCTGGGGTCGCCCGACTTCGTCGCGGGGACCAAGGGTGTCGACGGCGGGGCCGTGCGACTCTCGGGCGCCTACCGGGTCTGACGCGCGCGCGTTTGCCGGCGCGGCCTGGCGCCGGCCGCCGACCTCGGCGACGGTGCAGGTGCGGTCGGGGCGACGTCGAACGCGGACGTCGGTGCGGTGGGGTCGAACCGGCACCGCACCCGCACGCACCCGCACCGCACGGCTCCGCACCGCGACGCCCGACGCCGGGTGCGCCGGAGCGAGCGCGGCGGGGTCGCGCCGACGGCCCAGACGTCAGCCGCGACCCAGGCGTCAGCCACGGCGTGTGCGGGCCACGAGGGGGTCGCCCGCAGCCACGCGCGCGACGACGGCGGATACCACGACTCCGGCCGGCGACGGAGGTCGCCGGCCGGGAGGTGCGTGGTGCCCGCTGCGTGTCGCGCGGTGGTCCGCCGGACGGGAGCGGTCATCGCCTCAGCGAGGGGTCCGACCTGCTCCGGCGTGGGTTGTCGGACCGACCGATGCCGACGTCAGCGGTCGTCGTCGGGCCAACGACGGTAGTCGTCGTCCTCGCCAGGCCGGTCTCCGGTGTCGATCGCGCTGCCGCGTCGCTCGGATCCGAGGTCGTTGTGGCTCAGCGAGCCGAGCTCCTGCTCGAGGGCTCGGTAGTTGGTCTCAGGGCTGAAGTACTTCAGCTCCCGGGCCACCTTGGTCTGCTTAGCCTTCTGACGGCCGCGCCCCATGGCATCGACCCCCTCTTACGTGGATGCGGGGCGGCACCGTGCTCACACGTGCGGCCCCGGGGTGCTGAATCGTCTCTTCGTGGGGCAACGGTACATGGTCCCGCCGTATTCCGACCACTCGCGCAGGCGCGACGCGCATCACGTGTCGGCCAGGGGTCGTGATGACCGATTCGCCGGGTTTAGGGTGACGGTACGGTTCGTGTAACGATGCATGATGAGAGTTGGATGAGAGTCTTGTGAAGTCCGTGACCATACTGTGTCCCGGAATGCGCCGTCTGACCCTTTCGTTCATGCTAGTGAGACCCCTCGCTTCACCCGCACGAACCGCGCTACAGCGCACGCACCAACCGCACCCGTACTGGGCGGAGCCGGCAGTCCCGTCGTCCGCCCGCACGCTCGCCTCAGGAGGCAGCAGATGACCGCTCACCCCGCAGAGTCCGAGGCCCTGCTCACGCCGTCCGAGGTGGCGACGCTGTTCCGGGTCGACCCGAAGACCGTCACGCGCTGGGCGAAGGCGGGCAAGCTCTCCTCGATCCGCACCCTCGGTGGCCACCGCCGCTACCGCGAGTCCGAGGTCCGCGACCTGCTGAACGGTGTCCCCCAGCAGCAGAGCCCCACCGACGACTGACGCGACGCCCGGCCCCTCGGGTCGGACGCCCACGGCCGCCGGCGCGGCCACCCCTGACGTGCGCGCCCGCTGACGCGCACGTCGCCACGTCTGCTCGACGCCACGTGCGCCACCGCGACCTGCACGCGACCGCACGGCCGCGACGCGGACGAGCGAGGTTGCGCACCAGCTGTGCGACCCAGACGAGCGCGACTCCGCACCAGCTGTGCGGCCCAGACGAGCGCGGCCCCATGCGGCCGTGCGGCCCAGCCGAGCGCACCACGACCCGCCACCCTCGCGACGAGGCGAGGAAACGGGCCGACGAGCGCGGGCCTCAGTCGCGCCGGCGCATACCTGCCGCCGCGAGCAGTGCCACGACGGCCACCGCGCCACCCAGGATCGCCCGGGCGCGCGTCCGGCGACGCGGGTCGGCGCCCTTGGCCGTGGCGTCCTCGAACAGGCGCTTGGCACCGTTCACGGCACCCTTGGCCTGCGTGCGCGGGTCGAGGCGGTCGGCGAGCTGGTCGACGGTCGCGGCGAGCTCGGCGCGCGTCCGCGTCACCTCGCCCTCGAGCTCGACCATCTTCGGCGTCGAGATGGCCGGCTTCGCGTCCTTCTCGTCCTGCCCGGTCGCCTTGGTCTGGTCGCTCACGCGTTCCACCCCGCCTTCACGGCCTCGAGGTCCTCCTGCACGTTCTCGATCGCCCGGTCCGGCGTGGGGGGCGACCCGCGCTTGACGAGCCGGATCCCGACCAGCGCGAGGATCACGGTGACGATCAGCAGGAAGACGGTGACGATCAGGGCGGCGAGCCACGCGTCCATCACCGTGGACAGGCCGAGGATCGCGGTGGCGATCGCGGCGGCCAGCACGTAGAGCGCGAGGACGCCCGCGGCCGTGAGGAGACCGGCCCCGATCCCGAGCTGCTGGGCCTTGGCGGCGACCTCTGCCTTGGCGAGCTCGATCTCGGCGCGCACGAGGCGCGACGTCTGCTCGCTCAGGTCGCTCACCAGCTGGCCGATGCTCCGGGACTCGCCCGCCGGTCCTGGCTGCGTGGTCATGGTCACGCCCTCTCGTCCACTCGTCGTCCGGGCTCTGCCGTCCGGGACTCCCAGTGTGACGGTGCAGGTGGACGGCCGCATCCGAGCCGCGCCGACCGGACGACGGGTGTCGTCCGGTCGGGGGCGTGCACGGTCAGTCGGACCAGGGGTGGACGTGCTCCTCGGCGGGGTGCGTCACCTGGTGCGCGCGGGTCATCGACATCGGCTGCCCCTTCGGCAGGCGGTGCCGCGCCCACGCCGCGAGGCCCGCGGCGACGGCGATCAGCGCGACTCCGACGAGCAGCGCGGCGAGCCACGGCTCGACGGCGTGCGAGAGCCCGATGACGGCGGCGGTGACGAACAGCGCGAGCCCGAAGAACGTCAGCAGCGCGGCGGCGCCGAACCCGATGGCGGACGGCCGGGCCTCGATCGCGCGGGCGCGCACGCTCGCACTGACCGCGTCGATCTCCGCCTGGATCGCCTCACGGACCCGGTCCTCGGCCTGCCCGATCTTCTCCCGCGCGAGGTCCGCGAAGGGTTCGGTGAAGCGCTCGAAGAACGGCTTGCGCGGGCGCTCGGGTCCGGGGGTGCTGCTCACGGGTTCCTCCGTCGACGGGACAGTGCAGTGCGGTGCACGTCCCACCCTAGGCGGGTGCCGGGCCGGGGGTCGGGATCATCGGCCCAGGTCGCCGCGCGTCCCGCGGCCGCGACGGTCCCGGCCAGCGCGAGGTGCCCGGGATGCACGAAGGCCCCCCGGTGATCCAGGGGGCCTTCGTCGAAGGTGGCTCCGACCGGCGTCGATCCGGTGACCTTTCGATTTTCAGTCGAACGCTCTACCAACTGAGCTACAGAGCCTCGGAACGAGAACGCCGGTCCGAGGACCGGCGCTTCGAGCGACCCCGACGGGACTTGAACCCGCGACCTCCGCCGTGACAGGGCGGCGCGCTAACCAACTGCGCTACGGGGCCTTGGTGGAACAAGGCCTTGCTGCTTCTCACTGCACCTGCTCGTACCCCCAACGGGATTCGAACCCGTGCTACCGCCGTGAAAGGGCGGGGTCCTAGGCCGCTAGACGATGAGGGCGTGTCCGCCCCAACGACGAGGCGCCGGTTGACCGGAGTCGAGCATACGGGGTCGGCGGCCCGAACTCCAAAATGGCGGACGGTCACCCGGTCGGTGGCACCGGGGGCGGCGGCGGGCGCGAGGCGGTCGCCGGCGGGACGGGGCGGCGCTGAGCAGGCAGAATGGTCGCGTGGTCGAGATGTCGCGGGACGATTTCGAGGACGCGGTCCGCGACGCGCTCGACGAGATCCCGCCCGAGCTGGCCCGGCTGATCGACAACGTCGTCGTGCTGGTCGAGGACGACCCGCCGCCGGACGACCCCGAGCTGCTCGGCCTCTACGAGGGCACGCCGCTCACCGAGCGGGGGGAGTGGTGGGCCGCGGGGTCGCTGCCCGACCGGATCACCGTCTACCGCCGTCCGACGCTCGCGATCTGCGCGGACCGGGACGAGGTCGTCGAGGAGGTCGCGGTGACCGTCGTGCACGAGGTCGCGCACCACTTCGGCATCGACGACGACCGGCTGCACGAGCTCGGCTGGGGCTGACGCGCCCGGCTAGGGTCGGCGCATGGTCGCCGTCGGAGTCGTGCTGCTGCCCCAGGACCGCTGGTCACGAGCAAAGGACCGCTGGCGGCAGGCCGAGGAGTGGGGCTTCGACCACGCGTGGACCTACGACCACCTGGCGTGGCGGACGCTCGCCGACGGTCCCTGGTTCGCGACCGTCCCGCTGCTGGCCGCTGCGGCCGCCGTCACGGAGCGGATCGCGCTCGGGACGTTCGTGGCGTCGCCGAACTTCCGGCACCCCGTCCCGTTCGCCAAGGACGTGCTCGGGCTGGACGACGTCGCGGGCGGGCGGTTCCTGCTCGGACTCGGGGCCGGGGGTGAGGGGTTCGACGCGTCGGTCACCGGGCCGGCGTGGTCGCGCGGGGAGCGGACGCGGCGGTACGAGGAGTTCGTCGTGCTGCTCGACCGGCTCTTGACGCAGCCGGCCACCGAGTTCACGGGGGAGTTCTACGAGGCGCACGACGCCCGGATGATCCCCGGCACGATCGCGCGGCCGCGCACGCCGTTCGTCATGGCCGCGGCCGGGCCGCGCACGATGTCGCTCGCGGCCCGGTACGGGCAGGGCTGGGTGACGTACGGGCCGTCGTTCGACTCGGAGGGCGTCGACGACGACCCGCACGCGGCGCAGGAGCGCTGGTGGGCGGGGCTCGCGGACGTGTCGGACCAGATGGACGCGGCCGAGGCGGCCGCGGAGCGAGACGGGTCCACGCTGCCGCGGCTGCGCCGGTACCTGAGCCTCGACGGGGCGCCGGTCTTCTCGCTCACGTCGCTGGACCTGGCGCTCGAGGGCGTCGAGCGCGCGGCCGGGCTGGGGTTCACCGACGTCGTCGTGCACTGGCCGCGCCCCGACGGCATCTACGCGGGGAGCGAGTCGGTCCTCGAGGGACTGGCCGAGCGGCTGCCCGCGCTGCAGGCGATGCCGGTCGCGCAGCGCTAGCCGGACGCGACCGGGCCGGGCCCGCCGGCGTGGCGAGCCCGGCCCGGGGCGTGCGGGGTCGGGTCAGTGGGCCCGGCGGGCCTCCCACGCGCTCGACACCATGTCGGCGAGCGTGTGGGTCATGCGCCAGCCGAGGTCGCGTGCGGCGAGCTCGCCCGACGCGACGATCCGGGCGGGGTCGCCGGGGCGCGGCGGGGCGACGTCGGGCTCGAACGCGATGCCGGTGGCGTCCGCCATGGCCGTCATGATCTGGCGCACGGACACGCCGTCGCCCGAGCCGAGGTTGTAGACGGGTTCGAGGGTGCGGCCCTCGCCGAGCGCGCGGGCGGCTGCGACGTGCGCGTCGGCGAGGTCGGCGACGTGGATGTAGTCGCGGACGCAGGTGCCGTCGGGCGTGGGGTAGTCCGTGCCGTTGATGCGCGGCGTGCGGCCCTGGGTGAGGGCGTCGAGGACCAGCGGGAACAGGTTGTGCGGGCTGGTGTCGTAGAGGTCCGGGGTGCCGGAGCCGACGACGTTGAAGTACCGCAGCGAGGTGTGCCGCAGGCCCGTGGCGCGGCCCTGGTCGCGCAGCAGCCACTCGCCGATGAGCTTGGACTCGCCGTAGGGCGACTCGGGCGTGGTGGCGGTGGCCTCGGTGACGAGGTCGACGTCGGGCGTGCCGTAGACGGCGGCGGAGGAGGAGAAGACGATCGCCTCGACGCCCTGGTCGGCCATGGCGGTGAGCAGGTTGGCGGTGCCGGTGACGTTCTGCTCGTACGTGTGCAGGGGGCGGTCGACCGAGACGCCGGCGTACTTGAACCCGGCGAGGTGCACGACGCCGGTGACGTCGTGCTCGGCGAGCGTGCGTGCGACGAGCGGGACGTCGAGGATGGAGCCGTGGACGAACGGCACGTCGGCGGGGACGAACCCGCGGTGCCCGCTCGACAGGTCGTCGAGCACCACCGGCGGGATGCCGGCCTGCTGGAAGGCCCGCACCACGTGCGACCCGATGTACCCCGCTCCACCCGTCACCAACCATGTCATGGGGCCAGCGTAGCCCACGGATGTTGATCTGTGTTCGATCCTGGGGATATCTGATCGAATTCTGGTTGTCTTTCGAGTGGCGGACCGAGAAACGCTCAGTACGCTGAGCATTCCGGAGACGGACCTGCCTCTCCCGCGCGGACAGCCACCGCGGACGACACACCCAGGAGGGCACGTGGACGACGGCGAGCTCGCACTCGCCCCCGGAGGGAGCGTCCGCTCCACCCGGGAGCTCGCCCTCGCCGTGGAGGAGGTCACGTCGCGGACCGAACAGCTCCTGCGCGACCTGCTCGACGAGCGCGCCGCCCGCGCCGGACGGCAGGCCGACGAGGCCCGCGAGCTCTGGGACGACCTCGCCTCCACGCTCGGCGGCAAGCTCATGCGGCCCCGGCTCACCGCCGCCGCGTACCTCGGGCTCGGCGGGCACGACGTCGACGCCGTCGCACCCGTCGCCGCCGCGCACGAGGTCCTGCACGTCGCGATGCTCGTCCACGACGACGTGCTCGACCACGACGACGTCCGCCGCGGGCGGCTCAACGTCAGCGGCGCGGCCCGCCTTCGCGCGCACCGCGACGGGATGCCCGCCGACGTCGCCGACGGCCGGGCGCTCGCCGCCGGGCTGCTCGCGGGCGACCTCGCCCTCGCGACCGCGTTCCGGCTGCTCGCCCGCACGCCCGTCAGCGCCGACGTACGGATGCGGCTCACCGACCTCCTCGCGGACGGCGTCGAGACCGCCGTTGCCGGCGAGCTCCTCGACGTCGCGTCGGAGGCGCTCGCGCCCGCCGACGTCGACGCGCTGCTCGTCGCGGCCCTCAAGACCGCCGAGTACTCGTGCCGCGTCCCGCTCGCGTCCGGCGCCGTGCTCGCGGGTGCCGACGTCGAGGTCCTCGACCGGCTCGACGACGTCGCCGCCGCGCTCGGGCTCGCGTTCCAGCTCACCGACGACGACCTCGGGGTGTTCGGCGACGCGTCGCTCACGGGCAAGTCCGTGCTGTCCGACCTGCGCCGGGGCAAGCGGACCGAGCTGCTTCGCCTCGCCTACGCCCGCACCGACGACACCGGCCGCGCGACCCTCGACCGGTACGTCGGCCGGGACGACCTCGACGAGCACGGCGCCGCTCAGGTGCGGGCCGTCATGGTCGACTCGGGCGCGCTCGCCGCCGTCCGGACCCTCGTCGAGCGCACCGCCGACCGAGCCCGACGCCACGCCGCCGCACTCCCGGAGCCCCTGGCGGGCTACCTTGTGGGCGTCGTCGACGATCTGGTCGGACGGGGGCACTGAGGCATGAGCGTGGAGCACGCCCGGGAGACCGGGCGCCGGACCGGCGCGCGCACGGCGCACGACCGCTCGGTCCGGCTGTACGACGCCACCGCGGCGCGCACCAGCGCGCTCGTGCTCGGGGCGTACTCGACGTCGTTCGGGTGGGGCGCCCGGCTGCTCGGGCGGCGCGCGCACCGCGACATCGAGGCCGTCTACGGGTTGGTGCGGCTCGCCGACGAGGTCGTCGACACGTTCGGCGGGCCTGGCGCGGCCGCCGAGCTCGACGAGCTCGAGGCGCAGACCGTCCGAGCCCTGCGCACCGGGTACTCGACCAACCTGGTGGTGCACGCCTTCGCGCGGACCGCACGCCGCGTGGGCATCACGACCGTCGAGACCGAGCCGTTCTTCGCGTCGATGCGCGCCGACCTCACCGTCGCCGCGCACGACCGCGCAAGCTTCGAGCAGTACGTGTACGGGTCCGCCGAGGTCGTCGGGCTGATGTGCGTGCGGGTGTTCCTCAACGCCGAGCGCGTGCCCGGCGAGCCCGTCCGGCAGCCCGACGACGAGCAGGTCGCGGGTGCCCGCGCGCTCGGCGCGGCCTTCCAGAAGATCAACTTCCTGCGGGACCTGGGCGTCGACGCGGGCGAGCTCGGGCGGGCGTACTTCCCCGGCTCGACCCCGGGTCGGCTCACCGACGACGAGCGGGACGCGGCGCTCGCCGAGATCGGCCGCGACGTCGAGGTCGCGCGTGCGGCGCTGCCCCGGCTGCCCGGGCGGTCGCGGTACGCCGTCGCGGCGACCCTCGCGCTCTACGACCGGCTGCTCGCCGACCTCGCGGCGCAGCCCACCGAGCACCTGCTCGCCGCACGCGTGCGCGTGCCCGGGCCCGTGAAGGTGCGCGTCGTCGCGGGCGCGGTCGCGCGGCAGTGGTGGGACCGCCGGCGCGGTGCGTCCGGGCGGTCGGGACGGTCCGCGTGACGACCACGGCACCCCGGCCCGGCACGCGGGCCGCGCACGGGCACGGCCCCGACGGTCGCGTCGTCGTCGTGGGCGGCGGGATCGGCGGGCTCATGACGGCCGCGCTGCTCGCCCGGGGCGGCGCGCAGGTCACGCTCCTCGAGCGGCACGACCGGCTCGGCGGGCGGATGGGGACCCTCACGCTCGACGGGTTCCGGTTCGACACCGGGCCGTCGTGGTACTTCATGCCCGAGGTGTTCGCGCACGCGTTCGCGCTGCTCGGCGAGCGGGTCGAGGACCACCTGGACCTCGTGCCGCTGGACCCGGCGTACCGGCTGTTCACCGAGCCGGAGCGTCCCGGCGCGGCCGCCGGAGGGTTCGACCTCGTCGCCGACGCCGAGCAGAACTGGGCGACGTTCGAGGCGCTCGAGCCCGGCGCGGGCGAGGCCGTGCGGCGGTACGCGCAGGACGCGTCGCTCGCGTACCGGACCGCGCTCGACCACTTCCTCTGGACGACGTTCCAGCGGCCCGACCGGCTCGTCTCCGCCCCCGTCCTGCGGCGCGCGGGCACGCTCGTCGACCTGCTCACGCACACCCTCGCGGAGCGCATCGAGCGGACCGTCGAGCACCCCGTGCTGCGGCAGGCGCTCGGCTACCACGCGGTCTTCCTCGGGTCGTCGCCGTACCGGGTCCCCGCGCTGTACTCGCTCATGAGCCACCTCGACCTGGTCGAGGGCGTCCGCTACCCGCGCGGCGGCATGTACACGGTGATCGAGGCGCTCGAACGGCTCGCCGTGCGCGAGGGCGTCGAGATCCGCACCGGGGTGGACGTCGTCGCGATCGAGGTCGACGACGCCCCGCGGACCGTCCGGTCGCCCCGACGCACCGGTGTCGCGCGCGGTGTGCGGCTCGCGTCGGGGGAGGTCGTCGAGGCCGACGTCGTCGTGTCCGGGGCCGACCGGCACCACACCGAGACCGCGCTGCTCGACGCCCGGCACAGCGACCACCCGGCCGCGTCGTGGGAGCGGCACGGGCCCGGGATCTCCGCGCTGCTCGTCATGGCGGGCGTGCGCGGCGCGCTGCCCGAGCTCGCGCACCACTCGCTGTTCTTCACGCGGGACTGGCCCGGGAACTTCGAGGACATCCTCGGCACCGGGCGGTCCGGGCCGGAGTCAGACCTGCGGGTGCCCGACGTCGGGTCCGTCTACGTCTCGCGGACCACGGCGACCGACCCGGGCGCCGCACCGCCCGGCCACGAGAACCTCTTCCTGCTCGTGCCGTTCCCCGCCGACGCCTCGCTCGGCGACGGCCCGCCCGGCAGCCCCGCACGCCAGGCCGTCGAGCGGCACGCCGACCGGTTCCTCGACCAGGTCGGTGCGTGGGCGGGCATCGACGACCTGCGCGGCCGCGTCGTCACGCGCCGCGTCGTCGCCCCCGCCGACCTCGCGCGCGACCTGTCCGCGTGGCGCGGCACCGCCCTCGGCATGGAGCACACGCTCGCCCAGAGCGCGATGTTCCGCCCCGGCGACGCGTCCGCCCGCGTGCCGAACCTGCTGCACGTCGGCGGCGGCACCGTGCCCGGCGTCGGGCTGCCCATGTGCCTCATCAGCGCCGAGCTCGTCGCGAAGCGGCTGCTGGGGGAGACGTCGACCCGGCCGCTGCCGACCCCGCTGCGCCCCGGCTACCTCGACGCCGCCCGGCCCGCCGGGCTCTGGTCCGCCGTCCGGACCGGCAGCGCATGACCGGGTTCGCCTACCTCGGCGCGCTGCTGCTCTCGCTCGGCGGCCTCGCGCTCGTCGACCGGCGGTTCCACCTCGCGTTCTGGGCCGACGCCCGCCGCGCCGCGTGGACGATCGGGATCGGCGTCGTCGGGTTCCTCGTCTGGGACGTCGCCGGGCTGGTGCTCGGCATCTTCGCGCGCGGCGACTCGCCGCACATGACCGGGATCCTGCTCGCGCCCGAGCTGCCCGTCGAGGAGGTCTTCTTCCTCACGCTGCTCTGCTACACCGCGCTGATCCTGTGGCGCTGGTTCGACCGGACCGCCGAGCTGCGGGCCGCGGGGACGCGTGCGCTCGCCGAGCGTGACCGCCCCGGGGCCGGCAGCGACGCGGGGGGTGCGGCATGACGAACATCGTGCTCAACGTCGCCGTGCTCGTCGTGCTGCTCGCCGTGTCCTTCCCGACGCTGCGGCGGCTGCGCGGCGCGCCGCTGGCCTGGACCCTCGTGCACCTGTGCGTGCTGACCGCGGTGTTCGACACCCTGATGATCCAGGCCGACCTCTACGTGTTCGACCCCGACAAGATCCTCGGGGTGTACATCGCGGGGGCGCCGCTGGAGGACTTCGCGTACGCGATCGCGGCGGGCGTCGCGATGCCCGTGGTGTGGACGGTGCTCGGGCGTCGTCGGGAGCGTGCCGCCGCGGCGGTCGGGCCGGACGGCGCGGACGGGATGCGAGGGACCGGCGGGACGGGGTCGTCGGGCGACGGCGGGGCGTCGTGAGGGAGGTCCTCGCCGCGTCGCGGCCGTTCTCCTGGATCAACACCGCCTACCCCTTCGCCGCCGGCTACCTCATGGCGACCGGCGGGCGGCTCGACGCGACGTTCGTCGTCGGGACGCTGTTCTTCCTGGTCCCGTACAACCTGCTGATGTACGGCGTGAACGACGTCTTCGACTACGCGTCCGACCTGCGCAACCCCCGAAAGGGCGGGATCGAGGGCGGGCTCGTCGCGCCCGAGCGGGCCGCGGCCGTGCACCGACGCATCCTGTGGGCGAGCGTCCTGTCGACGCTGCCGTTCGTCGTCTGGCTGGTCGTCGTGGGGTCCGCCGCCGCGACCGCGGTGCTCGCGCTCGTGCTCTTCCTGGTGGTCGCCTACTCCGCGCCCGGGCTGCGGTTCAAGGAGCGGCCCGTCCTCGACTCGTTCACGTCCGCGATGCACTTCGTCGGGCCGCTGCTCTACGCGCTCGTGCTCGTCGACGCCGACCTGCGGGCCCCGACCGTGTGGCCCGTGCTCGTCGCGTTCGTGCTGTGGGGCATGGCGTCCCACGCGTTCGGTGCCGTGCAGGACGTGCGGGCCGACCGGGAGGGCGGGATCGCGTCCGTCGCGACCGCGCTCGGCGCCCACCCCACGGTCGTCCTGTCGACCCTCCTCTACGTCGGCGCCGCCGCGGTCCTGCTCGTCGTGCCGTGGCCCGGCGTCCTCGCCGCCGTCCTCCCGCTGCCGTACGCCGTCAGCACCGCGCTGTTCTGGCGCGTCACCGACGACGACTGCGAGCGCGCCAACGCCGGGTGGCGGCGGTTCCTGTGGCTCAACCTCGTCACGGGGTTCCTGGTGACGATGCTGCTCATCGCGATCGCGCGGACGTCGACGGGCTCGTGACGCCCCGCGGTGGGTGCCGCCCGGTTCACGACGTGGCCGCGACCGCCTCGGCGGCGGCCTGACGGCCCGACTCCGGCAGGTCCGCGTCGGCGTCGAAGCACGGCGCCCGCAGCTGCGTGACCGTCGCCCAGCCCCGCGCCAGGAGACCCGCGTCCGTGTCCGGCTCGCGTGTGATCTCGACGTCCGAGTACGTGAGCTGCAGGTGCCCGTGCTCGAGCTCGTGGATGCGGGCCTGCACCGCACCGAACGACGCGAGCGGCGCCTTGCGGAGCCCTCGTATCTGGTCGGCGGGCAGGTCGGGCACGTTGAGGTTGAGCACCCGGGCCTGGTCCGGACCCTGCGCGACGAGCCAGTCGAGCACCGGCCGGGCGATCGCCGCCGCCGTCTCCCAGTGCCGCGGCTCGTGGTACGCCATCGACACCGCGAGGCCCGGGATCCCGTGCGTCGCGCCCGACAGCGCCGCGCCCACCGTCCCCGAGTGCAGCACCGCGTGGCCGGTGTTCGCGCCGCGGTTCACGCCCGACAGCACCAGGTCCGGCTTCGGCCCGAACCCCCCGTACGCCGCCACGAACGCGATGAGGCCCGGGGCGGCGCGGACCGCGAACGACGTGATCCCCTCCGGCAGCCCCGGCGACGACTTCGGCGCGACGATGAGGCGGCCGTCCTGCTCGGCGCCGAGCAGCGACGCGCTCGCGCCCGACGACTCCCGTGCCGGGGCGGCGACCACGACGTCGTGACCCGCGTCCGACGCCATCACGGCGAGCGTCGTCAGGCCGGGGGAGTCGATGCCGTCGTCGTTCGTCACGAGCACACGCACGGGGATCACCTCGGGGTCGACGAAGGGGACGTCCCCATCGGACCCGACGTGGCGCGACGCCGCCACCCGGGCGGGCCGACGCGTCGTCGGCCTGAGCCCGGCTGACCTGGTGCCTGGGCCGTCGTCGTCCGGCCGGTCAGGCCGGGTCGCCCGCCGGGCGCACGACGACCCGTCGGGCGAACCGCTCGATCTGCTCCCGGCGTCCGGTGCCCAGGCCGCGTCGGGTCACGTTGAGGGCCCCGGCCGCCGCGCCCAGGCGCACCGCCTCGTTCAGCGGCAGCCCGCGGCCCAGCCCGACCGCGATGCCCGCCGTCATCGAGTCGCCCGCGCCCCGGTGGTCCACGACCGTAATCGGCGGCGGGAGGACCTCCTCGACCGCGTCGCGCGTCACCACGAGCACCGGCTCGCCCGCGCGGGACACGACGACCGCGTCCAGCCCGTCGTCGACGAACCGGTGCGCCGCCTCGAGCAGGTGCGCCGGGGCGTCCGAGTCGACGAACCCGCCCTCGACGAGCTCCTCGTGGCTGATCTTCAGGACCGCGCCGCCCGCCTCCGCGAACGCCGCCGCGGCCCGGCCCGACAGGTCCGCGACGACCGTCCGGCCCGCCGCTCGCAGGTCACGCGCCAGGCGCCCGACGACCGCCGCGGGCAGGATCCGGGGCGGGTCCGCGCCCGTGAGGACCGTGACGTCGGCGTCCATCGCCTCGACCAGCACCGTGCCGTACAGGTCGTCGAGCTCGTGCCGGTCGAGCGAGTGCGGCGGGGTCTGGGCGACCTCCTGCCGCTCGCCGTCGCGCCGGTCGTGCACGTACGCGCCGTTGCCTCCCGCGTACGCCGTCGGTCGCACGCGCAGCCGCTCGACCTCCGCGAGGTGCGCCAGGACCGTGCCCGTCTCCCCGCCGAAAGGCCCGCACACCACGACGTCCGCGCCGAGCGACACGGCCATGCGGCCGACCCACAGGCCCTGCCCGCCCGCGTGCACGTGCACCTCGGGGTTGGACTCCTCGCTGGTCGGGGCCTCGATCGTGATCGTCAGCAGCGGGGTGGGCGCGAGCACGCAGACCCGGGGGCTGCGGGTCTCGTCGGTCGTCGTCGGCTGCTGCGGCGGCATGCCTCCGAGTGTGCGGTCAGGGTGCGGGGCCCGCGCGCTGGAGCGTGCCGGGGGGCTTCAGGGCTTCTCGGGGGCGCGCCCGCGGACCTCGTCGGCGGCGAACCGCTGGTGCGACGCCGACAGCTTCGCGCGTGCCGCCGCCCCCAGGTCGACCCCGAGGACGTCCGCCAGGCACACGAGGTAGATGAGGACGTCCGCCATCTCCTCGCCCGCGCGGGCGCGTCGCTCCGGCACGTCGAACGTCGCGACGGCCTCGTCCGCGCGCACCCACTGGAACAGCTCGGCGAGCTCGCCCACCTCGCCGACCAGCGCGAGGATCACGGACTTCGGGTCGTGGAACTGCTGCCAGTCGCGCTCCGTCGAGAACTCGCGGACGAGCCGGGTCAGCTCGGCGATCTCACGTTCGGCCGGGGGTGTCGTCGTCACCGGGCCAGCGTGGCACCTGCGTCCGACGTCGGGGGAGGGGCCCGGTGCCGAGACGTCAGGACGGTGGCGTGAACTGGCTGGCGGTGAAGACCGCGCCCTGCGGGTCGCGGATCGTCGCGGTGCGCGTCCAGTCGGACTCGTCCGTCCCGAGGACGGTGCCGCCGTGCCGGGCCGCGAGGTCGGCCGCGGTGTCGCGGTCCTCGACGGTGAACGTGACGTGCCAGTGCGGGGGCTCGTCGCCGACCGTCGGCCCGAGCCAGCCGATCGCGTCCGCGAACCCCGGGGGTGCGGAGACCTCGTCCTGCCGCTCGTGGATGCCGGGGTCGACGGTCGCGGCGAGGTGGTCGCCGTAGCCGGGGACGCGGATCATCGTCGCGAACCCCAGGTCGCTGAACTCCCAGCCGAACGCGCGGCCGTAGAGGTCGCGTGCGGCGTCCTGGTCGGTCGTGCGCAGGTCGGTGAAGTTCCACGCGCCCGGTGCGTTGGTGATCTGCGCGCCGAGGCGGTTCTTCGCCTGCCAGAGCCGCAGGTCGGCGCCCTGGGCGTCGGTGAACGCGGCCCAGGCGCCGCCCTCGCCGGCGACGGTCGGCCCGGTCGTCACGGTCGCGCCGGCGGCCTCCAGGCGGGCGAGTGCGGCGGGGAGGTCGTCGACCGCGACGTACGTGTGCCACGAGGGGTCCGACGTCGGCGTCCCCGTCCCGGGCGTCCGTGGGCCGCCGATGCCCGCCGCGTCCTGGCCGTCGAGCTGGGCGATCACGTACCGGACGGGCGCATGCGGCGGTGTCGCGTCGTGGAACGTCCAGCCGAGCAGCGCGCCGTAGAAGGCCGTCGCCGCCTCGACGTCGTCCTGCTCGAGGTCGATCCAGGACGTCACGCCCTGCGGGTACGTCCGCTGCAGCGTCATCGCACGCCTCCGTCGTCGGCTGGGTCGTCTGCCGTGCTCCGACCGACGTTACGACCGACCACCGACACGTGGGCAGCCCCGAGCCTGGCGACGACGCTGGTCACGCCGATGGTCCGGCGCTCGCTGCGGGGGAGCCGAGGGGCCGTGGAGCGGTCGGCGCCTTCACTCGATCGAGTGATCCGCTGCGGACCCGTGGGCGGCCGTGGGAATCGCTTGCCACGGCGCGACGACATCTCACCGGGGCGGATGGGGAGCGCAGGGTTGCACCCCGCGTGACCTGCGTCAATACCGGTAATGACACCAGCCTGACCTGCACCGTCGTCGCCCAGACGAGCCGGGCCGCGGACTGCTCGCAGCGGCCCGTGGCGCCGCGGAGGGGCCGTTGACCCTCCGATCGGCGCGTCGCTAATGTCGCAAGTGAACCATTAGTACGTGATCTTTACAAATCGCCGGTCCCATCTGCCCCCAGGAGGCCCCATGCGTCCCCGGCACCACGACCCCGCCCGCCGCCCTCAGCGTCGAGGGCTCGCGGCCACCGCACTGCTCGCCGTCACCGGCGTCGTCGCCGCGCTCGTCGCCGCGACCCTCCCCACCGCCGCGTCCGCCGCCGGCTCCCTCACGGCGACGTTCACGTCCGCCGGTGACTGGGGGACCGGGCACCAGGTGTCCGTCCGCGTCACCAACGGCACGTCCGCACCCGTCAGCAAGTGGACGCTCGAGTTCGACCTGCCGTCCAACGTCGCGATCACCAGCTCCTGGGACGCCGACGTCGTCCGCACCGGCAACCACTACCGCGCCACGTCCAAGTCCTGGGCCGGCGCCCTCGCACCCGGCGCCACCCAGCAGTGGGGCTACGTCGCGTCCGGCCCGTTCGGCGGCCCGACCGGCTGCACCGTCAACGGCGGCGCGTGCAACGGCGGCCCCGGCCCGTCCCCGACGACCACCCCGACCGTCACGCCCACACCGACGCCGACCCCCACCACGCCCACGCCCACCCCGACGCCCACCAACCCCGGCCCGGGCGGCCAGAAGGTCGTCGGCTACTTCGCCGAGTGGGGCGTCTACGGCCGCAACTACCACGTGAAGAACATCCAGACGTCGGGCTCCGCGTCGAAGCTCACCCACATCCTGTACGCGTTCGGCAACACCACGAACGGGCGCTGCAGCATCGGCGACTCCTACGCCGACTACGAGAAGGCGTACACCGCGGCCGACAGCGTCGACGGCGTCGCCGACACGTGGGACCAGCCGCTGCGCGGCAGCTTCAACCAGCTCCGCAAGCTCAAGGCCCTCAACCCCGGCCTCAAGGTCATCTGGTCGTTCGGCGGCTGGACCTGGTCCGGCGGCTTCACGCAGGCCGCGCAGAACCCGCAGGCCTTCGCGGAGTCCTGCTACAACCTCGTCGAGGACCCGCGCTGGGCGGACGTCTTCGACGGCATCGACGTCGACTGGGAGTACCCCAACGCGTGCGGCCTCACCTGCGACAGCAGCGGCCCGCAGGCCTTCAACTCGGTCATCGCGGCGCTGCGGAACAAGTTCGGCTCCTCCGCGCTCGTGACCGCGGCCATCACGGCCGACGGCAGCAACGGCGGCAAGATCGACGCCACCGACTACGCCACCGCGGCGACCAAGCTCGACTGGATCATGCCCATGACGTACGACTACTTCGGCGCGTTCAACCCGCAGGGCCCGACCGCCCCGCACTCGCCGCTCACGTCGTACTCCGGCATCCCGCAGGCCGGCTTCAACTCGGCCGACGCCGTCGCGAAGCTCAAGGCCAAGGGCATCCCGTCGAACAAGATCCTGCTCGGCATCGGGTTCTACGGCCGCGGCTGGAACGGCGTCTCCCAGACGGCGCCCGGCGGCACCGCCACCGGCCCCGCCCCCGGCACGTACGAGCAGGGCATCGAGGACTACAAGGTCCTCAAGAACCGCTGCCCCGCGACCGGCACCGTCGGCGGCACCGCCTACGCCAAGTGCGGCAGCGAGTGGTGGTCGTACGACACCCCGTCGACCATCGCCGGCAAGATGTCCTGGGCCAAGGGCCAGGGCCTCGGCGGCGCGTTCTTCTGGGAGCTCTCCGGCGACACCTCGAACGGTGAGCTCATCTCGGCCGTGTCCAACGGCCTGAAGTAGCGCGCTCCACGACGCGGCCCCGGACCCTCCTTCCTCCCCGGTCCGGGGCCGCGTCGTGCGTGCGGGTGTAGTCAGGCCAGACCGTCACGCGACGCACCCAGGCGGTCGCTCACCGCGACGACCCACGCGACGAGGCGACGGCGGTGCGGCCCTGGCATCTCCGCGTGCCCCAGCCGCTCGACGAGGACGTCCGGCGTCAGCAGACGCTCCCGCAGCAGCGCCTCGACGAACTCCAGGTCCTTCTCGCGGAAGGCGGCGAGCTTCGCGACGGCCAGGTCGTGCCGTTCGAGGCACAGGGCGCGGGCCGGCTGCGAGGAGAACGACTGCCAGACGACGAGTCGCTCGCGCCATCCGTCGGGCAGGACGACGAGACCGTCGATCTCCACACCCTGGCCGTAGTAGCCGTACATGGCGTGGAAGCCCGAGTCCTCGCCGATCGCGCCGTCCACCGCGAGCGCCTTCGCGGCAGCGTCCTCACCGAGGAACGCGACGTCGACCTCGATCGACCCGACGGCCTCGTCGGGCAGGTCGTCCTCGTCGAAGCTGCCGAGGATCGACTGCGAGCCGACGACCACCACGTCGACGTCGTCCGCGATCGTGCTCGCGGCACGCAGGACGTGCGCGAGCTCGGAGCGCTTCACCGCGCCGCGTCCAGCACCGCCTGCCGCTCGGCGTCGCTCAGGACGCCGGCGAAGGGGGAGTTCTGCCGCAGCTCGCGGGCTCGTGGGGTCGGTGACGTCAGAACGGCGAGCAGCTCGTCGAGCGGCCCGTCGAGGAGGTCGGCCCACTCCGACAGCCACGTGCGAGCACGACCCCGCGGGTGCTGCTCGAGCATCTTCTTGACGTTCCCGCGGGCGACCGGCAACCAGCGTTCGGGGTCCTGGGCGACCTTGCCGGCGATCGCGTAGGCGAGCCGCAGCGACCGTCGCTGGTCGGCCGTCGGCCGCTGGGTCGAGTAGCGGACGCGGCTGACGTCCGAGCGGCGCACGCGACGGTGCGCGCCCGACATCTCGAACGGGAGGTCGCCCCGGGCGGTGAGGTTGACGACGTGCTGCCGGGACACCCCGAGCAGGACCGCGGCCTCCCCGGTGGTGAGGAGGTCGTCGTCGTCCGTGTGGACGGAGCCGTGGGCGGTCGCCGGCATGGCTTCAGACTACGCGCAACACAACAAACACAACAGATATGTTGCATGCTTGTGTTTGTTGGGGATGGCTCGCAACGTCCCGTCGGTGGGTGTTGGCTGTCGCGCGTAGCGTGCCGCGCATGGCCATCGCCCGATACCCCGGACTCGTCATCGACTGTCCCGACCCGCCCGCGCTCGCCCGGTTCTACGGCTCCCTGCTCGGCTGGGACGTCTCCGGCGACGAGGGCTGGTCGGAGATCCGCGAGGGGGCGACGCAGTGCATCTCGTTCCAGCGCGTCGACCCCTACACGGCCCCGCAGTGGCCCGGTCAGGACGTCCCGCAGCAGATGCACCTCGACGTCATGGTCCAGGACCTCGACGCCGCCGAGCCCGAGGTCCTCGCGCTCGGCGCGACGAAGGCCGAGCACCAGCCCGGCGAGACGTTCCGGGTGTTCCTCGACCCGGCCGGTCACCCCTTCTGCATCTGCGTCGCCTGACGCCCCGCACCGCCTGTCAGCGTTCGACGGTGGTGACCGTGGTCCCGTCGAGGTGCGGGCCGTGCCGAGCAGGCCGACCTCCCGGGCGCGCGTCGGACCGGGCTTGCCGTCCGCTGGGCTCCGCCTGGCTAGGGCCTGCCGTGCCCGTCGGACGGCGGCACCCAGCCCTCGCGCTGGGCCAGCTCGAAGAACGCGGGCGTCCGGACCCCCGGCGCCGCGACCGCGTACCGGAGCGCCAGCCCCGACGCCTCCAGCGCGGTGAGGAACTCCGGCCAGGTCACCTCCTGCGCGCCCCTCCCGCTCGGCCCGCTCGGGAAGATCACCGCCGGGACGGGCAGCTCGCGGGGATCGTCCGAGTAGATGAGCGCGGGGACGGCGTCATGGGACTCCACGAACTGTCGGATCTCGTCCGGGTCGGTGGTCAGCCTCGTCACCTCGGCCATGGTGGCTCCCGTCGTCGGCAGTGGACCCATCGTCGCGCGGCGCAGCGACGGGCGCAGCCGGGGTGAGAGGGCGCGGCTCGTCGCGCTGGTTAGGGGCTCGGTGCGGACGCTCCGGCGTCGGCGGCCACGACCGACCTGCGTCGCGCGGACGCACGAGCGCAGGCGGACCTGCCGGTAGGCTGACCACCGCGTCGGCGCGTCACATGCCGACGACGCGCGGGCCGGACGAGCCCGGGCGCCTGGGCGCCTGGGCGCCTGGCGCCTGGGCACTTGTCAAAAATCGTCGAGGTGCAGTTCACCGCTCTGCCGACGGATGGGGCTGAAACGGACATCGGTAGATCTGGAAACGATCGCGCCGTCAGTGCGCGCGGCCTGAGCGTTTGCGCGAGCCGTCGGCCCCTGGAGACCGCGAGCCGCCACCGCCTCATGTAGCTGCCCCGAGGACTAGGCGATCGCCGTCGCTGCTTCTCAGCTGGCTGAGCTCCTCAGCCTGTGCCTTCGCTTTCACCCGGGTCGCCTCCACCTCGCTCATGCCGCGAGGTGAGGCGTGCCGGCTCGGGAACACACGGTCACGTGCGCGAACGCTTCTGGCCTGGCGGAACGGGTCCTATTCGGGTCGGCCGACGCTCGCGTTGGAGTCTGCTTCGGTCGAGGGCTGCGCCGACTAGCATCAGGCGAGCGAACGGAAGCCGTGAGATGCACGGCATCAGAGTCGGGTGGGCCATGCGATTTCACACACGCTCCAAGTCCGATCGACCGACTGCCAGATCACTTAACGGCGCGTATCTAGTGGCCGACGCCTGGGACGACTATGGGTACAAGACGCTGTGGACACTGATTGTCGTGACGGACGGCAGAGTTGACGAGATTGGTGGCGTGAAGATCGGCGACAAGGCCGACAGTAGCCGCCCAGATCTGCCACCAGAGTTCTCAAAGTTGCCTGACCTGTATTTCTCGCTGGGTCAGGACGAAGATTACTACGATCGCCTCAACACGCTGGGCCCAGATGAAGCGGCTCGAGTCCTCAATGGCCTGAACGACATCGCCCTCGACCTAAAGCGCTTCCATCAGGTCGAGTCACTGGATGTCACCCAGACGTCGCTCCTCCGATGGGTTACCGCGGTGGCGGTGCAGACCCAGTTGCATCGGATAGCTCTTGGCGGCGCTCGCCTATCGCCGTATTCGTTCTGGTATGAAACGCCCGGCTCCGATCGGTATGGCGCCGCCGTGCAACCAAAGCGGCTCGACTTTGAGGTCGAGCCCACCTCGATGCCCCGAACCAATATCCATGTTCTCATCGGGCGCAATGGTGTCGGGAAATCGTTCATTCTGAACGATCTTGCAACCGCGTTGACGAGGCGGGAGTCGGCCGGATCGGTTGGGTTTGTACAGCGCAACGACGACAAGCTTGCCAACCGCTTCGCCAACGTCGTGTCTGTGGCCTTCAGCGCCTTCGACGGCTTCGAACGCCGACGCCAGTCGACGGCAGCGGGTGCGCTGCGGCATCACTATATCGGGTTGAAGAATATTCCGACGGCGGTCGGGGATAAGTCGTTGGGGCTGAAGGATCATGTCACCCTGGCGCGTGACTTCTCCCAGAGTCTCGGAAAACTGGAGAAGGGTGGAAGAATCGAGCGGTGGAATCGCATTTTGGGCCCCCTCCTCAGTGATCCGCTCTTCGCAGAGCTGCTCGAGCGCCTCCGCGAGGCCCAGGGGGACGAGCTTCGCGAACGAGCGCGGCGAGTCTTTGCGGAACTTAGCTCGGGCCACAAGATTGTGCTCCTGACGCTCACGAGACTGGTGGAGACGGTCGAAGAAGCGAGTCTGGTTCTGATAGACGAACCCGAGTCGCACCTGCACCCGCCCCTACTCTCCGCCTTCATGAGTGCGCTCTCCGAGTTACTTGAGGAGCGCAACGGTGTCGCGATCGTCGCGACGCACTCGCCCGTCGTGCTGCAGGAAGTATCGCGCTCCTGCGTTTGGAAGCTGATGGGCTCGGCAGGCGAACTTGCCGTTAGGCGTCCTGCGATCGAGACGTACGGCGAGAACGTCGGAACGCTGACCCAGGAGGTGTTCGGTCTGGAAGTAACGGAAGCGGGGTTTCATAGATCTCTGGCCGAGTTAGTCCGGGAATATCCGACGGCTGACTATGGCCGGCTGGTGGAGATGTTTGACGGACGATTGGGGGCCGAGGCGCGCGCTCTTCTGCAGTCGATGGTCTACTTCGCGAGGCAATAGCGTGCTCCTGACAACTAGGCCGTCGATCGCGGCACGTGACGTCTTCGAGGCGTGCTGCGTCGGCATTGTGGACGCGCACCGAAAGGCGCGGCTGGTCCCGAACTCGTCGAAGATTGGGGCAGCGGCCGCGGATTACGCAACCGCGGCCCAACAGGGTAGGCTCCAAACAATCGTCGCCACATCATACGAGCCCTACGGTACCGCGACGGTCGGCGATTTCGTTTGGTTATACGATCAGCGCCTGGTTAGGAGTAGGGTCGGGCGCGGGTATTACGAGGCGATTCGAACGGGCAATCGCGACGAGAGATGCGCGCTTTGCAACGCGAAGCAGGCATCTACGCTGGATCACCACCTTCCCAAGGCCGAGCATCCGATCTTCGCGGTTACCCCGGAGAATCTCTTGCCCGCATGCCGGGATTGCAATGCGGCTAAGCTGGCGAGCCTGAGGCCCACGCTCAACACGTACTTTGACGATCTCGGACCGGGCAGATGGCTCAGCGCCGTCATTGTGATCCGTGGCGGGAGTTTCGTTCCCGACTTCGAGCTCGCCGTCCAGCCGACCTGGTCGCCTGCGCTGGCCGATCGAGCTCAGGCACACTTCGAGGTCCTGCGATTGCGGACGGTGTACTCGTTTGAGGCGAGTCGTCACCTCGTCGGCATCCGCGACCAGCTTGCCGGGCTCCTGGACCGGGGAGGGGCAGCCGCCGTTCAGTTGCACCTTCAGGAAGCGGCGGCGTCCTGGGCTGCCAACGACCCAAACTCCTGGCAGGCCGCGATCTACGAGGCGTGCGCGGCTTCGACCTGGTTCTGCGGAGGCGGTTTCAGGGGTTAACCCCCGATGGGCGACCCTCGGGAAGGGAGCATGACCGGGTATCCCGGACTGTCCGGAGAAGCGGGCCATGCTCCCCCACCCTGCACGAACTCCTCGACAACTACCGATGGGCGGTTCAGGTAGTTGCTTGGACTCGACTTCGCAAGATTGGTGATCACCCCAAGGACGTCCGCGTGTCCGAAGATGCGGCCGCCGAGTCGGACCGCAAGGCCGGCCACCCCCAAGGACGTCTACGTCGGCCCTCATCCTGCCCCCGTCGCACGGCGGGGGCAGGATGAGGGTCATGCCCGATCTTGGAACTCCGCTCGAGCAGGTTCTGCAGGACAAGTTGCTAAACGTCGGCGACTATCAGCGCCCGTATGCCTGGGAAGAGAAGCAGCTCTCGGACCTGTGGGCGGACATCGATCTGCTGGGGTCCCTTCCGCATTACACGGGAACTCTCGTGCTCCAGGACATGGGGTCGACCCAGACGACGCGCTCGGGCCAGGTGCTCACGTTGTTCGATGTCGTCGACGGACAGCAGCGCCTGACCACTTGCGTCATCCTGCTGGATCGACTTCGGCGTGCGCTTCGCGACCAACGCGACCCAGACGCACAGGAAGCTGCGCACGATCTTGACCGCCTGGTGTACGTCAATGTCGACGGCGTACGGCGACCGCGCCTGGAACTCGGCGGCGACTTGCGCGAGTTTTTCGCTGACTCGATCATCGGCGATGACGCCCCAGAAGGTGCTCCTCTGCAACTCGGCGCCAGAAGGCTCCTGGCTGCCAGCCGGTACTTCGACAATCAGATCGCTGACCTGACGGCCGATGTCGCTCCCGAGGCCGGCCTCACACGCCTGCTGGCCCTCCGCGCGAGAGTTAGCCACCAGCTTCGGTTCCTGGTGTACAGCGTTGATCGGTCGGACGAGGTCGGAGTCTTGTTCGAGACGGTGAACGGCCGCGGCAAACCCCTGACCGAACTGGAGAGAGTCAAGAACTACCTGCTGTATCTCTCCAGGCAACTGAACGACGTCCAGCGGGACGATGTGGCAGCCAACATCAACCGCTCTTGGTCGACCATCTTCAGCAATCTCGGTCGGGTCGGTCTCCGCGACGATGCACTGTTGCGCGCCCACTGGCTGGTGACCCAGGACGCCAACACCCGCAACTGGCATGGCGCGGACTCGGTCAAGGCGAAGTTCCCACGGTCCGCCTATGTCCCGGGGAGCAGCCGCCTGATCGGAGCGACCGAAGACGCCGCGAGCCCGGTGCCCGACGACCGCCTCTACCTCGCGCTCGACGCCTACATCAACTCGCTTCGCAAGAGCGCTGGGATCCTCGCGGACGTGCACGATCCCGCCGCGACATATCCGAGCTACGCATCGGCAGGCTCGGAGATCGCACAGACAACGGCCGCCCTCCGGCGAAGTGGCTCGGTCGCCTCGTTCCACCCGTTGTTGCTGGCGACGCGCCTGGCTCACGCCGCGAACGCCGGTCTGTATCTGCGGGTCGTTCACTTTTGCGAGAGGTTCTCTGCCCGCGTGTGGGCGATCCGCGGTCTGCGCTCCAATGCCGGCGAGTCATCGATTCGCTGGGCGGCCCGGGACATGTTCACAGGAACCGCTCCTGACGAGGTCCTGGCGGGCTTGGAGCAGCGGCTCTGGCACCTCGCGCCCGACGAGGACGTCGTGTCCAGCTTCGGGGCCCTTGTTCAGTGGTACCCGCGTTCCACGGCCCACAAGTTCGTCCTCTACGAGTACGAGCTCTCGAAGCAGCGCGACGCGAGCGACCTGCCCCAGTTCGGTGACATCACCGCGAAAGGCAACAAGACGACGGAACACATCCTTCCGCAGACTCCCGCTTCGGACTCCGCCTGGTGGAAGAGCTTCACGCCCGAGCAGCATGCGAAACTTGTGCACGGCATCGGGAACCTGGTCTTGACGCGAGACAACTCGCGGTATGGGAATCGCGACTACCTCGATAGCGCAGACGGGCGCCGCGGGAAGCGAGGGCGTGAAGGACAGGCCGAACCCTGGTGCTACTACAGCGAGTCCAACCTGGCGCGGGAGCGCGAACTGGCCATCCAGTTCTCTGAATGGACCCCGGCCACGATCGAGCGTCGAGCCTCCGATATCGCCGCGTGGGCTTTGACCCGGTGGCCCGCGCGTCGGCCGGCGGCAACCGAAGCTGACATCGACGACGACCGCCTCATCGAGGACGAGGAGGTCGACACCGAACAGGACTTCGAGTAGGCCGTGGTGTCGCATTCCCGACTTGCCCGACCCCGCCGCTAGTACGGTGTCCCCGCAAGCTTGGTACGTCGAGCGAGGGTGGCATGGGACTGCTCAACAAGGCATTGGTGAGTGGTGCTGTCCTAGTGGTGGGCGCGCGAGTTCGCGCGCAGGTTCGCGACGCTCGGGAGACCAAGCGTCGCAAGAGCTCTGCACCGCAGTTCGACACCCGTCTGAGCGGCCAGGACTTCATTGACATCGCGGGAGAGATCGCGAGGAAGACGCCACGGGTCGTGCGCGCCGAAGTCCGCGGAATGACCGTCACCCTGGTGGTGCGGTCCAATAGCGGTCTCACGAACTGGGAAGCTGAAGCCGATTTCAACGACTACGGGCGACTCACCGGCACGTACTGGCTGACCTCGGAGAACGATCAGTCGCCGATCCCTGAGTTCTTCGCGAGCGGGCTCCAAGATGAGGTCTGCAAGAGGATCGGGGCTCCCTCGGGGCCGTAATGCCGGCATCTGCTAGGTCCTGATCGTGCGGCGCTGATGATCGTGCGTCGGCGGCCTGAGATGACAGATGACGAGCCGGAGACCAACCCCGGATCCTGCGGTCACCCCGCGTCCGCTTCGTCGCCGCACTCGTCACTGTTGAGGTCGGGATCCAAGACCACGATGGTGTGAGCTAGAGCTCGATGACCCGCCCGCTCTGTAGGAACTCCTGCACGACGATCGAAGGACTCTTCAGGTCCTTGAACGGGCTCGTCTTGGCGAGGTCGGTGATCGCGCCGAGGATGTCCGCGACGTGCGCGGCCGCGTCGTCACCGTCCGACGCGAGAGCGGTGTCGAGGTTGTCGAAGAGTCGCCGGAAGTTCTCGCGGCGCTCGTCGAAGGTCCGGTCGAGTGCGGTGAGCAGGAAGTCTCGCTGCACCTGGATGATCTCCAGCTGGGTCTTCTCCCAAACACGGAGTTCCTGCCGCTTGGTCTCCTCTTGGCGGACGACGGCGACCCACTCGTTCGCCGAGCCCATGACGAGCCGGAACGCATCGACGACCATCGCCGGGCTCGGCTTCGGGAGCAGGGCTGCCACCTGTTGCGGGGTGCTCATGCGTACTTCCTTAGGATCTCGACGGACGCTTCGGTCAGCTCACCGGTGCTCGGGTCCAGAACCGGCGTGCTTAGGACTTCCTTCACTGCGGTGACAAGCTGCAGGGCTTGCACGAACTCGCGGGCGTGAAGATTCGGATCGAAGTCCACTGACTCGAGTCGGTCGAGGGCCTCAGTGGCGCGCTTAGCGAGGTTTCCGAGGGTCTCGCGAAGTTCCTCGATCCGGTGGCCAACGGCGCCGAGCAGGTCTTCGACGAGCTTGATGCGTTCGATCTCGACGTTCACGGACGCTGCGAACCCGTGTGCCTTGGTCTTGGTTCGTGCTCCGGCGACGCCCATCGTGAAGCCACCGACCAACAGGACCGGGACGACCGTCACCAGGCCCAGGACGGCGCTGCCGGCCGCGACACCGCCACCGCCGGCTGCGATCGGGCCACCCCCAAGCCACGCCAGCGTGGCGCTCTGTGCGGCGGCTCCGCTCAGTGAGGAGATCGCGGTACCGGTGCCTGCGGTCGCGAACGCGGAAACGCCCCACACGGCGGCTGCCTGCGCGGACACGCCTGCGCCGACCGCGCTGACCAGTCCGGTTACACCCGTCGTGACGTTCTCGGCGGCGGCGACGTACTTCGGGATGTTCGGTACCCGGATCCGGACGCCGTCGACCTTCTTGAAGTTGAGGCGCTTGACGAGGTGCTCGTTTCGTTCGAGCCAGTCGGCGAGCCGGCCGACGCTCTGGGCGTGGACCTGGATCTGGTAGGCGCCGTAGTCGCGGGCCAGCTCCTCCGTGCGTCGCTGTGCCGCGTCGCACTGGGAGATGGCCTCGTCGAACCGCTGGGTGGCGGTGTTGCGGATGGAGCGGCCCCTGGCGGTGTCGATGACTCCCTTTGCGCCGACACCGACCGCCGCGACTGTCGCGGCGCCGAGGGGGACCAGAACCTTCCACCCAGCCTTGCCGATCGCGGGGATCGCCTTGAGCGCGAGCTGGACGACCATCTGGACACGACCTCCCTGGCGCACGTTGCCGCCCAAGGATCCCAGACGCCTGCTGTGGATTGCAGGGACATCCGGGTGAGGTTCATCGGGGGTCGTGCTGCGAGGCCGGGCGATTGTCGGGCGCCGAAACCGCGGACTCACAGCAGTCCGGCGAGCCGGTACAGGACGAGCGAGCCAGCGACGGCGACGTTGAGGCTGGCTCCCGTGCCGATCTAGGGGATCTCGACGGCGAGGTCGAGCAGGTCTAGCGCCTCGGGGGGGATCCCGCTCTGCTCGTGGCCGAGGACCATCACGGTGCGCCTGCGGGCGGCGGGTAGGTCCCCGAGTCGCACCGACTCCTCGGTCAGCTCCACGCCGACGATCGCCGTGTCACGCTCCCGTTGCTGTTCGAGCCAGCGGATCGGGTTCCCGGTCCAGTGCACGCATGCTGGGTGGCGCAGGGTGTTGCCGCGCCTGAGGGCTTCGGGGAGCCATGGCAGTCGGGGGACGGCGAGGCATGCACCGACGGCGTCGCAGGTGCGTAGCAGGGTGCCGAGGTTGATGCCGTGCAGTGGCCAGAGCGGGGCGGCGATCAGGTGGTCCCAGCAGGAGTGGGGCCGGCGGCGGCGTTCGCGGCGAAGGTCCTTGGGGGTGCGTACACGCACCTGCGGGCCGTTCACCGGTGGGTGAGGGGAGTCCCTCCGAGCTCAGCGGTCATGATGCGGCGTGCTTCGCGGCGCACGCGGGCCATCATCGGGAGACCCCATCGTCGCACCAGGATGTGCCTCGTGGCAGCCGGGGTCTCGTTCCCGTTCTGGAAAAGACGCTCGGCCGGTTCCGCCCTCCCCGACTGATCGTCGTGCGCGTTGATCAGCCGGTCGGGATGGCTGCCGCTAGTGCCTCGTGCCCTACCGACCGCAGGAGCTCCGCCAGCCGAGCGCGCACTTCACGCGGCTCGGTCGTCGCGGCGGCAGCCAGGCGCCCTGGATCGGCCCGGGCAGACATGAGTAGCACCCGAAGCGCGGAGGTCGCCTCACCGTCGGAGACCTCGACAACGTCATGCCACGCCTCGAGCACCTCGAGCACCGCCACCTCGACCGCAGCCAGACCCTGATCCACCCGCCCGGTACGTGCGGCGCGAGCGACGAACCTGACGCCAACGACCGACGTCGGCGCGCGTCGGGGGACGGCAACCAGTGCGACCCGCGGCACCTGCGTCGACAACCGGAGCGCATGCGCAGCCGACGCGCCCGCGGGACCCACCCCCGGCGTCGCGCCCAGCAAAGCACTCGTGATCTGCTCAGGTGTCGGCGCCGAGAAGCCGAGCGGCGTCGAACGGCCCCGCCAGTAGAGGCCCGGATGAACTCGCTTCAGTTCGCCCGTCGCGGCCAGGAAAGCGAGCAGGCGATGCCTCGTCGAGCGCGCTCCGCGCAGGTCATCGGCGGTCCAGAACCGGTCGACGCTGGACAGGATCGTTCCCCTCTGCGACGTCACTCAGGTCTCGTCCGCTTCGTCCGAAGGTCGACGCGCCGCTTGACCCGTGGTTCGAGTGGCCGCTACGAACAGCGTGCTGCGGTGCCACGGCTCGTGCAGGGTTCGCGGCTGATCCGGAGGTTGCCTGGGGCGCTGGACCGGATGCGGCAGCGTGGCGGCGTGCAATCGGGCATCGGCCCAGCCGCGGTGGTACTCCCGGCGGGCGTCGAGCCGCATCAGCAAGATCATCGAGGCGGCGAGCAGCAGCGTGCCGACCACAAGCGTGTCATCGTGTCTGAGTGCCCGGTTGAGCGCGACAACCAGACAGATCCACGCGCCCGTGATCGCTTCGGCGAACCACGCAAGGGCGGGCTTGCTCGTCTGCCAGCGCGTCGACTTCTGGTCCGACGGTGCTTCCACTGTGGGTGGGGTGCGAGCGCCACTCGCCGTGGCTGTCGCGTCGGTGGGGTCCTGGCCCTGCGGGGGTGCGATGGTCAGGAAGCCATCGCCTTGGAGCTCGACTCGCCATCCGGGGTAGGCGCGGGCGGCCGTGGCGACGCTGCGCCAGTCCCATCCGCCGGCGTGGGTGAGGAACTCCAGGCGGTCGGCCAGCTCGACCTTGCTCGCGCACGGCCACTGGCCGAAGGCGTCCCAGGCGGTTGCCGGCATCCAGGCGCGCTGCTGGTCGCTTAGGTCGACGTCGCGCACGAGCGGTGGGCGGCTGGACGGACTCGGCCGGTGGTGCATGAGTCACTCCTCGTCGGGTCGCAAGATCGTGCGGCGCAGCCGCGCCCAGCGGGGGTCGCGCCACAACCCGAGCAGGTGCCCGACCTGATCGAGGAGGTCGAGAACATCGAGTTCTGGGGCTCCGTCAGCCTTCATCTGCCGTGCGGCACGCTCGAGGTCGTCGAACTCGGCGCCCAGCGGGTCGATACCACTCGTGGCGCACCACCCGAGCCACCACTTGCACGCGGCGACCATCCGGGACTGCAGCGTCTGAGGAAGCATCGGACCCGCGCTTGGTCGGTCGCCAATCGGCGTGTCGTCTCCGAGTCCACGCACCAGATCAGTGGCCACTGCCGACGCTCCCGGCCATCCCGCCGTCTGGGTCGGGCGTGCTCGGCGCCACCTGCTCAGCGAATCTGAGCGCGTCGAAGGTGCCGTCATCGCTCCACGCGGTCCAGTAGGCCAGGCGTTCACGAGCGAGCCGTTCGTTCAGGCGACGCCATCGACCCCACGACACCATCACCGCGACACGACGCCCGTCGCGGGTAAGCACCACGCGAACCTCGTCACGCTCGACCCGCGCGAAGACCTCGTCGAACGACTGCTCGACACCGGCGACATCCATCACGAGCTCAGGGGCGTCGACCCCGACGGGCGTGGGGCCACTGGGCGCCGCCTCGGCGTGCCGGCGTTCTGCTTGCGCCCTGGCTTCCTCCAGGCCGACCTGCACGGCGATGGCGAGACCGTCGCGGACCGCTCGCAGGCCCCGCTTGGCGCCCAGATCGGTGCCACCGACGAGGAACTGCACGCGGTCGTCGACCTCCAATCGCGGCCGCTCCTGCTTGCGCGACCGGGACACCGGGCGCAGGTCAAGACCGATCGCCAGCAGTGCGGCCACGATGTCGTCCTCGAGCACGACGGGCTCGTCGCCCGGAATCGCCAGCACGACATGCTCACCTTCCGGCAACACCACCCGGACGTCGACCCGCGGGCTCTTTGGCGTGCTCACTGCCAGGCTCCCGAAACCCGTGTCGGAAACCCGGCGAGTTCGGCGTCCGTCGCCGGATCGATCCGAGTGACGATCCGCTGGAGCCACCATCCGAAGTCAGCACCGTCGCGGTCGTGATCGAACACGTACTCGTGTCGATCGGCGACGCGGATGATGCCCTCGTCGCCGGCCTTGTACCCGCGCACGCGCACCAGCGGCACCCATCGGTCGTCGGCCACGCCGGGGGATGAACCAGCGCCCGGTACCCGAAGAAGTGCCCCGGCGTCCGCATCCACGACATAGATCGTCGGGCTCGACGACCGCACGACCCACACACCCGTGGCCTCGTCGACCGCCAGCGCTTCCACCCCTCCCTCGCCTCCCCCCAGCCCGCGCGGCAGCCGCAGAGGCAGTTGCACGAGCTGCTCGCGGGAGGCCGGCACGATCGCGGCGACGGGACCATGGGAGAGGGCGCCACGCAGTTCGACGTCCATAGCGGAGTACAGGTCGAACAGGTGACGCTCCCCGGACCTGATGATGTCTGTTTCGCCGCGACGCCGACCGCGCACCGACCGAAGCACGAGCCACTGCCCAGCGAACAATCCCGCGTCTCGGCCGTAGAGACTGCGGGTCACGGCCGGGGCATCCGTGTCGACGAACAGAGCCAGCTCGTGCGGTGCGGCGGACCGGACCTCCCAGACGCCCGTGGCTCGCGCCAGGACAAGCTCATCGACCGAGACGGCCTCAAGGTCTGTGGGCGCCTCGTCAGGGCCTTCGGCGGCATCGCATTCGACATCGTCGCTCCCGCCACGCATCTCGACCTCCCGCGCACGTCGCTGCCAGTTCGCGAATGTGGTCCGCGGGCACAGTCAGGCACGGCGGCCAAGTGGCGTCAACGGGCTCTCTGACCTGCGGCGACACGCATCCGGTGCCGTCCATTCAGCGGTGTCTACACAGCACGGTGCGGGCACGGCGCGCGACGATGGACGCTGTGGCGACCTCTCGGGCGTGAACGAAGAACGGGGCCAGGGTCAGGTCGAAGACGCCAGCAAGACGCGTGCACGCGGGCGGAGACTCGTTGGTCTGGCCGGTCTCGATCCTGTTCAGGTGCCTGCGGTCGCCCCATCGCGACGGGCCAGTGCGGACCGGCTGATCCCGGCGGCCCGACGGATCTCACGGATGAACTAAACTCTTGCCTGCAGCAGCGCCGTGATGCGCGGGCCGGGGTCGGGCGCCGAGGTCACGCCGGGGCGGTACGCCACCACGTCTAGACATTGAGGTCGGGAATATCGCGGCCGGACAACGTCGGATGTCTCGCCATTTGGACCCCACTGGGCTCGGCTTCCGGACACGCGGAGCCCGCTGAGGCGCCCGGAGCCGGTTCGGCCCGCCATCATCCGGTTGTTACGTCGGCTGGCTCCGTGCGCGTGGCACGCCGGCCAGCGGCGACCGTTCGACGCGATCCCCGTCACCGCACGCACCGACGGCATCTCGTCCAAGCGCCCAGGCAAACCGGGCAACAACCGGCTAGTTCCGGTCTCGTCGGGTCGCGCTCGGTACTGTCGGTGCATCAGAGCCGACCCTTCGGCCGAAGGAGTGCACGTTGCCTGACCCGTGGTTGTCCGCCGACGCCATCGCCATGCACCTGGGCGTCACGAAGGACACCGTCTACGCATGGATCGCGGACAAGGGGATGCCGGCACACAAGATCGGGCGCCTGTGGAAGTTTCAGGCCGCCGAGGTCGACGACTGGGTCCGAAGCGGTAGCGCCGCTGGCGCCGACGGCGTCACGCCCGAGGCGGGCGCCGAGTGATGTCAGCCGTTGGCGATACGTTGCTCGACTTGCCTGAAGCGGGAAAGGAATCGAGGTGAACAACGTGCCGACCGTTACGCGATACGCGCTGTCGTTCACCACCGGTGCGCTGCTCGCACGCGAAGTCGCGATCCTGGCACCGCTCCACGACGCGCACGGGGACTGGGAGCGGGTGCGCGACCACGCCGTCGCGGACAACCTGCTCCAGGCGCGGACTCGTGCCAGCTCGGTGCGCCTCGCACGCGAAACCGTCAAGCGTCTGTCGGTGCTGACCGATGAGGAGGTCAGGCTCGTCGTCGAGGCCACGGCTGCCGAGCGCGCGCACCTGATGTGGGTGGCGGCCTGCCGCCGGTACGACCTGGTCGGCGAGTTCGCCGAGGAGGTCCTGCGGGAACGGTTTCTGCTGCTCGCCTCGACGCTGAGGCACGACGAGTTCGACAGCTTCGTCCGCAGCAAGGCCCTTTGGCACGAGGAGCTGGCAGGAATCAAGGAGTCCACCTTGCACAAGCTGAGGTCGAACGTGTTCCGGATGCTGCGCGAGGCCGAGTTGCTCTCGGTCGCCGGGCACATCACCCCGGCGCTGCTGTCCGAACGCGTCCTGACCCTGCTTGACGCCCGCACGCCAAGCGACGCGCGGTTCTTCCCCACCCGGCAGGTCGAGCTGCAAGAGGTCGCGCTGTGATCCCCAAGACGCTCCCCAAGCAGGAAGAGCACCTGTTCGCCGTGATGAGCGGGCGCCGCTTCCTGCAGATGGAAGGTCTGAGCAACGAGGTCCCGTTCTTCATCTACCCCTACCCGCCGGAGAACGCGCTCGATGTGGCCGGGGCCAAGAAGCGCGTCAAGAACAAGCTCGCAGGCGTCGGCGTGACGGTCTTCGAGATCAACCTCTACGACCTGGCGGTCGAGCTGCTCAAGACGCGTGGCGTGTGGGACCGGGTGCTGGCCATCGAGCCCGATCAGGACAAGGACGACTTCCGCGAGATGCTCCAGGGGATGCTCGACCCCCAGCTGCACCTCGCCCCCGCGATCCGCGAACGGCTGGCCGGCGAGAGCTTCGACGTCGTCTTCCTCACCGGCATCGGTGAGGTCTTCCCGTTCATCCGCTCGCACAACGTGCTGAACAACCTGCAGTCGGTGATCACCGGCAAGCCGATGCTCATGTTCTTCCCCGGCCGCTACGAGCAGTCCGACACGCTGGGCTCCTCGCTCGTGCTCTTCGGCCAGCTCAAAGACGACCAGTACTACCGAGCCAAGAACATCCTGGAACAGGAAGCGTGAGCCCGATGCAGCTCGACCAGATCTTCGCCAAGGACATCCAGCGCCCGATCGAGGGCGTCATCAAGGCCGACGACGCCGCGCACCTGGGCACCGAGGTCGACGAGTACGTCCTGACCAACGAGGCCGCCAAGGGCCTGGAGATCCTGCTCGAGGAGTACACCTCCTACACCAACGCCAACGGCGTGTGGATCTCCGGCTTCTTCGGGTCCGGCAAGTCCCACATGCTCAAGATGCTCGCCCACCTGCTCGGCGAGGTCGAGGGCCAGGACTACCCGCGCCAGCAGGTCTCGAGCAGCTTCCGCGCCAAGACTCTGGACGCGTTCCTGCCCGGCCTGCTCGACAAGGCCGACCGCATCCCGGCCAAGAGCTTGCTGTTCAACATCGACCAGAAGGCCACCCTGATCTCCAAGGATCAGACCGACGCGCTGCTCAAGGTGTTCGTCAAGGTCTTCGACGAGGCGCGCGGCTACTACGGCAACCAGGGCCACGTCGCACGCCTCGAGCGGGACCTGGACAGCCGCGGCCAGTACCAGGCGTTCCAGCAGGCGTTCGAGCGCATCGCCGGCATCACGTGGGCCCAGGGGCGCGAGCAGAGTGCGCTGGAGGCGCCCAGCATCGACCGGGCGTTCGCCGAGGTCAACGGCGGCACTGCCGATGGGATCATCAAGCAATACAGCGCCTCGTACGCGGTCTCGATCGAGGACTTCGCCGAAGAGGTCAAGGCGTGGCTGGACAAGCAGACCGACTCGACATTCCGGCTGAACTTCTTCGTCGACGAGGTCGGCCAGTTCATCGGCTCGGACACCAAGCTGATGCTGAACCTGCAGACCATCGCCGAGTCGCTCAATACCAAGTGCGGCGGCCGGGCGTGGGTGTTCGTGACCTCCCAGGAGGACATGGACAAGGTCATCGGGGACCGCACCCGCCAGCAGGGCAACGACTTCTCCAAGATCCAGGCCCGGTTCAAGACCCGCCTCAAGCTCACCAGCGCGGACGTCGAGGAGGTCATCCGCAAGCGTCTGCTGGAGAAGAACGACGCCGGCAACGGTGCGCTGAGTGTGATCTACGACGAGCAGCACGCCAACTTCAAGACCTTGTTCGACTTCGTCGACGGGGCGAAGTCCTACCGCAACTACGCCGACGAATCCCACTTCGTCGGGACCTACCCCTTCGTCTCCTACCAGTTCCCGCTGTTCCAGGCCGCCATCGAGGGCATCTCGGACCACAATGTGTTCGAGGGTCGCAACAGCTCGGTCGGCGAGCGTTCGATGCTCGGCGTCGTCCAGCAGGTCGCCAAGGACATCGGCAACGTCCAGGTCGGCCAGCTCGCCACCTTCGACGCCATGTTCGCCGGCATCCGCGCGTCGCTGAAGTCCGCTGCCCAGCGCTCGATCGACGTCGCCGAACGCAACCTCGACAACCCCCTGGCCATCCGGCTGCTCAAGGCTCTGTTCCTGGTGAAGTACGTCGAGAGCTTCCAGGCCACGCCGAGGAACCTCACCGTGCTGATGTACGACCGGTTCGGTCTGGACCTGCCGGCGCTGTCGGCGCAGGTCAAGGAAGCCCTGGGCGTCCTAGAGGCCCAGACCTACATCCAACGCAACGGCGCCACTTACGAGTACCTGACCAACGAAGAGCAGGTCATCGAGGAGGAGATCAAGAACGTCGAGATCGACTCCTCCGAGGTCAGCGGCCGGCTGTTCAAGATCCTGTCCGGCGACGTCATCAAGACCAGCAAGCTCCGCTACGCCAAGAACAACCAGGACTTCCCGTTCGGCTTCAAGCTCGACGACCAAGCGCACGGCCCTCAGAAGGAGCTCGCGGTCCACTTCATCTCACCGGAGTACCCGTATACGCCCGATGAGATCCGCATGCACAGCGCCGGCAAGGACGAGCTGCGGGTCATCCTCGAGCCGGACGCCCGAGTGCTGTCCGACCTGCGGCTGCTGATCAAGACCGAGAAGTACATCAAGCGCAAGCAGGGCACCTCGAACTCAGCCGTTGAGGGCCAGATCCTGCAGGCGAGGGGCGCGCAGAACATGGAGCGCGAGAAGGACCTCATCCAGCGGATCAAGGCCTCGGTGGGCAAGTCCGCCCTGGTCATCAACGCGGCCGAGATCGCCTCGAGCTCGCAGGACGCCGTAGTCCGGGTGACCGATGGCTTCCAGGACCTGATCAGCCGCACCTACACCCAGCTCAAGCTCCTCGGCGGCAAGACATACACCGAGCAGCAGATCGCCGGCGCCGCCAACCCCGACAGCGGGCTCTTCGGCGCCGGGGAGGCGAGCGCCCTGTTCGCGCCGTCCGAGGAGGTGTTGTCGTTCGTCCTGCGCAAGGAGGCCCTCGGCGAGCAGGTCACGGTGAAGACCATTGTCGACAGCTTCACGGCCAAGCCCTACGGCTGGGACCTGGCCTCGACTGAGGTCCTGATCGCGCACTTGATCGGGGCATCCAAGATCACGCTCACCATTGACAGCAACGTCCTGAAGCGCTCGGAAGTCGCACTCGCCCTGCGCAACACCGCCAAGCACGCCCATGCAGTGGTGTCACCGCAGAAGACGTTCGACCAGCGCCGGGTCGCGGCCTTCCGCAAGTTCTGCACGGACTTTTTCGACGAAGGCAACACTCCGAACGACCCGCTGGAGCTGGCTCGCCACGGGTCCGACAAGCTGAAGGCCAAGCGCGACGAGCTCAACGCAACCGCGTCCGGTTCGAAGTACCGGTTCGTCAGCCAACTCTCCGGCCCGATCGACTTGCTCGACCAGGTGGTGGGTAGGTCGGACGAGTGGTACGTGACGGACTTCGACCTGGGCGACGAACTGCTCGATGCCAAGGAGTCCACGATCGACCCGATCCTGGCCTTCCTCTCCGGTGGGCAGAAGGCGATCTACGACGACGCAGTCGCTCTGCTCACCGTCCACAGCAGCAACCTCGGCTACCTGCCGCAGGGCAGCGACGCCACCGTGCGAGCAGCCCTAGACGACGCCAACGCATTCCGCGGCAACAAGATGGCCCAGCTCAAGCAGGCCACCGACCAGTTGCGAGCCCAGCTCGACGCGATAGTGACCACGAACCGCGACGACGTCGTTGCTGAGATCGAAGGGCGAAAGGACGAGATCGAGCACAGTTCCGCCTACGCCAGTGCGACGAGCGACGCCCAGGACGGTGTGCTGCGCCGAATAGAACAAGCGATCGCCCAGGTCCGCAACCAGGATCAGGTCGCGCTCATTCGCGATACGGGATCCGGCTTCGAGGAGACGATCTATCCAAACTTGCTCGACCAACTGGCCGCCGCGCAGAAGACAGGTGGCGGCGACGGTGACACACCGCCCCCGGCGCCGAAGCAGACCGTATCTATCAAGACCATCTCGGCCTCTGGCGTCTCCGGCCTTCTGGAGAACGAGGCGGATGTGGACGGTTACCTCGATGCGTTGCGTTCGGCGCTGGTGAAGACCCTGAACGACGGAAAGCGAATCTCGCTCTGATGGAAACCGCACCGCTGAAGTCGTTCGCAACCTGGGCGCGTACCTCGCTGATCCGCGAGGTGACCGCCCGGATCGCCGTCGTGCTGGCATCCGCCTCGGCTGAGCGGGTCGAGCGGCCGAACGCTGTCGAGGCCTTGGAGAGGGCTGTCGCGGCGGCCGGTGGTGGTGACAAGGGCAAGGCTGCGGTCGCCGACAAGGTCGCCTAGACCTGGTTCAACCGGATCGTCGCCCTGCGGTTTATGGACGCCAACGGCTACACCGGCGTCGGGATCGTGTCCCCGCAGGCCGGCGTGCAGACCGGTCAGCCGGAGGTCCTGGCGGAGGCCAAGCGCGGCAACTTCGAGAGCGACGTGGTCGGGGGCAAGGCCCGCGAGAAAATCACGGGCCTGCTCAACGGCACTCGCCGCAGCGACGACCCCCAGGGCGAGGCCTACGCCCTGCTGCTTGCGGAGCACTGCCGGTACTGGAACCGCGCGATGCCGTTCATGTTCGAGCGGGAAGGCGACTTCACCGAACTGCTCATACCGGCGAATCTGCTGGCCGACGATTCGGTCCCGAGCCGGGCGGTCAAGGTCCTGAGCGCGGACGTGTGCCAGGACGTCGAGGTGATCGGCTGGCTCTACCAGTTCTACATCTCGGAGCGGAAGGACGAGGTCTTCGCCGGGTTCAAGAAGAACAAGAAGGCTGGCGCCGAGGAGATCCCCGCAGCCACCCAGTTGTTCACGCCGCACTGGATCGTGCGCTACCTCGTCGAGAACTCCCTCGGCCGGCTGTGGATGCTCAACCGCCCCGCCTCGCGCCTGGTCGACCAGATGGACTATTACATCGCCCCGGTCGACGAGGAGACCGACTTCCTGAAGATCTCCCGGCCCGAGGAGCTTAAGGTCGTGGACCCGGCTTGCGGGTCGGGGCACATGCTGACCTACGCCTTCGACCTGCTGTTCGCGATCTACCAGGAAGAGGGTTACGCCCCGGCCGAGATCCCCGGCTTGATCCTGGCCAACAACCTCTATGGCGTCGAGATCGACCCCCGGGCCGGAGCCCTGGCGGCCTTCGCCCTTACCATGAAGGCACGCGCCAAGCAGCGGACCTTCTTCACCAAGCAGGTCGAGCCCAACGTCTGCGTCCTCGATCCGATCCACTTCACGCCGGACGAGATCGACCTGCTGCTGACCCGCGGCGGCGACAAGCACGCCGAGACCGCCTTCTGGAACCAGTTCGAACACGCCGACACCTTCGGATCGCTCATCCAGCCCAGCGTCGAGCTGACCATCCGCCTCAAGCAGCACATCGCGCGACTGGACGATGGCGGGAACCTCCTGCTGGCCGACGTCCTCGAATGGGCGGGGCGAGTCATCGAGCAGGCCGAATACCTCTCGCCGCGATACACCGTCCTTGTTACGAATCCCCCGTACATGGATGCTCGGAATATGAGTGGGGCACTCTACGACCACGTCGTGGAGAACTTCCCAGATGGATTTACGGGAATAGATCTTGCCTTCGTGATTCGTGCGCGGTCGCTCATGCGGTCGAAGGGCTACCTAGGGCTCCTAAGCATGGACAGTTGGCTTGGGAACGCCGAGTGTGCCGGCTTCCGGGACATTGTCCGGCAAAGCTTGGCGCCCCGCATCGTCGTGCATCTAGGTCCGCGCGCCTTTCCCGAGATCCCGGGCGAGGTAGTTCAGGTCGTCGCAACGGTGTTCGAGAGGGTCGCGCCTGGCGCCTCAATCACCACCTTCATCGGGGCTACTAATGGGACATCAGTAGAGTCCAAGATTGCGCAGTTTCGTGACGCGAGGCGCAGGTTCATGCACTCGCTTGACTGGTTCGACGCCTTCCCCGGGCGGGTGTTCACCCCATATGCGGCTTCTGATAGTGCCCACAAGACGTTCATGACTGCGCCACCTATGAAGTCAATCGCGGAAGTGCGCACGGGACTGCAGACGGGAGATAATGGACGATTCTTGCGACAGTGGTTCGAAGTGTCGGTAAGCAAGATCCGCTCTGACGACGGATCTCACGACGCGCGTTGGGTCCCCTATGTTAAGTCAAGCTCGCCCACTCGATGGTTCGCGCGGGAAGATTTCGTCGTCGACTGGCGAAACGATGGCGCCGAGATCCGAGACCACCAGAGTTCCGTGGTTCGTAATGCGTCCTACTACTTCCAGGCGGGTATTTCGTACGGCGGACTGGCGGGCAGTCTTAAGGCGAGACTCGTCGCTGCGAATGCAATCTTCGACCAGAAGAACTCGATGGTCTTCCCGCTGGGCCAGACAACAACAGGACAGCTTCTCTCCCTCATGAACAGTCCCGCATTCGAGACGCTCGCACGCCTCGTCTCTCCCAAGGGTTTCGGAGTGGGCACGCTGGCTCAGTTGCCCATACCTTCCGACCTGCTTGCAGTCCCGCGAATCGAGGAAATCGCCGAGTCGGCCATTGCCCTCGCGCGTGTCACCTTCGATCGGTCCGAGACCTCTCGCGGATTCGTAGGCATGGACTCGATCCTCCTCGGCCTACCGACACCCTCGGATCTCCAACTCGGAGTTGAGTCGATAAGGAGAAGGGAGAGTGACGTTCGCGCACAACTGCGCCAACTGGAGCTCGAGAATGCGGGAATCCTGCAGGAGGCGCTGCTCACGAGTGCCCCGGAAGGGTCGACAGAGGACGATCGCCCAGAACCGACCTCGGAATCCTCGATTGTCCGAGACCTCGTCTCTTATGCCGTGGGGTGTATCTTCGGTCGCTTTAGCCTCGACGGACCGGGGCTGGTCCTGGCCGACCAGGGCGCCACGGTTCAGGACTACCTGGCTAAGGTCCCGAGCCCCACGTTCGCTCCGGACAAGGACAATGTGATCCCGATCGTCGATGGTGACTGGTTCGAGGACGACATCGTTGCACGGTTCCGCACCTTTCTCCGCGCTGCCTTCGGGGAACAGTACTTCGAGGAGAACCTGCGTTTCGTCGCCGAGTCGCTCGGCGTCAGAGACATCCGTGAGTACTTCGTGCGGTCGTTTTACAAAGACCACGTCCAGCGGTACCGAAAGCGCCCCATTTACTGGCTTTTCTCCAGTCCCAAGGGGTCGTTCAATGCGTTGATCTACGTGCACCGGTACACGCCATCCACGGTGTCGACAGTGCTCAACGAGTACCTGCGTGAGTTCCGGGCCAAGCTTTCTTCGAGCCTGCAGCAGCAGGACCGGCAGGTCGCGGGCAGTGGTGCGCCGCGCGAGCAGGCGGCCGCCCAGAAAGAGGCGGACCGGCTGCGTGAGGTGCTTCTGGAGCTCGAGGAGTACGAGCACGACGTCTTGTACCCGCTGGCCTCGCGTCAGCTACCGATAGACCTGGACGACGGCGTGAAGGCCAACTACCCCAAGTTTGGTGAGGCCCTGAAGAAGATCCCTGGACTTGAGGCCGCAGATGAGTGACGCCACAACGGTTCGCCCACACCTGCTGCGGTGGTTTGACAGTCGCCGCGTGGTGTTCTGGCATGACCCGGAGGGCCAGTACGCCGCGGATCTCGACAGCCTCGACCTGCCGGGCGTCCGGACCATTCGAGTTGCGAACGATGAGTTCGCGGTCAAGAACCGGCTGCTGCACGACGAGCCGGAGGGCAAGTTCTTGGTCTACCGCTCGGGCCAGGTGCCGAGCGGCATCGGGGACTGGTTGCTCGACCTGGAGCTGGCCTACGGCGCGTTCACGGCCGACCGGACCGCTCTCGTGGTCCAAGACCTGGGTCTCACCGGTGAAGACATCGGCGAGGTTGTTGAGGCGCACGCGAAGTTCTTCAACGCAGGCAAGCGCGTTCAGAGCCTCAAGGCACTGCTGAAGCCGGAGGACGACGGGGTCCTGCTGCGCGCCAAGCTGAGCGCAGTCGTGCTTGCACAGGGTGAGCACAGTCTCCTGGAGCTAACGCGCACTCTTCTGATCGAGAACGCGAATGGAGCGACGTCCAAGTACGACGCGCTCGTCGACTACGGACTCAACGGCTTCTACTGGCAGGGCGTGGCCCGCATCTACGGATACGAGTCGTCGGCGCCCACAGTCGACGACCTGGTGCTGTGGATCTTCCAGCGAGCGATCGACAGGTTCCGCTCGGACCGTCCGGACGCGTTCCACAACATCCAGCGCGATTTCGCGAGCCTGCGGCATGACCCGCGGAGCCGTGCGGCGCTCTCGACGCTCGCGAAGCGCGCGGCCCGCGACCTCGACTACACGACGAAGATCGAGAACCTCACATGTCGCGACCTGGGCAGCGACGACGTGTTCGAAGAGGCTGACCAGAAGGTCATCAGCGACCTTGCCCGCGCGGTGGCTGATCAGACCGTCAGCCCTCGCGAGGTGGGCGAAGCCGTGCGGTTGCGCCGAACCAGCGTATGGATCGATCACTACCGGCAGCTCTACGACGCTGTCGAGAGCGCATCGGAGATGTTGGGTGAGGTGGCGTCGCTCGACTTGTCGATGAAGTCGTTCGACGATGGCCTGACTCGCTACCAGCGCGAGTGGTTCCGCATCGACCAGCTCTATCGCCGATTCATCTCCGCGGCACGCACTGCCGAACACTCCAAGCCGCTCGAGGCGCTGCGCGAGCAAGTGGAGAAGCACTACACGAACAAGTTCCAGTACGAGCTTGGCAACGCGTGGCAGCAGCAGGTCGACGCCGCCCAAGAGTGGCGGTCGCGAGAGCTGCGGTCGCAGACCGCTTTCTACGCCGGATACGTCGATCCCCTGGTCAAGGAGGGTGACAAGAAGGCCGTCGTCATCATTTCCGATGCCCTGCGTTACGAGGTGGCCGACGAACTCGGCACGCTCATCCGGCAGGAGGATCGATTCGACGCGACCTTGGACGCCGTCCTCGGCGTACTGCCGAGCTACACCCAGCTAGGCATGGCCGCGCTCTTGCCGCATGCGGCCCTCACTCACGCGCCGGATGCTAAGACGGTGCTCGCCGACGGCCAGCCCACGAACGGTACTGCCTTCCGGAGCACGATCCTGGCTGCGGTCAGTGGTTCGGCGATCCAAGCCGAGGACTTCAAGGCGCTCCCCGCCGACGAACGCCGTGAGCTGTTTCGGGCCAACCGTGTCTTGTACGTCTACCACAACAGGATCGATGCGACGGGGGAGAAGCCCGGCACGGAGAGGCAGGTCTTTGAAGCCGTCGATGACACATTGCGCGACCTCCTAGACCTCGTCAAGAAGCTCGCGAATGCCAACGCGACGAACATCTTCATCACCGCCGACCACGGGTTCCTCTACCAGGACGAGGCACTCGCCGACCCCTTCTTCCTCTCGACCAAACCGCAGGGCGACGACCTGAAGTACGTGAACAAGCGGTTCGTGCTCGGCACGGGCCTGAAGGCCGATCCGGCATTCGCTACGTTCGCGGCGGGGCAACTCGGTTTGGACAGCGACCTCGAAGTCCAGATCCCCAAGTCCATCCACCGGCTGCGCCAGGCGGGCAGCGGTTCGCGATTCGTGCACGGCGGCGCCACGCTGCAGGAGATCGTCGTTCCCGTGCTCTTCGTCAACAAGCGGCGCAAGAGTGACACCCGGCTGGTCAACGTGGAGGTCTGGCCCGAGTCGAACAAGATCACGACGGGGCAAGTCGTGGTCCGGCTGTTCCAGACCGAGCCGGTGACCGACAAGATCCAGCCGCGCACACTGCGCGCCGGCCTCTACGTGGAGGAGACGCTGATCTCGAACGTCGTCGACCTCACGTTCGACCAGACTTCGACCGACAAGCGCGACCGCTACCAGCACGCGCACATGCTGCTCACCCAGGAGTCTGCTGGGTTCAACAATCGGTCGGTCGAGTTCCGGCTGGAAGAGCGCATCCCGAACACCAACCAGTGGCGCCGCTACCCGAGCAAGGTCTTCTACACGCTGACCCGCTCGTTCGCGTCCGACTTCGACTTCTAGAGGGATCAGAACTGAGATGAGCGCCACCGAGGACGAGACGGCTCCCGAGAGCAGCACGCCACCGAAGAGCGACCTCGACTACAAGATCAACCTGTTGTTCCCCGGCGTCGTCGTCCGCAAGGACCTAGTCAAGGCGGTCAAGGGCAACGCCATCGTCCCGTCGTACGTCCTGGAGTACCTGCTCGGGCAGTACGCGGCGTCCGACGACGAGGCGACTATTCAGGCCGGCATCGAGACCGTCCGCAAGATCCTGGCCGAGCACTACGTGCACCGCAGCGAGTCGGAGCTGGTCAAGTCGACCATCAAGGAGCGCGGCCGGCACCGGGTCATCGACAAGGTCACGGTCACCCTCAACGAGAAGGCCGACGTCTACGAGGCCGAGTTCGCGAACCTCGGCATTAAGGGCGTCATCGTCGACTCGCCGGTCATCAAGGCCCACCCCAAGCTGCTGGTCGGTGGCGTGTGGTGCATCTGCGACGTCGAGTACTTCCACAGCGACGACCAGCGGACCGTGCCGTGGATCCTCGGCTCGATCAAGCCGATCCAGCTCTCGAAGTTCGACGTCCAGCAGTACCTAGAGGCCCGGCGGGGCTTCACGACCGATGAGTGGATCGACCTGCTCATGCAGTCGATCGGGTTCAATCCCGAGATGTTCAGCCGGCGCGGCAAGTTCTTCCAACTCGTGCGGCTCATCCCGTTCGTCGAGCGCAACTACAACCTCGTCGAGCTCGGCCCCAAGGGCACCGGCAAGTCCCACATCTTCTCGGAGTTCTCCCCGCACGGGATGCTGATCTCCGGCGGTGAGGTCACCGTCCCGAAGCTGTTCGTCAACAACTCCAACGGTCGACTTGGTCTCGTCGGGTACTGGGATGTCGTCGCGTTCGACGAGTTCGCCGGCAAGAAGAAGCGCACCGACAAGTCGCTCGTCGACATCATGAAGAACTACATGGCGAACAAGTCGTTCTCCCGGGGCGTGGAGACCCTGGGCGCCGAGGCGTCGATGGTCTTCGTCGGCAACACCTCGCACACCGTGCCGTACATGCTCAAGCACTCTGACCTGTTCGACGAGCTGCCCGAGGCGTACCACGATCCCGCGTACCTCGACCGCCTGCACCACTACATCCCGGGTTGGGAAGTCGACATCATCCGCGGCGAGATGTTCTCCGACGGCTACGGCTTCGTCGTCGACTACATCGCCGAGGTCCTCAAGTCCATGCGCTCACAGGACTACTCCGACCGCTACCAGCCGCACTTCACGCTCTCGTCGGACATCTCGACGCGCGACCGTGACGGCGTCCACAAGACGTTTTCCGGCCTGATGAAGATCCTCTACCCCGGCGGGGAGGCGACGAAGGAGGAGATCGAAGAGATCCTCCGGTTCGCCATCGAGGGCCGTAAGCGCGTCAAGGACCAGATCCTGCGCATCGACTCCACCATGGCCGAGGTCAAGTTCGGATACACCGACCGGGAGGGCGCGTGGTCCAGCGTCGCCACGCTGGAAGAAGACGAGTACCCGAGCTACTACTACCGTGGGCGCACGATCACCGAGTCGTCGGTGGAGCCGGCTGTCACGACGACCGAACCGGGCGGCACCGTCACGCCGTCGGAGGCAGGCACTGCCCCGGCCTCGGAGTCCGCGCCGCAACTCTTCGAAGGGCACAGGGACTTCCACGAGAACCAGCGCGGCATCGCGTACGAGACCTTGCTTCTGCCTTATCTGGTCGGCGCGACCGAGGTCACGATCGTCGACCCCTACATCCGCATGTCACATCAGGGCCGGAATCTCGTCGACCTGCTCGCACTGTTGGCCGCCGCGAAGGACCCCGCGGAGGAGATCCGGGTGACGCTCGTGACGAAGCCCGACACCGGTGAGTACGAGAAGCAGCACCTGCTGATGCTCAAGGACATCCAGGACAGCGCGGCTCGAGCCGGGATCAGCTTCACGGTGGCCTGGGACGACACCATCCACGACCGTTCCATCCGCGCCGACAACGGCTGGCGCATCCTGCTCGGTCGTGGGCTCGACATCTTCCAGAAGGGCTCGGGTGGCCAGTTCGACCTCGGAGCGCGCAACCACGCTTTCCGGCAGGTGGTGGCCTTTGGCGTGACCTACATCCGTGAGGACGCTCGCGGGTCGTGAGACGCGTGCGACCCGGTGCCGGTCCGCTTTGGCGCGCCTAGCGTTGGGCCTCCGACTCCGTCGACGTCACCACGATCTCCTCGAGTAGGTCTGCGAGTTTGAAGTAGGTGTTCAGGTCGCGGATTGTCGAACTGGACTGATGGCGATGGCTGTACTCCTCGCGGGCGTGTGACCGGGCCCATTGCGCGAACTGCGCGATCTCGCCTCTGCGGTGAGGGTCGCCGAGGAGTTGCACCAGCGGCTCGAGGGCAGGAGCCAGCCAGTCTCGCCTGGCCTGCTCGCGGGCGGGTCGCTCGCGCCAGTACGTCTTCATGTACGCGTCGCGACAGCTGGGGTGGGTGACCGGCGGTCGTCCACGAGGTGGTTGCTCGAGCGGCTTGCCGCACTGCTTGCACAGTCGCTGCTTCATCACCAGTCCCGTCGGAGGCGACTTTAGTTGTAGCAGTGTATATGCGGCCTTCGAGCCTCTTTGCATGAGCAGAGGTACACACCACAACGGCCCAGCATCAGGTGCGATGCAGCCGATCGGCGGGCAGCAGCACACGTTCGAGGGCGTCCTCGATGCGGGCGAGGGTCTCGATGTCGGGCCAGTTTCGCCCGGACGTGATGTTCGCGATGGTGACGTGGGACACGCCGGCCCGCCGAGCGAGCTCGCGTTGGCTCCATTGCCGGCGATCGAGTTCGGTGGCGATCGTGATCGCGACGAGTTGGGCGTAGCGGCCCCCGAGGCTCGTCGGAGCCCCGGCGGGCCAGTCGGCCACGACGTCGCGAGGGGCATCCCTGTGACGGGGCACGTCTATACGTTAGGGCACATCACGAAGGCCGAGCTGGCGTCCGCGAGTACCGCCGGGCTTGGCGGAGGGGTTGCGCCTCCAGCATCCAGTGGTCAAACTATTGACCACTGGCAGCCAATGCTGCCGTCCGAACTCCTCCTGGGATGGCTGGCCATGCCGGAGATCACCATTGTCGATGCATGCAGTCACGTCGTTGAGACGTGGCGCTCGGCGGGTGTGCTCGCCGAGCAGAGCGTGACGAAGTTCGACGGCGTGCTCGAGCGGTTCGGCGGCTACGCCGCGGCCTTCGGGGTGCTGCGACTGGTCGACGTTGACGGTGAACTTGTCGCACAGTTCATCCGCGCGCGGGGGAGGCGACGCTCGGGCGAGATCGCCGAGGCGGCGGTCGGGACGATGCAGATCCGGCGGGCAGTGTTGCGAGCCTTCTACCGCACCGCGCGCCAGCTGCGGTTGACGTGGGACGACCCCGCCCGTGACGTCGAACTGCCGCATCGTGAAGCTCGCACGCCGCGTCCGCTGACCGAGGCGGAGGCCGACCTGGTGTGGCTGCACGCATGGGCGGCCGGTGGTCGGTTCACCCGCCATGCAGCGACCGCAGCGTTGCTGTTCTCGGGCGCGCACAGCGGCGAGGTCGGCCACGTCACGGTCGCCGACCTGGACGTCGTCAACGCTCAAGTCTGGCTGCACGGCGCCTCCCGGTACACGCCGCGTCACGTCAGCGTCGCACCGAAGCATTTCGAGGCGCTGGTCGAGCGCGTAGACACACTGAAGCGCCAGGCACCCCACGCGCACGACGATCAACTGGTCCTCGCGACGGGAGCCGGCGGCTCAGACGCGAACAAGCAGGCGCGCGTCTGCGTGACGGCCGCCGATCTCCTCACCGAGGCCGGTCTTGGTCGGGACGGCGCCCTGCGACCGTCCTCCATGACGGCAGTCGCTGGCGTGCAGGCGTTTGCAGTCGCATCGCGCATCGAGGACGCCGCTCGTGTCCTGGGACTGGCCTCACTCGACGCGGCTGCTCGCTCGATCGGCTGGCAGTGGCGGGGCGACGTCTGATGGCGCGCGACTCTTATACCGACACGGACCGGACCGGGGACTACTCGTGGACGGCGGAGGACCGAGCCGCCACGCTCATCCATGACGACACCTTCTGGGACACCGTCGACGTCTTGCCGACTCGCCCTGCGCGCGGCCCGGGGCGCCCGAACGAGTTCCCGCCGTCGGTCTACCTGCTCTACTGCATGGCGGCGTCGGCCATGGGTGCGCATCGCGCGGCGGCGTCCTGGATGGGCAAGCGGAACGTGTGGCGCAAGATCCGCAAACAGTGGGCACGGCGCGGCGTTGAGCTGCCGAAAATGCCGCCCACGCGAGGGCAGTGCAACTACAACCGGGACCGCCACGTCGCGCCTTTCACCGACGCGATCGAGCGCGCGTTCGAGGCGAGCGCACGGCGTCGCGCCCGTCGACACGGCCTGCTTGACTCGCCTTTCCGGACGTCGAGCCGTCCGGGCCGAGCCAACGTCGTGGTGGCCGACGCGACTGTGCCTCGTATGCCGATGTCCCGCGAGGCCTACGAGCGTCGCACCGCGGCCGGCGAGGTCCTTGATTATGGCTACTACACCGAAGCGGGTGACCACCCCGTCTTCGGCAGCAAGTTCCTGATGCCATCCGTCCGTGGCGTGGATGCGAACGGGAACGTGCTGCCCAACTGCCGGCTCATCCTCGGCGTCCCCCATGTCCCGTTCGATGCCCCCGGTGGCGAGGCCTCCGTCGCAGTTGACAAGCTTTTGGAACTGCGCGGGCACCTCGAGGGGATGCACGGCGTGCGCTACGACGGTGCCCTGCGCGGAACGCACTTCGACGCACTGATGGCGGCCGGCCTCGCGGTGGTCAGTCCGACCCACGACGGCATCAAGCGCAAGGCCTACGGCACGATCACCTGCAGACACACCGAGAAGCCAGGTGCTGAAGAGTGCAGCACGGTGCACGACCTGTTTACCGAGGATGGCAATCTCGGCGTCACCGAAGTCATCGTCGACAAGGGCACGACGCGGGTCTTCCACGCGCTGCCCCGGCTGCGGGAGAACGTTCGAGAGAACAAGTCGGGCTTCGTCTGGTACGCGCAGTACCTGCTCCCGTGCGGCCACGCCTTCATGGCTCCGCTGACCCGCACCGCCGCCGACATCGCCAACGGCTACAACCGCGCCGAGAACCTTCGGCTTCACCCTCCCGGCTCGCCGGTCTACGCAGGAACGTACGGATGGCGCTCGGACACGGAGACGACGCACAACCAACTCGACACGTGGCTGTACCGCCACCGCATGATCGCGCACACGCTCGAGCGCCAACGGCTCGTCATGATCGGCTTCGCGGTGACGATCAACGCCATCACCGACTGGTACTGGCGGCGCACGCCTAGCACGTAGGCGACGCTCGCCGCGCAACTACACATGCCGAGGTCACCCGCTGAGCGCGGGTGGCCTCGGCATACCCATGTCCGTCCACGGGTAGGCTGAGGCGACCCTGGAACCCCTTCCCAGGGTCATCGGCACGGCTACGACGCGTCTCCGTGACCCTTCGCGCCTCCTGCGGCGGGTTATTGACCACGTTTCCGGCTAGTGCCTGGCGCCTGTAGCTCAGGGGATAGAGCACCGCTCTCCTAAAGCGGGTGTCGGCAGTTCGAATCTGCCCAGGCGCACAGAGTGTCATTGCAGGTCAGAGGCCCGCGAGGCGACGTTGGTGCCGGGGCTGCGGTCTCCGTCTGGGGCTCGTGGTCAGCGTGTGGTCAGTGACTTGTCTCAGGACGTGGACGGCCTATCAAGGACGTGGACGGACGCCGGCGGACAGATGGCGCCGGTTCTGGCTTTGAAGCTCGGCGCCGACCCGTCGCAGGTTGGCCTAAGCGCGGTCAGGGCGTACCGGTGGGCGTCGTTGGAGTGGTGAGGTTCTCGAAGGCCGGCAGCAAGGTCTCAGTCAGAGCCGCCGCCTTGTCCCCCACGTACCAGAGCACCGGGTCGTACCAGCCGGTGACAGCCATCACGACCAGGAGCGCGACCATGAACCCCCGCGCCCAGCTTCTTGGTGCGATGCCGAGCCCGATGTCGATGGCGTCCGATCCGCGCATGGCTGAGAGGGTGCCATCCGCCACCGACATGGCCGTGCGCCCGGCGTCAGGCGGCTCGTCGGCTGGGAGAACTCCCTCCCGGCGACATGGAGTGCGAAGGCGAATCAGCGGCGCCGCTTCCCCCGGTTCCCTCGCTTCGATGGTTGCCTCTTCCTCGCCCTCGGCGGCAGAGTGCTGGGTGCCCTGTCGGGCGGGACGAGACGCATGGCTCGCGCGAGGGCGTCGAGATCGGGGTCGAACGCCCACGGGTCGTCAAGCCACAGGGTCACGCGGGGACGGCCGTCGGGTGCCAGGAGCACCCCGAGCGCCCGATCGGCATGTTCCTGATGCTTCTTGGCCTCCAGGTACTGGCGCAGGTGCTCCCGGTTCGCCGGGGTGTCTGCGCCCGCGGCGAAGATGTAGATCCAGCGCCCGGTGTCGTCAGCGCCGCCCGTCGCGAAGGTATGAAAAGAGCCGTCAGCGCCGGCCGCGAGCGTGAGTGCGACACCGCCAGCGGTCGAAGCTTGAGCCTGCGCCGAGTAGCTATCGATATCGGAGGCCGCTCGCCACCAACCCGGTGCGCCGACCGCCGCCATCGCGTCGAAGATCTTGGCCAGTTGCGCGTGCATCGGCTCGCGACGGGGGCAGTCCACCTGTCGGCTCGAAAGGCCGTCATCGAAGTACATATGGGCATCGAGCTGATCGGTGAAGGTCCCCACGAGGGTTCGCCCCTGGTTCGCGTACTCACGTCGCTTCTTGGTCGTAGGAGGCTTGGAGTTGGCATGCCGGGCGAAGATCCGGTCGGGGTCGGGTTCGAAGTAGAAGCCGCCAGCGACGAACCACATGAGGATGTCAAGTTCGTCCGTCCCTGTGATCCACATCGCAGCATCGCGGTTCGTTCGTCGACGCAGGTATGTGAGTAGGTGCTCCGGTCGATCGAGCACGCGCTGGAACACTAGGAGGTCGTGGACGCCCACCACCCAAGGCAACTGCGTCTGCGTGAGAACTCCGGCCTGAACCAGCTCCGACGTCGCAAGGGCGAGTGGCCCTAGGTCGTCGAGGCACGCGACGATGGAGTGGGTCTCGTGCACGTTGCTGAGATCCAACCACGTCCCGTCCTCCAGCCAGAGGCCGCGGTAATTCTCGATGATTGAGCGTAGGCGCGTGGCTTGCTCGGCCGCCTCGCCAATGGTCTTCATCACGTCGCCGTGTAGTTGCTGTACTCCGCCCTGGCGCGACTTGAGCCTGAAATCGCCCGCTTTGACTTCCACGCAGAGTGCAACGCCATCCAGCAAGACAAGCGCGTCAGCCTCCGCCACCGGCGCGTGCTGGTGCGTCGTGGACGTCGACGAGAGATCGTGATCGGCATCTCGGTGGCGATAACGAACGTTCTGGCGGATGACGGCACGGCTGCGGAGGATCGTGTCGATCGTCGCCGAGACCAGGTTCTCGACCGCCTGGTCACGGGCTCGGCCGTAGCGAGTCCAGCTCGATGTCGTCTTCAGACGCGCCTCGCAGGTCCGACGGATCTCGTCCTCGGCTATCGCCCCAGGAAGGGGGAGGTAGCCGCGCCCGGGCGCGTGCAGGATCGCCTTTCCGGCCAGTGGGTTGCGTCCCTCGCAGAACTGACGAACCAGCTCCTCGGAGCTGCGGCCGTCGGGTCGCGCACTGAAGGTATCCAAAACAGCCTGTGCGACGCGTACATCCAGCCCGGCCGCTTGCGCGACCTCCTTGGCCGTAGCCAATTGCAGTTCAGCGGGCGTGCGAAACAGTAGGTGCGCTGCAGCTCGCGTCGCCTCGCTCGGCGGCCCACCGGCCAGGTAAGCCTGGTGCAATTGTTGGAGCACCCCATCGAGCCGGTCGCCACCCACGGTGATGAGCGCTTCCCGGACGGCGAGGACGTCGTCATAGGTAAAGCCTAAGACATCGCCGAAAGCTGCGTCTGTCTTCGGCGTGCGAAGGACTCGCGCGTTAACCTCGGCAGCAATCTGAGGGTACTGACGTCCGCGTACGGAAATCTCGTGGCTCGCAAGCCGCCACGCGAGTTCGCTCATTCGAGTTTGGGAGGATCCGTCGACCCGCCAGCTCGTGCGCACGAGCCCGCGCATAGTCGCGAGCTGGACGATTGTTGCTCCGGTGGCGGCCAGGTCCGCGACGATGGACGCAGTGTCGACTGCGCACGTGGCGGCGCGTGTTGGCAACCCGAGTCCGAGCAGCACCAAGCCCACCACTTCGACTGCGGCCCAAGAGTCAAGCGGGCTCGTCTCGCTCTCTCTCCAGAGGGCAAGGTCGGGAGGCATGACGAACTGGCGCAGCAAGATCATCACGTCGAAGGCGTCATGCCCCCACACGAGGTCGTGCAATGCCGCGATTCCGTAGCTGATGGCTTCGTCTAGATCATGGGTGCTCTGTGACTCTTCGGGTTCAGCGGGCCGCAGCTGCCCCGCCATGGCGTCAAGCTGTGCGCCGGTTGCGACGAGCGCTTCGCGGCTTGCTGCCACGAGCCTCAGTCGACGGCCATCTGGTGCCTCGAAGAGCGCCTCGTGGACCGTCAGTGGCTGGAGGTCTGCCCGGGCAGGGTCGGCCCATCGGGGCTTGTTGGAGGGATCGATCGCCACGATCGAATACTTGCAGGCACGCCCGACACACGGCGGCGCCCCCGTCCTAGGCGAACGCGTCGGGTGCGTCCTTTCGTAGTCGCTCGATCGCCCGAGGCGCCTCCATCACCGGGATCACTGGCAACCGCTCCATCGCCTGCCACGTCGCCTCGCTGAACAGGTGCCCGTACAGGTCCATCGTCATCGTCGCCGTCGAGTGTCCGAGGATCACCTGCACCGCCTTCACGTCCGCCCCGGCTGCGATGAGCAGCGACGCCGCGGTGTGTCGCAGGTCGTGGATCGTCGTTCCCTCCACGCCCGCGCGCCGGGTCGCCTCCATCCACCCCGACCGCGCCCGGAAGTTGGTGTTTGTCCACACGCCCCCGGTCGGGCTCGGGAACAGGTACCCGCCCGGAGCCGTCCCCGCGACCCGCGTCCGCACGTACTCGTCCAGCGCCGCCGGCACCGGCACCGTCCGCGTCTGGTGCGTCTTGGTCGGCCCGAACACCGCCCCGCTGGTCCGCTTCGACTGCGTCGCGGCCCGGTGGACCCTAACCCCAAGCCCGTGCGGGGTCTGCACGACGTCGTCTACCCGCAGCGCCGCCATCTCCGAGAACCGGCACCCCGTGGTCCCGAGGAACAGCACGACTGGCTGGCACAGCGGCGGGACCGCCATGACGAGTCGGCCAAGCTGCTCCGGCCGAAGCCAGCGCGGCTCGCGCTTGGTCCCCCCGCGCGGCAGCGCGACCATCCGCGCGACGTTCACCGACAGCCGCCGGTCGCGGATCGCGTAGTCGAACACCAGCCGGATCATCGACAGCGCCCGGCGCCGCGTCGCCGTCGCCAGCCCGCGCGCGGTCAGCGCCGACATCACCCGCTCGACGTCGGCCGCCGAGATCCCGGAAATCGGGTACGCCCCGATCTCCGGGATCACGTACTTGTCCAGCAGGAACCGCGTGGTCTCCTGGCTGCGCACCGCCAGGTGACCACGCGAGGCCTGCCACTCCTCGGCCAGCGCCGCGAACGTCATCCGCCCGCGCGCCGGGTCGATCCACGAGCCGGCGTCCAGCTTCGCGAGCTGGTCGGCCTCCCAGCGCTTGGCATCGACCCGGCGCCCGAACGACCGCTGCGCGATGACCCGGCCCTCGAAGAACACCTTCGCGCGCCAGGTCACGTTGCCTGACGCAAGCGCCCGCCTGGTGACGGACATCAGCGCCGCTTCACCGGCATCGTCGGCTCGCGCTCGACCCACGCCGCCGGGAGGAGGATCACCGTGCCGAGCCGTCGGTACGGGATCTGCTCGTGCTCGACCAGGTGGTACAGCGTCCGGGGCGGCACCCCGAGCACCCGCGCGGCGTCCTTCACGCGGTAGTACTGCCGGGCGGGGGTGGTGGGGACGGTGTGCTGTGCGGTGGTGGTCATGACCTTCTCCTTCTGTTGGGTTGGGTGTTGCGGTGGTCAGCGACCGAGCACAGGCCCATCGGCGGACGACGGCGGCACTCCGGTCCAGTAGTGCGGCGCGGGCTGTGGAGGCACGACGCTCCACGGTTGCTGTGGACGCGCGGGCGGCACGAGGGGCGCGGCCCGGCCGGGGTGGTATGCGTCCCAGGTCTCGGTGGCGCTGGGCTCGGCGTGGCTGGTCGCGAGGATCCGCTCGAGCACCTCCCGGCCCGATGGCGGCGCCTGGCCCGGCAGGCACTCTGGGTCGCCGCCGTCGACAACGACGTAGGTGCGGTTCGCGTGGCGGCCGCGGCTCATCGCGACGTACAGGTCCTCGCGGCCCATGCCGGGGGTGGCGATGGTGTGGGTCTCGTCGACGGTCATGCCCTGCGTGCGGGCGATGGTCGTGGCGTAGCCGAGCTCGACGTGCTCGGCCACGTACTCGGTGGGGAGCCGGACGGTGGGCGCGTCGTCGTGGCTGGTGGGGCGGGCGCGCAGGGATCCGTCGGGCAGGACGGCGGTGACGTCCCACAGGGCGCCGTTGCGCACGAACCCGTCGGCGGTGGTCAGGCGTCGGTCGTTGCGGCGGGTGACGATCCGATCGCCGACGCCAGCGATCAGCCCGTCGTGCAGTATCACCCCGGAGCGGGCGACGTCGCCGATGGTGACGCGGTCGGCGCGGACCCGGGCATTGAGCTCGCGGACGGTCCGGTTGTCGACCGACTGCAGTACCGCGACCCGGCCCTCCTCACTGGCCGTAGTGACGGCGTTGATCGCGGTGTCGAGCATGGCGTCGTGGTCGCCGGAGCTGATCGCGCCGTGGGCCTCGTAGGCGTCGAGCGCGCCCGGGTGCCCGCGGCGCAACTCGAGGCTCGCGCGGGCCTCCCACGGCTGGCTGAACCGCCAGAGGCTGGTGAGCTCGGCGGTGGGTCCGCGACGGGCGAGCATGCCGAACGCCCCGCCGGGCGTCGACGGACCCGCGCTGCAAGTGATCGCCGACGAGCAGCACTTTGGCGGTCGCGGCTCGCGCCTGCTCGACGATCGCCGCCAGCGTGCGGGTGTCGGCAAGGGATGCTTCGTCGACGATGACGAGCTGCCCGGGGGAGAACCGCCACTTGTCCTGCTCGGCGCGCACCCGCCACTGCTCCTCCCGCGCCGCGCGCATCTCGCGGAAGTCGCCCGCCGCCTCGCGGGCGATGGCGTCGGCGTACCGGAGTGCGCGGGCCGTGCCGCCGTCGCCCGTGGACTCGTGCAGCCACTTGGCCGTCGTCTCGCACGGGATCCCCAGCGACTCGGCGAGCGCCCGAGCTGCGGTGGCCGACGGCGCCAGGCCGACGACGGGTCCGATACCGCGGCCCCAGAACGTCGTGAGCGCGGCCAGGGTTGACGTCTTTCCGGAGCCTGCCGGGCCGACCAGCACGTCGAGGAGTCGACCGGAGGTGACGACGGCTTCGGCGGCCGCGCGTTGGTCGGCTGCAAGGGCGCCGAGGTGCTGCTCGGTGCGCAGTGCCGGCTGTCCGAGCATGGCGCGCGCCCGATGCGGGAAGCCGTCGGCCTCGGCGGCGTCGATGAGCACCTTCTCTGCAACAAGCAATTCGGTCGAGGTGTACAGCGACTCGCCGACCCTCCGGGTGGCCGGGTCGCGGTTGTCATCCAGTTGCACGCACGCCGCTGTGGCCTCGGAGGTGATGGCGCTGAGCAGGGCACGCCGCTCCTCGGGCGACGCCATCCGCAGCAGCTTGGAGGAGCGGACGGCGGCGGCGCCGAGGTTCCACGTCGTCCACACCGACCGCCGCGTCGACACGTCGTCGAGCACCTGGGCGACCATCGCCGCGCGCACCTCCGGGCCGACGTCGTGCGCGTGCAACGCCCGCCCGTAGGCGCCTGGCCAGGGCCCGCTCGGCCAGGTCGTGCGGCTCGAGCCCGGTGAGCGCGCGGGCGCGATTCGTCCAGTCCGCCAGGAGGTCCGCAAGTGGCCGAACCGTCTTCGGCGGCCGCGTCGCCCGGGTCAGGTGCTGGCGCGCTCGGGTGGCTTCCACCCGCGTAGGTGCCCGGCCGTGGGCGGCCTCGAACCGGGCGAGCCACTCCTGCTCGGCGCAGTGGATCGCCTCTGCGCGGGTCGAAAAGTGTGCGAGCAGGTCGTCGCCGATCCTGTCGACCTCGAACGCGGGGTTGCGGCGGGGGCCGCGGTCGCGCATCGACCACTCGACCGGCAGGCGGCGAGCCAGCTCGTCCGCCAGCAGCGCGTCATAGAGCTCGGACACGGTGACGACCGCCGCGTGCACCGTCCGGCCGTCCAGGCTGCGCCACGCACCGTCGAGGCCCTGGACCTTGTTCGCGATGACGACGTGGGTGTGCAGGTTCGGGTCACCGGCTCGGGTGTCCCAGTGGTCGAACGCCGCGGCGACCATGCCGCGGGTGCGGACCTGATGACGCCCTGCCTCGCCGATGCGCGTGCGGATGACGCGGTGCTCGACGAACTCCAGCGAGGACGCCAGCGCCGCCCGGTGCGCGTCATAGACGATGACGCGTGTCGCGTCATCGGCCAGCGCCCACAGCACCGAGACTGACTTCGGCGCCGTGAACGTCAGGTCGAACCCCACCACTGCGTGACGCTTCCCGTCATCGAACCGGCTATAGGGCCGCCCTAGCGCGTCATCGGTCAGTGGGTCGATGCCATCACGGAACACGGCCGTCATCGCCGCCTCGGTGACGACGTCGCCCGCTCGGAGGCGCCGCGCGGCGTCGCCGAGGCCAGGCGAGTCCCTCGCCGTACCAGCGCCCGGCCGGGCTGCCGGTCCGCTCGTAGTACGCGGTGAGCGACGCCCCGGCGTCGAGGCCAGCGTCGCCCGCGGCGACGTGCCGGGTCAGGTAGGCGTAGCCGTCCCCAGCCGTCAGCTTGTGCATCGACATCACCGGCACCACCTCCCTCGCGACTCCGTCGCTACCTGCAGGTGTGCGGCACCGGGGGAGAAGATGCGCACCTGCCGCCGCGACGGCGTTCAGGAAGAGGTGTGCCAGCGGCATTACCAACGTGAGGCTTCACGGGAGATCTGACCAAAGTCAGCGCTCCGCCATGTCGGGGCTCAGCCGTCGCGTCGTACACCGAGCCGAGCGAGACATCCACGAGGGTCGAAAGGCCGCTCGAGGTCTCCTGGTCTAGGCCGTCCGGGGGAGCGGGCCTGTCAACAGCGCTGCCCTCTTCGTACCCTCTTCGTGGGAGGGAGCCTTCGGATGCCGCTGGTGGCCGAAGTCGATGGCGCACGAGTGGTGTCGATCGATCTGGACGATGACGCCTGGGATGCGCTGCGGTTGAGATCCCGCGGCGGCGCTCTCCGATTCCCTGCCTGCGCCTCAGCCGCCTACCTCCGCACGTCCCGTCGAGGCTTGCGGCACTTCGCGCATGCGCCGGGGGCGGGTGGTTGCGGCGCGCACGGCGACGAGTCGGCCGCACACATGCAGGCGAAGGCGCTGATCATCGCCGCGGCGCGGGCTGCCGGCTGGCAGGCCGAGCCGGAGGTTCCCGGCCCCGGTTACCAAGCAGACGTCCTGACCACCTCTCCCACGGGTGTTCGACTGAACTTCGAGGTGCAACTCGCACGCGAAGAGGACACCGACTACCGAACGCGAAGCCTCAGGCGGACGGCTGACGGATGCCGCGTGTTGTGGCTCACCCGTTATCCACTCCCGCCGCGCGGAGATTGGGAGCCAGACCCGCTTGCGGTGCCGGACCCGCGCGCGCCGCAGGCGCGGCTCGTGGAGACCGAGGGGCAGCAGTTCAGCGTCCTTCTCGATCGCATGTGCTCGCTCGAAGAGGCGGTGACGGACCTCCTGTCAGGAAGGATCGTCCTGCGGGCGCAGATCAGTGGGGAACGGGTGCTTCGCGTGGTTCTGGCTCGGCGAGCGTGCTGGAGCTGCAGCGCCCGGATATCCCTCTGGCGAGTCGTCGGCGAACACACCGTCGGTGCGTGTGGGCGGTGGGCCGACGCAGACGCCGTGCGGCTGGTCGAGCATGCCCATGCCGAAACCAAGCGGGAGCAGGCGCAAGACATCCGCGCGGCGGTCGCCGCTCGCATCAAGGACCTCCGCTGGCCTGCGATGGCCGGTCTGTCATCGCGGGCCTCGGAGGAGGCGGGCAAAACATACATGGCGTTCTCCTGCTGGCAGTGCGGCCGGGTGCAGGGCGACCACTACCTCTCCCAGGTCTGGGTCGAGGCCGCCTACAACCCAGACCAGCCGGAGGTACTGGTTAGTCGAGGCGCGAGCGCTGTCGAAGTCCCGCACTGGTGCCGACCGCCCGAAGGAGCGACGCCGTGCCGGAGCTTGCCATCTCCTGCGCCGCCGTCGTCGCGTACCGACGAGGACGGCATTAGATGACTCCGCACCGCCGTTTTCGGTGAGGGCGACGCAGGGCAGACCTCCTCATCGTCCACGCCACGGAGCGCCGCCGAGACGACAACGTCGGCACAGCCACGGACCTTGAGTGCTACTGCGGCGCCCGAGGACGCGTCGAGAGAAGCGGTCGCGGCCCGACCGGGTGCTCACTACTTGGCTACCTGCCGAGAGCCGATGACGGGCGGCGACTCCTCTTGCATCTCGCTGCTCGTCCGGGCCTCACCGGCCGCCATACGGTGAGAAGGTTCGTCCATGTCCAAGGACCTGATCACCCTCGAGTGCGATGCCGCGCGCTCGCGGCGGAGGGGGCGGGGCATTCCGAGAGACACTGTCGTCCGGCTCGTGGCCGCCGGAGCGGGCTTCTGCTACAAGCCGGACTGCCCAACGGGCTTCCTGTGGCACGAGTTTGAAGACGGGAGCGCGGTCAAGCTCGCTCAGGTAGCCCACATCATCGCGGCTAGCCCGACGGGGCCGCGTGCCGATCCGGCGGCGACGCATCAGGAACTCGTTTCGCCGGCGAACCTGCTCCTTCTGTGCCCGACTTGCCACGTCGTAGTGGACAGGGCGCCCGACCGCTTCGCTGTCGCGACCCTCGAAGCGTGGAAGAGCGAGCACGAATCAAGAGTCGCTGCCATTTGGGGTGTGAGACGCTTCGACGATCGCGATTCTTTGCGCCGGGAAGTTGAGACTCTCCTGCTTGAGAACCGAGCGGTCTGGGAAACCTACGGACCCGAGTCAGACGCCGCGCGGACCCTCCAGCCAGACGCACCTCTGGCATGGCAGCGGGAGGTAGTTCGGCAGGTGATACCAAACAACTCGCGCCTGTTGCGCCTGCTCGATGCCAATACCGATCTCCTCGAGCCATCCGAGCGCCGAGTTGTGGCTGCCTTCCGACTCCACGCGCGCGGCCTCGAAGAGCGACATCTTGGAGGAGTCGTCAACAAATTTGCACCGCGGTTCCCAGCCGAAATGAACGAGATCCTACTTCCAGGAGCGTGAGATGGCGGAACAAGGCTACTATGAAAAGCGACCCCGGCCCGAGCACAGGGCGTACCTAGAGAAGCGCTTGATGGAGCGCCCCGTTGTTGACTCGGTCGAGTTCGCCGACGATTTCAGGATGACGGTCTTGCGCGATGGTAAGTCCACCATCCACGCCTACATCACAAATCAGTATGAGTTGGGCGTGGCTGACGTCGACGAGATCCTTGCGCTTGCTCCGGAGACGACCTGCATCGTGTCGACAATGGACTACAACCACTACTCCGCTGAAGCAAAGGAGTCTGCCAAGGAGCGCGGAGTGGGCCTCTTCAAGGCAACAGAGCTCCTAGGTGCGGTCTATCATGATGGTGCAGCCTTCCTCGAATACCTGCCTCCTCGCGAGCGTGAGAGACTGCGCCAACGTAACAGTTCCTGATTCATGGGCCGTTCTAGTCTTCGGCAGTTCCTCGCGTTGCCAAGGATCGATGCGGTGTCGGACTGGGATAGGTGAACCGAGCGTCGACGATGTCGACCTGCTGCTGGTCTATCCGAAAGGGCTCGTTTCCGAGGCGCTAGCGGCCCGAGCAGCTTTGGCGAACCTGGTGCACGTTCGGCTCCGTGTCCGCGCTGACGTGGTGCTCCTGAACGCTGACGAGGAGGCGGAGTCGAGCTTCGCGTCAAGAGAGTCTGCAAGGGTGCTTGAGCCGTGCGGCCAGGATCCCTGCCCGTCTCGGGGGCCCGAATCCGCCCCTGATCCATGCATTTCGGCGGTTTGCGTCAGTGAGCCGCGCTACGCCCACGAGGACGCCGTGGTCACCACGACGTCTCCGGTCTTGGGACGTAGTACAGACGGACCAGACGGTCCTGACCTCTGTCTCGGACGCTTGCTGTGACGTGAGCGAGAGCCGCACGCTTCAGCTCTCGAAGCCTCCGGGATGTGTTGTCGCCACCTAGGATGTACTGCTCCACCTCATACGGCAACGAGAACCTCAAAGCGTAAGCGCCCGGGCCCTCCTGCGGGCGAAGGCTCACCAGGACGCGATCGCCTTGGATGTGCGCTTCGGCGTGTACGCCGTGGTCGCCGTGCTGACGGACGTATGCGACGAAGTCCGTCCAGGAATCAGGCCGCATCGCGAGGAAGAAGGGCGCTTCCGGAGCTCCGACCACGATCGGCTGTTCGTGTGCGATCCAATGGGCCAGAGGTGTGCACGCTTGGACAAGTGGGAGGATGTCGTCCTCGGCCAGGTTCCCCCGCGATTGCTCAGGTATGCGGAGCAGGGTCTGAACTGCCAAGCCTTCCTGGGTGCTAGGCGAATCCCATCGCTCGGGCCAATCTGGCTCGAGCTCGACGGTATTCGTGCCGAGGAGCGTCCGGAGGGTCGCCCGGAGAGCCACGCTCGAAACAATGCCAGGCCGACGGCCGTCCGGCATGGCAGAGTTCACGTCGGAGGCCAACAGGCGGATCGCCTCGACCATCGGGTGAAATGCGCCGACTCGAAGGTCGACAATCGACAGTTCGTGCGCGAGAGCGTAGTCGGCAGCGGGCCGGCTGAAGCCGGAAGTCGAGAATATCGCGTAGCGGTACGAGTAGCGGCGGACGAGGGGCCCTCCTGAGTCTCGCCGCGAATACCGACTGTTCAGGTCCTGCAGGATGCCGACAGCTTGTCGCATTTCTTCGACGCCGATCGGGTTGCGCCGGTACTTGGCCTCGACGAATAATCGCAGCGGTCTGGAAAACGCGGGTGTCCAGGCGAGCTGTCCGAGTACGTCGGCCTGATGGTCCGCGCCGCGGCCGCGCACGTTCAGACCGTTGGCCTTCGCGACTAGTTCAACCGGGTCGTCTTCAGCTCTCGTGAGGAGCTCGTATCCGGAGGCGCGGAGGAGGAAGGCCAGGGCTTCCTCCAGAAGGTACCCCCGCAGCGAGTCAAGCCTCATGTGTCCGTCCGATCACTCATGGAGCATGCTCTCGCCCGCGGCTGGCCTTCCGATGTCGTTGCCCGGCAGCGAAGCGACGCTGCAGTCCTCATCGAGTGTCGATCATGCCGCCCCTGGGATTGGCCCGAGGGCGCCACGCCGGACGGCTAGGCATGGTGACGCACTGGATAGCGAGCGATTGGCGCGATGCCATCGGGACGCGGCGACGTTCCGGTATGGCGATCGAGCATCCACGCGCTCGATGGGACGTTGCCCCCCGCGTGGTCAGCGTGTGGTCAGCGAGCACCGCGGAACGGGGTCTTACAACGAACTACCCGCATGTATTCCCGCAGGTCAGCGCGTTATCCACAGACCAAGATCGAACTCCTAAAGCGGGTGTCGGCAGTTCGAATCTGCCCAGGCGCACAGTGTTGTTGCGGGTCGGAGCCGCTCACTCAGGCGCGCTCGCCGACGAACGCCGGGGTCACCCTTCGCGACCATTTGGCGTGCCCGCCTTGCGGCCTTGGCACTGTGGCGCTGTGAAGCGCACGCTTCCAGTCCGTGGTGAGCGTCGCTGGGCTTCGCGCACGGGTTACCCCTGCGCCCAGTGCTCGTTGAGGCGAGCGACAGCGTCGTCCTTGGTGATGGTCTGGAGCTCGCCCTCGCTCAACCCGAGCTCCCGCTTGAGGGTCAGGACGAGTCCGAGTGGCAGAGCGTTCGCGGGTGCGGTCGGCGCGGGCGAACGATCCGGGGGTCGCCGGTCCTTCACGCACGTCCAGAACTCGTCTTCGGTCACCTCCAGCTGGTCTCGAAGGATGTGGTCCCAGAGGCTCACGCCGTAAGTCGTGGCGTCGACGGGGCGTGAGATCCGGGTGCGTAGTACTCGACCGTCTGGCAGGGCGAGCTCGTATGTCGCGTGGTGGCCGGTGCGCTTTCCACGAGCGGTACGGGCTGGCTCCCAACGCTCGACCTCGCAGAACCGCTCATGGTCGTCGCGCGCGCCGATTCGCCGGCCGGCGCTCACCGAACGGGAGTGTCGATCTGGCGCGACGCGTCTGCCACGAGCCACTCGCGGAGATGATCGTCGTCGGACAGCGCGACCAGCTGGACAAACTGCCAGTTGGCCGCGTGGTTGGGGACGGTCGAGAGATGGTCGTTGAAGTCCTCGGCGTACTCGCGCACGGCGACGATCAGGTCGTCGAGCGCCTCTTCGACCGTGTTGCCAGATCCGGAGATCGGCCGTCCGACGAGGAACGCCGACCAACCGCCAGCCTCTGCGACGAGACGCGCGTCTGCTTCGACAAGTTGCACGAGGGCAGACCGGAGTCGCTCGCCGTCAACGAGGGCGAAGTGCACCCGGTCGCGAACGATCGATGTGGCACGACCTCCCTCGGCGGCGTCCAGGACGTCCTTGAATCGTGCGCGCGCTTCGGTGGCGGGCAGTTCCAGCACGGACACGACGGCTCCAGTGGTTGGATGGTGTGCGATAGCGACGATGTACGCTCTGTACGTCCTCTACAGCGTTCCGTAACGTACGCGCGTTCCATCTGGAACGCCACCCTGAGGCTCTGCGGCTTGGCGACGCGAGCCACGATTCACCCACACGGCTACTGATGACGCTCTCGTCAGCACGGGCCCGCGCTGATGATCAGGCGGACGGCGGCTTGGTCGGGGGCGTCCGTGCTCTCCGTTCTCGGTCGACAGATCACCGACGCGACCCATGGCGCGCCACCGGCGACGTACAGTGGCGACTGCCCTCGCGTGTCGACGGCCAGGACCCGTGGATCAGAGGATGATCGGCGACGGCCGGCCGTGCGAGCCACGGGCATGACGTGGCGCTGCCGAGTCGGCGCGCCCCGCCGCCAGCTCCGTGCGCGGGCTGGCGCAGCGTCCGAGCGCCGTGACCCGGCCCGCCGAAGCGGCCCGGGGAAGCGGCGGCCGACGTCCGTCCGGTTGACGGGCGGCCCGGGCGTGGCGTCGTGGCGTGCGGCGACGGTGGTAGTGCTCGAAGGAGGAGAAGTGGCACGAGCAGGCGGCCAGGGCCGGTCCGGTCGCGCGCGTCCGGACACGGGCGGTCAGCGCCGCCGCACCGGGCGGCCCTCGGAGCAGGGGATCATCCCGGTGCTCGCTGCGGTCGCGCGCGACGTCGACGACGCCGTCCGGCGCCCGCCGTCGACCGCGGCCGTGCGCACGAAGTTCCAGGTCGTGGCGCTGCTGGTCCGCGAGGAGCGGGCCCGCGTGATGGCTGACACCGGCCTGAGCGCGGCGAAGCGGACCGAGGAGCTCAAGCGGCTCGACGGGGTCGCGACGCTGCTCGCGAGGATCGCGGCGCGGGACACGTCCCTGCTGACGCTGCTCGCGGAGGACGCCCGGGTGTCGGACGCGGCGCGGGCGTACAAGGCGACGATCATGCGCAAGGGCGGTCTGGAGCCGCCCGAGGAGCCCGAGCCCGCGCCGCCGACCACGCCGCCGCCGGCGAAGAACCAGGTCGTGCCGCGATCGGTCATCTCGCGGCAGATGGCGAACCCGTTCCTGGCGCCGGACTACGAGGCTGCGGCGGCGCGTGCGTCGGCGCGGGCGGGTCGGCTGGCCGGGTGGGAGCTGCTCGAGCCGCTGTTCCGGTCGTTCGAGGTCGCGGCGACGGGTGCGCCGGCATGCATGGCGCTGCCCGACGTCCGGACGGCGTCGGCGCCGTTGGGACGGGAGCTCATGCGGCACCAGGCGCGAGTCGTCGCGGCGGCGGCGCGCGGGCACCGCACGTTCCTGCTCGCCGACGAGCCCGGGCTCGGCAAGACGGCGCAGGCGCTGCTCGCCGCGCAGGTGGCCGACGCGTACCCGCTGCTGGTCGTCGTGCCGAACGTCGTCAAGACGAACTGGGCGCACGAGGTCGGGATGTGGACGCCGCAGCGTCGCGCGACCGTCGTGCACGGCGACGGGGAGCAGGTCGACGGGTTCGCGGACGTCGTCATCGTCAACTACGAGCTGCTGGACCGGCACGTCGGGTGGCTCGGTGACCTGGGCTTCCGCGGGATGGTCGTCGACGAGGCGCACTTCATCAAGAACAAGTCGTCGCAGCGCTCGCAGCACGTGCTGGCGCTGTCGGAGCGGATCCGCACGCGCACGTCCCGGCCGCTGCTCATGGCGCTCACCGGAACCCCGCTGATCAACGACATCGAGGACTTCCGGGCGATCTGGCAGTACCTCGGCTGGATCGACGACACGAAGCCGCTCGGCACGCTGCTCTCGTCCCTGGAGGAGACCGGGCTGACGCCCGCCGACCCGGGGTTCTCGGCGTCCGCGCGGGCCAGCGTGATCGACATGGGGATCGTGCGCCGGCGCAAGGTCGACGTCGTCGCCGACATCCCCGCCCGCCGGGTCGCGGACCTGCCCGTCGAGCTCGACGGTGCGATCGGCCGGTCGATCCGTGCCGCGGAGGCGGCGCTCGCCGAGCGGCTCGTCGGGCGGTACCGGGCGGCGCTCGAGGCCCGCGGCGACAGTGCCGTCGGGGAGATCGACCACGACCTCGCGCGCCGGGTCGCGCAGGCGGAGCTCAAGGACTCGAGCTCCAAGGCGGGCGGCGAGAACGTCTTCACGATGGTCCGGCGCATCGGCCAGGCGAAGGCCGGGCTGGCCGCCGACTACGCCGCGCAGCTCGCGCGCAACGTCGGCAAGGTCGTGTTCTTCGCGAAGCACGTCGACGTGATGGACCAGGCCGAGCAGACGTTCGCCGAGCGTGGCATCCGGTACGCCTCGATCCGCGGCGACCAGACGACCCGGGTGCGCGACAAGAACGTCAAGGCGTTCGTCGACGACCCCGAGGTGTCGATCGCCGTCTGCTCGCTCCTGGCCGCCGGCGTCGGGCTGAACCTGCAGGTCGCGTCCAACCTGGTGCTCGCCGAGCTCTCCTGGACCGACGCCGAGCAGACCCAGGCCATCGACAGGATCCACCGCATCGGCCAGAGCGAGCCCGTCACCGCGTGGCGGATCATCGCCGCGCAGACCATCGACGCCAAGATCGCCGAGCTCATCGACAGCAAGTCGGGCCTCGCCGCCCGGGCGCTGGACGGTGCCGCGGAGGAGGACCTGCCGTCGTCGACCGACGTCCAGCTCGAGACCCTCGTCGCGCTGCTCACCGACGCGCTCGCCGGGGACGGCATCGTCTGACCTGCGACGATGGGGTCATGACCGAGTCTCCCGTCACGCGCGTCGTCCTCGCCGACCACGAGCTCCCCGCAGAGTTCCGTACCGGGCACGTCGAGGTCCGGCGCATCACCCTGGCGCCCGGGCTCGTCGCGGGGCCGCACGTGCACAACGGCCCGGTGTTCGGGGTCGTCGTGTCCGGGTCCGTCGACTTCCAGGTCGGGGACGGCCCGCGCGTGCGGCTCGGCGTCGGGGACGTCTTCCACGAGCCGGGCGACGAGCGGATCGAGGCGTTCGACGCGACCGACGAGGGCGTGGAGTTCCTCGGGTGGTTCCTGCTGCCGTCGGGTGTCGAGGCCGTGCTCACGCCGCTGGCCTAGACCCGACGACCGCCCACGGCATCAGGTCCGGCGCCGTCCGGGCCGAGCATGACGGGGCAGGCCTGAGAGGCGCCGCGAGGAGTTTGCTCTGCTCTCATTCCGACCTGCCGGGCGTAGCAAGCTCGACCACGTCTCGCGGTGCCCGCGTCGGTGCGGCCCACGGGTCTCGCTGGGCCGAACGGGTGGTGGTGTCGGCGAGTCGGGGTGACCGAGGTCTCGGCGTCGCGGTGCTGGTCAGAGGCCCAGGCGGGGTCCGGGACAATCGTTCCCCGTGACTGGGGACGAGCGGCCGATCGCGTTGGGGTATGGGTGGAGCGACGAGGCGGTCGACGGGTTCCGGCGGTGGGCCGCGCAGATGGGCTGGCCCGCGGACGTGCAGGACTCGTGGCTGCGCTCGGCGGCGGCGCACGGGTGGACGGCGCAGGAGATGGTCGCGGAGATCCGCAAGGGTCTCGACGAGCCGCACGTCGCCCCGACCCAGGGCGCCGCCCCGCACCACGTCCCGCCCGCGCAGCAGCAGGCGCCGAAGAAGTCGCGGAAGCGGACCCTCGCGTGGGTGTTCGGCGGGATCGGGGCCGCGGTCGCGGCGGTCGTCGTCGTGGCCGTCGCGATGAGCGGCGCGAGCCTCATGGGCGAGCTGCTGCACGTCGGTGCGGTGCGGATCGACGCCTCGAAGGCGGGCCCGGGCGCGGAGGACCGCGAGTTCGCGAACGTGTTCGTCGGGGTGGACCGCGACCAGGAGTTCCTGTTCGACGTGGGCTTCCCGGTCGGGGAGGACGACGACCTGGGCGAGATCGTCGAGGTGTACCTGGACCCGCAGCTGACGATGCCGGCGCCGGACGTGTCGTCGTACGAGTTCCGGGGGCAGCTCAGCGTCAGCCCGTCGTCGTTCTCGATCGGCAAGATCGCCGAGGACGGCGACGGCTACGAGCTGCAGATCAACCAGAACGGCGAGTGGGGGCTGTTCGACCGGTACTACCTGGCGGTCAAGAAGGACCTCGCGACGGGTGAGGTGCTGCCCGAGCCGGTGGTCAGCCTGTTCACGCCGAAGGCGGAGCTCGACTCGCCGGTCGCGACGTACGAGGCGCGCGACGGCGGCGACGGGGTGTTCCGGTGGAACGCGGTCGAGGGTGCGACGCGGTACGTCCTGGTGAGCCTGGGCTACGGCGCGCACGAGCAGGAGTACGGGACGTCGTCGCGGGTGGAGGTCCTCGCGACGACGGACGGGACGCAGATCGCGGCGTCCGACGTCCCGACGGAGGAGTGGATGGGGCGCAACAGCGCGTTCGTGTCCTACGTCGGCAACTCCGAGGACGAGGCGCGCGACCCGGACTTCGCGGACCGTGGTCCGTACAGCGCGCGGACGGCCCTGTACGGCGTGGTCGCGATGACGGCCGACGACGTCCCGAGCGCGGTCGCGCTCGTCAACCAGCGCGACGTCAGCGCGGGTCTGCCCGTGAAGGTCGCCGGGTACGCGCTGCGGGAGGTCATGGTCGGGCGGACGCGGGACGTCGCGGACCTGCCGGACCAGGTGCCGGTGACGATGGCGGACGGGTCGACGACCGTGGGCAGCGTCGAGTACGCCGTCGGGTCGGTGACGGAGAGGTTCGGCGGGTACGAGACGACGTTCTCGGTGCTCGGGTCCACCGTCGTCGACACCGTGGCGTTCACGGCGGCGAGCGTCGAGGCCGCGCAGGCGGCGCTGGCGGAGATCAACGCGCGCTCGCTCGCGCTGCGCGCCAACACCGGCGGGATGAGCCTGTACTCCTACGTCACCCCGGACCTCGTGGGCGGCGGCGAGACGTCGAGCACCCTGCCCGACGTCCCGTACCCGGTGTTCGCGACGACCGACCTGGGCCGGTTCATCGCGACGAACTTCGTCGCGGGCAACTTCAAGGTGTCGCTCGCCGACTTCTTCGAGCCCGGCAGCCGGGTGAGCGGGACGGGCGTCGACATCGACGACGTCATCGGCGAGGTCGTCACTCAGAACCCGTACCTGCTGGGCCTGTGGAACGTGTCCTACAGCCAGTCGACCCGCGTCCTGTACGGGCAGCCGGTCGCGTTCACCGACCTGGACACCTACCGGGCCGACCAGGCTGCGCTGAAGGTGCAGGTCGAGGACGTCGTGGCGCGCATCGGGACGAAGCCGTCGCAGCGCGACACGGTCCGCGCGATCAACGACTGGCTCGTCGCGAACGCCGACTACCACCACACCGCGTGGGCGCAGGTCGAGGCGCAGAACAGCACCGCCGGGTTCGAGCGGGCGTGGTCGGCCGAGGGCGTCCTGCTCGACGGCGCGGGCGTGTGCGTGTCGTACTCGGTCGCGTTCCAGGCGCTCGCGCTGGAGGCGGGGATCGAGGCGGTCAACGTCACCGGGCGCTCGCGCGCCGACGGGGTCGGGCACGAGTGGAGCCGTGCGAAGGTCGACGGCGCGTGGCTCAACCTCGACGTCACGTGGAACGACGGCGCGTCCGCCGACCGGTGGCTGCTGGTCACGGACGCCGAGCTCGACGCCGACCACGTGGTCGACACGGACTGGCTGGTCGACTCGCAGCTCGCGGCCTACACGACAGGCTGAGTCCCGGGCCGCGGCCGGCCGGCGTTGCGAGCGGCGGGGGCGTGAGCGCCTGACGCCCGCACCCGGAGGGGTGGTTCGCCACAAGTGTCCGGAGGTGGCGCCACCGGAACGGGTGAGATGTGGGCAAGCGCATACCTCACGTGCGGAAAAGGCTCGCGTCCCGCCGATTCGAATCGATACGATCGAAGGACGACGCGACCGGCACGACCCGACCACCGCGCACGTCCTCCAACCCGCCCACCAGCTCTCCGGGAATCGCTGTGCCCAAGGTCCTCACCGCCGGTCGCCCCTGGCGCGTCATCCTCCTCTTCGCCGTCCCGCTGCTCGTCGGCAACGTCGTCCAGCAGCTCTACCAGGCCGCCGACGCGATGGTCGTCGGCCGCGTCCTGGGCGTCGACGCGCTCGCCGCCGTCGGTGCGACGGGCTCGCTGCTGTTCCTGCTGCTCGGGTTCGCGTGGGGCCTGACGAACGGCTTCGCGATCCCCACCGCGCAGGCGTTCGGCGCAGGCGACCACCGGGCCGTGCGACGCTCCGTCGCCGCGGGCGCAGTCCTGACGGCCGCCACGAGCCTGCTGCTCACCGTCGGCGCGCCGCTGCTCGCCGGTCCCGCGCTGCGCCTGCTGCAGACGCCCGAGGAGCTGCTGCCGCAGGCGACGACGTTCGCCGTCATCAGCTTCCTCGGCGGCAGCACGATGATGTTCTTCAACTTCCTGTCGGCCGTCATCCGCGCCATCGGCGACTCCCGCACGCCCCTGGTGTTCCTCACCGTGTCGTGCGTGCTCAACATCGTGCTCGTCGTCGCGGCCGTCGGCTGGCTCGACTGGGGCGTCGGCGGCGCGGCGCTCTCGACGGTCCTCTCGCAGGGCGTGTCCGTCGCGCTGTGCCTCGACTACGTCCGTCGCCGCGTGCCCGTCCTGCACGTGCACCGCGAGGACTGGCACGTCACCCGCGAGGAGCTCGGCACGCACCTGCGGCTCGGCCTCCCGATGGGCTTCCAGGCGTCGATCATCGCGATCGGCACGCTCGCCGTGCAGGTGCGCCTCAACGAGCTCGGGTCCGACGCGGTCGCCGCCTACACGACCGCCGCGCGCGTCGACGGCCTCGCCGTCGCCCTGCTCGCCTCGCTCGGGCTGGCCGTGTCGATGTTCGTCGCGCAGAACCTCGGCGGCGGGCGTCCCGACCGGATCCGGCGCGGCGTCGTGCAGGGCGTCTGGATCGCCGTCGCGGGTGCCGCGGTGCTCGGCGTCGTGCTCGTCGCCGCGGGCGGGCCGATCGTCGCCCTGTTCGTCGGTGCGGGCGAGCAGCAGGTCGTCGACATGGCCGCGCACCTGCTCCTCGTCAACGGCGCGCTCTACACCGTGCTCGGCGCGCTGTTCATCCTGCGCGGCGCGCTGCAGGGCCTCGGGCAGACGGTCGTCCCGACGATGACCGGCGTGATCGAGCTCGTCTGCCGCGTCGGCGCCGCGGTCGTCCTCGGGGCGTCCTACGGGTACGACGGCGTCGTGTGGGGCAACCCGCTGGCGTGGATCGGCGCGATCGTCCTGCTCGTGCCCGCGTACCTCGCCGCGCACCGCCAGCTCGGCCGGCAGCCTGTGACCGGCGCCGGCGACGTCCCGACGACGCTCGTCCTCGAGGGGCCCGCCGAGGGGTCGGCCGTCATGGAGGCGGTCGTCGCGGACGTCGACGCGCTGCCTGCCCCGCACCCGTCGCCGGAGGCGGACGACGTGCGGGACGGGCTCGCTCAGCCGGCGGAGAGCGGCGCGGCGCGCTGCTGAATCGCGCCGGCGGGCCGCTCAGCCGACGACCTGCACCGCGGTCACGTCCGGCTCGCGGTCGGGCGCGGCGGAGCCTGGGGAGCAGGCGGCCCGCCCGACGACGACGGCGAGGGCGGCGAGCGTCCGGGTGGGTCGGTGCACGCCCCCATCCTCGCCGAGCCGCACCCGGGTCAGGCGTCGAACCGGAGCAGGCCGCGCTGCACGGCGCGCACCAGGCGGCGCGGGACGTGGACCGTGCGGCCGTCGACGGTGACCGGGACCACGGTCGCGGGCTCGGCCTTCCACTGCGCGCGACGGGCGCGGGTCCGGGCGCGGCTCAGGCGCCGCTTCGGGACGGCCATCAGCCCTGCCTCGCCTTCCACCGCGGGTTGCGCTTGTTGATGACGTAGGTCTTGCCGCGGCGGCGCACGACGATCGACCCGTCCTTCTTCTTGAGCGACGCGAGCGACGCGCGGACCTTCATCGGGACTCCTCGTCGGCAGCGGCGGTCGTCGCGCCCGTACGGCCGTACCGGCGGCGGAACTTCTCGACGCGGCCCGCGGTGTCCACGACGCGCGCGGTGCCGGTGTAGAAGGGGTGGCTCGCCGAGGAGATCTCGACGTCGATCACGGGGTAGGTCCGGCCGTCGGTCCACGCGACGGTCTTCGCGGACGTCGCCGTGGAGCGCGTGAGGAACGCGAAGTCGGCAGACGCGTCGCGGAAGACGACCGGGTGGTAGTCGGGGTGGAGGTCCTTCTTCATGCGGGGGTGCTCCTCTCGGGTGTGCGGCGTGATGCGCTCACCAGCTGGACTTCGTGACGCCGGGCAGCTCGCCGCGGTGCGCGAGCTCGCGCAGCCGGGTGCGGGACAGCCCGAACTTCCTCAGGTGCGCGCGTGGGCGGCCGTCGACGGCGTCGCGGTTGCGCAGCCGGACGGGCGAGGCGTCGCGCGGCAGCGCGTGCAGCGCCGCCATGGCCTCGGCGCGCTCGGCCGCGGTGCGGTGCGGGTCGACGGACGCCTTCTTGAGCGCGGCGCGCCGCTCGGCGTACCGGGCGACGACCTCCCGCCGCTGGGCGTCGCGGGCGATCTTGCTGGTCTTGGCCATGTCAGCGCTCCTCGCGGAAGTCGACGTGCCGGCGCACGACGGGGTCGAACTTGCGCAGCACGAGCCGGTCGGGGTCGTTGCGGCGGTTCTTGCGGGTGACGTACGTGAACCCGGTGCCGGCGGTGGACCGGAGCTTGATGACGGGTCGCAGGTCGGCGCGCTTGGTGCTCATCGCAGCTTCTCCCCGCGGGCGAGGATCCGGGCGACGACGACGTCGATGCCCTGCTTGTCGATGGTCTTGATGCCGCGCGCGGAGACCGTGAGGGTCACGCGGCGGCGCAGCGACGGCACGTAGTACGTGCGCTGCTGGATGTTGGGGTTCCAGCGGCGCTTCGTTCGGCGATGCGAGTGGGACACGGCATGGCCGAACCCGGGGGAGGTCCCGAGGACCTGGCAGTGAGCGGACATGACGGCGACACTAGATAGTGAGAATCATTCCCGTCAACGTGTACGGTGGCACCCGTCCACCCCGACCGAGAAGCCGCCCGAGCATGAGAGAGCCGTCGCCATGACCGCACCCCTGCCCCTCGTCGTCCTCGCCACCGTCGACCCCGTCGTCCGCGACACCACCGTCTTCGGTCTCGTCACCGACCACCCGCGCCTCGTCGTCCTGCGGCACGACATCCTCGACGACCAGGACGGCGGCCGGATCCGCCGCGTCGTCGTCAGCGGCCACGGCGTGCACGAGGACACCGAGGTCCCGCTCGAGCACGCGTGCCTCTCCTGCGCCGTCCGCGAGGACGCCGTGCCACAGCTCGAGCGCCTCGCCCACGACCCCCGCTGGGACGCCGTCGTGCTCGCCCTGCCCGTCGGCGCCGAGTCGCTGCCCGTCTCACGCGCCCTGTCGTGGACCGCCCGCCGCGGCGGAGCCCTGCGCGGCCTGCGCGTCGCGAACGTCGCCGCCGCGCTCGACCTCGACACCTTCGAGGACGACCTGCTCGGAGACGACCTGCTCGCCGAGCGCGGCCTCGCGCTCACCGTCGACGACCGGCGCTCCGTCGGCGAGGCCCTCGCCGCGCAGGTCGGGCACGTCGACACCGTCCTCGTCGCGGGCGACCGGGCCGCCGAGCCCGTCGCGTCCGACCTGCTCGACCACCTGCGCGCCGCCGACGCCCGCCGCGTCGACGGCCTGCACGGCGTCGACCCCCACGACCTCCTGCGGCACGTCCACGACGCCCGCCGCGCCGACCGCCGCGTCGACCCCCTGCACGCCGCACCCGTGGCGGGCGCGCCGACCGCGCACGGCGTCTGGACCCTCGACCTGCACTCCGGCCGCCCCCTGCACCCCGAGCGGCTCGTCGCGCACGTCGAACGCCTCGGCGACGTCGCCGCTCGCGGCCGTGGCCGGTTCTGGGTGCCCAGCCGCCCCGACTCCGTGTGCGTCTGGGACGGTGCCGGCGGTCAGCTCTCCGTGGGCGAGGCCGGCACGTGGGGACGCCGTGAGCCCGACACGCGCCTGCTGCTCACCGGCGTCGGCGACTGGGCCGGCGACCTCGTCGACGCGTTCGCCGACGTCCTCGTCACCGAGGCCGAGCACCGGGCAGGGCTCGCCGGCTGGCTCGGCCGCGCCGACGTGCTCGAGCCGTGGCTGGGGGAGCGCTCGCGCGCGTGACCGGCCCGTGCGGCTCAGGCCGGGGTGGGCCGGTCGTCGCCCGACGGGCCGTCACCGCGGCCGCGGCCGCGCACGAGCGTGCGGGGCGCGTCCGTCGCCGCGAGCGCCCACGCGACGAGCCCCGGCTGGAACACGAGCCGGACGGCCCGCTTGGTGTCGGTGTCCAGGCCGAACCCGTCCTTCCCCTCGACGTACTGCGCGATGTTGCCGGGGAAGATCGCCACGAAGAACGCCGCCGCCGCGGCGCCGACCCACGCGCGCGCCGGCTGCTTCCACGTCCCGACGAGCGCCGCGCCGAGCGCGATCTCCGCCACGCCCGACACCAGCACGACGACGTCCGGGTCGGCCGGGAACCACGACGGCACCTGGGCCTGGAACTCCTCCCGCGCGGTCGTCAGGTGGGTCGTGCCGGCGGTGAGCAGCGCGGCGCCGAGGCCGACCTGCCCGACGGCGCGGGCGATGCGAGCGAGGTTCGACATGGCGACATCCTCCCTGGCCGCGGGGGATCGTGCAGTGTGCTGTGCTGAGCCTCGGGAGGTCGTGCACGTGACACATCCGTACCTCGACGCACCGGGTGGCGTCGCCGCGCTCGCGCACCGCGGGTTCTCGCGCGACGGCCTGGAGAACACGCTCGCCGCGTTCCAGGCCGCCGTCGACCTCGGCTACCGGTACGTCGAGACCGACGCGCACGGGACCGCCGACGGTGTCGCCGTCGCGCTGCACGACGCGTCCCTCGACCGCACCACCGACCGCACCGGGCGGGTCGCCCACCTGCCGTGGTCGCAGGTCCGGCAGGCTCGCGTCGGCGGCGTCGAGCCCGTCCCGACGCTCGAGGACCTGCTCGGCACCTGGCCCGACCTGCGGGTCAACGTCGACGTCAAGGAGCGCTCCGGGGTCGCACCCGTCGCCGCCGCGATCGAGCGGACCCGGTCGCACGACCGCGTGTGCGTCGCGTCGTTCTCGGTCACCCGGCGGGACGCGACGGTCGCGCGGCTGTCCCGACCCGTCGCGACGTCGGCGGGGACCACCGAGGCGCTCGCGTTCTTCCGTGCGGGCCGCTCCGGTCGGGTGCCCGTCAGGGCCGTCCGGGACGTCGACGTCTTCCAGGTGCCGTGGCGGTGGCGCGGGCGGCAGGTCCTCACCGCCCGGCACGTCGACACCGCGCACCGCGCGGGCCGGCTCGTGCACGTGTGGACCGTGAACGACGAGGCGGACATGACGACGCTGCTCGACCTCGGCGTCGACGGTCTCATCACCGACCGTGCCGACGTCCTGCGCGACGTCCTGCGCGCCCGCGGCACCTGGCGCTGACCGCGCCGGCCGCAGCCTCCCCACCCCCGGTCGGACACCGCCCGCGGTCGGGCGGTCGGGTCAGGCGTCGAGGGCGTCCAGGCGGGCCGCGACGTCCGACGGGAAGCCGCCCGTCGCGATCGGGCCCCAGCGGGTCGGCGTCACGCGGATGAGGGCCTTGTCCTGCAGGCGCATCGCGGCGCGGTACTCGTCCCAGTCGGGGTGCTCGCCCGCGATGCAGCGGTAGTAGTCGACGAGCGCGTCCTCCGCCTCGGGCATGTGCAGCACCTCGGCGTCGCCGTCGACCTGCACCCACGCGCCGCCGAAGTCGTCGGACAGGACGCACACCGACACCTTCGGGTCGCGCGCGGCGTTGACCGACTTGGCGCGGCCCGGGTACGTCGAGACCACCAGGCGCCCGGCGTCGTCGACACCGCCGCTCACGGGCGAGACCTGCGGCCGGCCGTCCTGCCGCGCGGTGACGAGCAGGAAGTGGTGGCGGGGCCGGACGAAGTCGAGCAGCTCGGTCAGGCCGACGGTGCGGGAGGTGGCGACGGTGCGGGGCATGCCGCCACGGTAGGCGCGGTCAGGCGGGGGCGCCGACCGGCACGACGGGGTCGTCACCGGCCGGGGTGGCGAGCGACGCGACCGCGTCCAGCCCGGCCCTCAGGTTACGGGCGAGCGCGTCGGCGGCTGGCGCGGACTCGGGGGAGCACAGCACGGTCGCGTCCAGACGCCCGCTGATCGACACCGCGGCGACGCACGTCGTGACGTTGCCGACGAGCGGGACCAGCGGGACGGTCGCGACGAGCGGTGCGCCGAGCATCTGCAGCGCGTCGGGCGGGCCGGGCGCGTGCGTGACCACGGTCGTCATGAGGCGCTGGCGGTGGAGCAGGGCGGGCATCAGGCCGAGCCGCCGCACGACGCGCGCACCGTAGGGGGCGAGCGCCCACGTCCAGGGGCGGATGCGGCCCTTGGCGCGTCGGGTCCGGGCCGCGAGCGCGGCGAGCCCGTCGGCGGGCGGCTCGTCGGGGTCGGGCACGGCGACCCGGAACGTCCCCAGCCGGTTGCCGAAGCGGCTGCCCGGCACGGTCACGGGGACCGACAGCACGACGCGACCGCTCGGCCCGCCGAGCGCGACGTCGGCCCGTCCGCACGCGCGCGCCCACGCCCACAGGAGCGCGTCGTTGACCGTCGCGCCGGCCGTGCGCGCCCCGGCACGGACCGCCGCGGCGTCGACCTGGACGGGGACGGCGACCGCGCCCGCGGTGATCGGACGGACGAGCGGGCTGGGGGCGGCGCGACCGGCGCGTCCTTCGCGGTCCCCGGGCGTCAGACGCGCGACCAGGCCGACCAGACCCGCGCGTGCGGCAGGGCCGACCGGGCGTCCCTGGTCCTCGTGCGCGACCAGGCCGACCGGACCTGGCCGACCGGAGCGCCCGACGCGTCCGTCGACCCCCGAGGCCTGACCCGGGACCGGGCGACGCCCCGGCGTGCGCCACCCGGCGGGCAGCGGGGAGTCCGTGAGGGTGTCGAGCAGCAGCCCGAGCAGGCTCGGGCCGTTGCCGAGCAGGTGGTGGCTGGTCCAGAGGAGGGCGGACCGCTCGGCGTCGCCGAGGTCGAGCACCGTGATCCGCCACGCGGGTCGTCCGGCGGGGAGCGGCCGGGTGAGGTCGTCGACGGCCAGCGTGACGGGATCGGCGCCCGGCGCGGCCCGCACGGTGACGTGCCGGGCGAGGTCGACGGGGCCGGTCTGCCAGGTCGGAGCCCGGAACCAGCGGAACGGCCCGGACGGGGCACGGACCTGCGCGGCGAGCCGGGGCTGCGCCTCGACGGCGCGCGCGAGGCGGCGGCGGACCTCCTCGACGTCGGGCGTCGGTCCGCCGAGCACGAGCAGCACGGTGATGTGCCGCGGGTTCGGCCCGACGTCCGTCGCGAGCTCCGCCCGGTCGAACACCGTCAGCCGTTCCGCCACCCCCGCAGTCTGGGGTGGCCGGGTGGGGGACGGCAGAGCCGAACGTCCCGACGTCGGCGGCGGGGTGTCTGCCGGGCCGGCCCGAGATCGTCATGGAGGTGTCGGGCACCTCGTCCGGCGGTGCCCGGGCCGCACGGCACGGGCGCACCTACCCTGACCACGAGACCGTCCGAGGAGGACGCCATGCGGTACACGATCCTGCTGCACTACCCCGAGGCCACCCCGGAGTCGCTGGGCGAGGAGGCGTGGGCGGAGGGCGAGCGCGCGTTCTCCGCGTACGCCGCGACGCTGCACGCCGCCGGGGTCCTCGTCGGCGCGGAGGTGCTCCAGCCGTCAACGAGCACCACGACGCTGCGGACCGTCGACGGCGCCCTGCAGGTGCAGGACGGCCCGTTCGCGGACACGAAGGAGCAGCTCGGCGGCACGTTCGTCGTCGACGTGCCGGACCTCGACGCGGCACTGGAGCATGCCCGGCAGGCGCCGAACATCGGCTGGGGTGCGGTCGAGGTGCGACCGGGTGCGCTGTACACGGTCGACGGCGTCTGGACGCCGAACGCGTGACCGACGTGCGGGCGCGGGCGGCGGCCGAGCGCGCCGCCCGCGACTCGTACGGTCGGCTCGTCGCGCTGCTCGCCGCGCAGGCCGGGAACGTCGCCCTCGCGGAGGACGCCCTGGCAGACGCGTTCGAGGAGGCGCTGACGCGCTGGCCGGACGCCGGTGTGCCGCGCAACCCCGATGCCTGGCTGCTGACCGTGGCCCGCAACCGGATCCGTGACGTGTGGCGGTCGGCGGCGCACCGGCGTTCCGTCCCGCTGCCTGACGGTTCGGCGGGTGCGGCGCCCGACGGTGCGCGTGGCCGGGCCGTCGGGGACCCGCCCGCCGTCGACCCGTTCGCGGACGTCGACCCGTTCGCGATCCCGGACCGTCGGCTGGCGCTGCTGTTCGTGTGCGCGCACCCGGCGATCGCGGCGGACGTCCGGACGCCGCTCATGCTGCAGACGGTGCTGGGGCTGGGCTCGGCGCAGGTCGCGACGGCGTTCGCGGTGCCGCCGGCGGCGATGCAGCAGCGGCTCGTGCGGGCCAAGCGGCGCATCGCGGACGCCCGGATCCCGTTCGTCGTCCCGGACCGCGCGGCGATGGCGGAGCGGCTGCCGCCGGTGCTGGAGGCGGTGTACGGGTGCGCGGCGCTGACGTGGCGGCAGGACGGCCGCGACCTGGCGGGGGAGGCGCAGCACCTCGCGGTGACGCTGGCCGTGCTGCTGGAGGACGAGCCGGAGGCGTGGGCGCTCGCGGCGCTCGTCACGTTGTCGCTGGCCCGGCGCCGGACGGGTCCGTTCGTGCCGCTGGACGAGCAGGACCCGGCGGGGTGGGACGAGCATCTGGTGGCGGAGGGGGAGGCGTACCTGCGGCGTGCGTACCGGCCGGGCCCGCCGGGTCGGTTCCGGCTGGAGGCCGCGATCCAGGCGGTGCACACGGACCGGCGCCGTTCGGGCGCGACGGACTGGGCGGCGCTGCGGACGCTCTACGTGGCGCTCGACGCGGTCGCGCCGAGCCTGGGCGGGCGGGTCGCGCTCGCGGCGGTGGTGGGGCGGCTCGACGGTCCCGAGGCGGGGCTGGCGGCACTGCCTGCGGAGCCGTCGCCAGCGTTCCAGCCCTGGTGGGCGGTGCGTGCGGACCTGCTGGCGCGGGCCGGACGACGGGACGAGGCGGTGGCGGCGTTCGGGCGGGCGGCCGCGCTGGCGGACGACCCGGCGGTGCGCGACCACCTGGCGACGTGGGCTCGGGTCACGGCCGCGGGTGGCCCGACCTGAGACCGAATCGTCCGAATCCTTTCAGTCCGGCGAGACATCGGTGCAGGTCAGCGCCCTGAAGCGAATCCGACAACGGTCTCAGGTCAAGGATTACTTGCCGGTCAGTAAGGACTCCCATTACGGTCGGGCGCCGGACGGAACGAGTCGCCGCCGACGTGCGCAGTGTCGTGACACGTGTCAGCAGGCGACGCCGACCGCCCGGCTCCGCCCGCATCGCCGACCGGTTCCAGGAGGCACCATGCAGCACGCACAGCCACGCACGACCACCCGGGCACGAGGACTCGCCGCCGCGTTCGGCGCCGCCGCACTCCTCGCCAGCGCCCTCGTCGCGACCGCCCCCGCGGCACCCGCGAACGCCGCCGTCGGCGACATCATCTGGGCCCAGGAGTTCAACGGCGCCTCCGGCTCGGCCCCCGACTCGTCGGTCTGGAGCTACGACACCGGCGCCGGCGGCTGGGGCAACGCCGAGCTGCAGAGCTACACGACGTCCCGCAACAACTCCGCGCTCGACGGCCAGGGCAACCTCGTCATCACCGCCCGCCGCGAGGGCGACGGCTCGTACACGTCCGCGCGTCTGCAGAGCAACGACAAGTTCGAGGTGAAGTACGGGCGCGTCGAGGCCCGCATCCAGATCCCCCGCGGCCAGGGCATCTGGCCCGCGTTCTGGATGCTCGGCGCCGACTTCCCCCAGAACTCGTGGCCGTCCTCCGGCGAGATCGACATCATGGAGAACGTCGGCAAGGAGCCGCACCGCGTCTACGGCACCGTGCACGGCCCCGGCTACTCCGGCGGCGGCGGCATCACGGGCGCCTACCAGCACCCGCAGAACTGGTCCTTCGCCGACACGTTCCACACCTTCGCCGTCGACTGGAAGCCCGGCTCCATCGAGTGGTCCGTCGACGGCAACGTCTTCCACCGCGTCACCACCGCCAGCGTCGGCGGCAACGCGTGGGTGTTCGACAAGGCGTACTTCCTCATCCTCAACGTCGCGGTCGGCGGCCAGTGGCCCGGCTACCCCGACGGCACCACCCAGTTCCCGCAGCAGATGAAGGTCGACTACGTCCGCGTCTACGACAACGGCTCGGGCACCGGCGGGGGCGGCGGTGGCGGCGGCTCGCTGCCGACCGGCACGGGGACGCTCAAGGTCGCGAACAGCCTGTGCCTCGACGTCCCGTGGGCGCAGACGCACGACGGCAACCCGATCCAGGTCGTCGGCTGCAACGGCAACGCCGCCCAGCAGTGGACGCGTGGCTCCGACGGCACGGTCCGCGCGCTCGGCAAGTGCCTCGACGTCAGCGGCGGCGGGACGGCCAGCGGCACGGTCGTCCAGCTCTGGACGTGCAACGGCACGGGCGCCCAGAGGTGGACCTACGACTCCGCGACCCGCGCGCTGAAGAACCCGCAGTCCGGGCGGTGCCTCGACGCCGTGGGCGGGGCCCCGCTGCACGACGGCCAGCGCGTCCAGGTGTGGGACTGCAACCGCACCGCGGCCCAGCAGTGGTACCTGTGACCTCCCGGTGAGGACCCCGCGGGGCGGGGGCGCCGGTCAGCGGTCGCCCTCGCCCCGCGGTCCGTCGGCGGGCCGACCGGAAGGCGCGTCCGTCGGCACGTCCGGCCAGCGGTCGACCGACCACAGGCCGTCGTCCAGGTCGAGCGCACGGGCCCCCGCGACGAGCCGCGCCACCACCGGGTCGTCGAGCGCCTCCGGGCCCTCGTGCTGCGCGAAGTAGTCCGCCAGGAACGCCGCGAGCGTGTCGCCCGTGACCCCCGGGTTCGCGTCGAGCCGCAGCAGCAGCATCCCCTCGACGCGGGGCGTGCCCGGCCCGAGCGACGGCTGGACGTACGGCAGCGGCACCAGCCGGGCGCCGTGCCGGCCGTAGAACCTCAGCCGCGCGACGGGGTCGCCCTGCGTCTCGTCGGCCGGCCAGTGCCGCGGGTCGTCGACCTCCGCGACGACGAGCGCCCCCGGCGACGCGCCCGCCCACCGGGGCAGGATCTCGCTGACCAGCCGCGCCCCGAGCCCCGTCCCGCGCGTGCGCGGGTCGACCGCCAGGTACGTGAGCAGCAGCGCGCGCCGGTCCGCGTACCAGCCGCCCAGCATGAGCCCGACCGCCCGGCCGTCGGCCAGGACGACGAGCGACGGCTCCGCGTCGGGCCCGGTGAACGTCGCGCGCACCTCGTCGCGCGACATGAGCTCCTCGGGCCGGAACGTCGGCTCGAGCAGCCGCCGGTACACGTCGACGAGCTCGGCGTCGGTGAGGTCGGCGAGGGACGTCTCGACCAGGACGGGCTCGCGGGGTGCGTCCCCGGCGGCGGTCCCGACCCCGTCCGTGCCCGGCTCCGCAGCGGTGACGACCGGCGCGCCGGTCTCGTCGCGGCCTGCGCCGGACGCGTCCGGTCCGGGGACGCGCGGGACAGGGCCGTCCTCGCTCGCGCGGTCCGGAGCCATGCCCTGATCCTCACCCCGACCGGGCCCGGCGTCCACGACCGCGGCCGGTCGTCACCCGCGCGCGGTCCTGCCCGACCACGGCCGCCGTGCGGCGTCGTCCCCGCGGGGGACACTGGGCGTCGTGCTCGACCGCTACGACGGCCACATCCTGGGATTCGCGACGGCCGACGGCCGCCGGGTCGTCGTCGGCCGCTGGCTCCGCTCCCCGTGGCCGCCGTTCGCCGACGTCATGACGCAGGACACCGACGGCCTGCGCACGCTCGTCGCCCCGACGCGCGCGGTCGCCGACGAGGTCGCGGCCACGTACGTCTTCGACGAGGTCGTCGTCGAGCCGGTGCGCGTGACCTGCGACGCCGCCGCGCGGCAGTGGCGCATCGTCGCCGGACCGCTCGAGGCCGACGTGACGATCGGCGGCCGCACGTCGCTCGGGCTGCTCCTGTCGGCCCTGCCCCGGGCGCTGACCCGGTCGCGCGCGTTCGCGTCGGCCGCCGACCCGGTGGCCCGCCTGCTGCTCCCCGGGGTCCGCACCCGAGGCTCCGCCGGGGCGGGGCGGCGCGAGTGGTACGGGGCGGGGGACCAGCACGCGGTCGTGGACGTGCACGCCCGGTGGGACGGCGTGCCGTGCGGAGCGCTCCTGCCGACCGTCCCGCCGGTCGGCTTCGGCTTCTCGTCGGTGCCGCGACAGCCGACGGTCACGACGGTCCGGACGACGATCGCGACGCCGCGGTAGCGGCGGTGCCGGGCGCCGGCCGTTCCCGCGCCCGCGGACCCGCCGGTCAGGTCCAGGCGCCGGCGCCGCGTCGTCGCGGCTCACCGCACGCTACTGCGGCGCGGACGGGTGACGGCAGGGGGTGACGCAGCTGGTCGGGACGGCGACGTCTTAGGCTCGCGGCCGTGATCACCCGCACGGGCACGGTCTCGGCCGACTACTCGCAGATCGAGCTCCACCTGGACTGCGACGGCGAGGAGCCGTCCGCCGCGGACCTCGGCGCGGTCGAGAACAGCCCGGGCCTGGTGAACGCGGGCGACTGGCTCACGCTCACGACGGCCCGCCAGTACGGCCAGGTGCCGGTCGAGGTGCAGGTGCACCTGGGCGCGGTTCCGCTCGACCCGGCGTGGGACGCGGTGCACGAGGCCTCGATGCCGGTGGGCGTCGGTGCGACGGTCGTGGGCTGGGCCGGCGAGGGCGACGCCGTGGAGGTCCCCGTGCCGGCCGCGGGGCTGCACCGGGTGCGGTTCGTCGTCGTCGACGGGCAGGCGGGCTCGGACTGGTTCCGCGACCCCGCGCGCGACGACGAGCAGCCGGTCGAGCGCTACCTCCTGCAGCTGTGGCCTGAGCCCGCCCCGCGGGGTCCCCACGTCGTCGCGACCGTGCCGTGGGCGCAGTACTGGGCGTTCGGCCCGGACGCGGCTCGGCTGGTCGCGGCGCTCGCGCACGTGCCCGACCCCGAGCGGCTCGTCGCCCTGGTGGATGCCGCCCTCGTCGCGCACCCGGACGTGGCCGCCCATCTGCGTGCGGGCGACGAGACGTACACGACGGGCATCGTGCGGTACGCGCAGGAGCTGTTCCGGGAGACGTACGCGATGGGCGTCTACGTCGAGCAGCGCGCCGACCACGAGGGGCTGCGGCGTCTCATCCGCTCACGCGCCTGACCTCGGCCGCGCCTGACCTCGGCCGCGCCCGACCTCGGCCGCGCCCGACCTCGGCCGCGCCCGACCTCAGCCGGGCAACCCGTCGATGTGGAACGGGTCGCCCGTGAACGGGGCGAGCGTGGCGGGCGCGGGGAACGGCAGGACCCACGTCGTCACGGCGACGTCGACCGCACCGAAGTCGTCCGTCCCGACGACCACGCGGTCGGTCGCGACCTCGGAGATCCGCACGCGCACGACCCGGCCGTCGTCGAGCGTGAGCTGCCACCGGTCGGCGAGCCAGTGCAGCCCGTGCGCGTCGAGGGCCTCCTCGGCGTCGTGCCAGTCGACGACGCCGGTGAGCTCGCGGCCGATCCGGTCGACGGCGACGAAACCGTCGCCGTCGACCCGGACCCAGCCGAGCAGCTCACGGTCGCCGGACCGGCGGTGCTCGATCCAGTCGGGGGTGCCGGGACCGCTCATCAGTGGTGCGACCCCGGTTCGGCGACGAACGGCTTCGCGGGGACGAGCAGGGCGACGGGCACCGTGACGAGCGACAGCACGGCACCGACGAGGAACGCGCTGTGCACGCCCCCGGCGACCGAGGCCGTCGCGGTCGCGCCCCCGTCCGCCAGGGCGGCGGACTGCGCGGTGAGCACGGTGACGAACAGCGCGGTCCCGGCGGCGCCGGCGACCTGCTGCAGCGTCCCCACGACGGCCGACCCGTGCGAGTACCGGTGCGCGGGCAGCGACCCGAGCGCGGACGTGAACAGCGGCGTGAACATCAGCGCGAGCCCGGCGGACATCGTCATGTGCGCGGCGAGCACCCACCACGGCGAGGAGTCCGGCTGCAGCAGGACGAAGCCCCAGAACGCGAGGCTCAGCGCGACCGCACCCGGGATGAGCAGCGGGCGCGGGCCGAGCCGGTCGTACGCGCGCCCGACGCCCGGCGCGAGCAGGCCCATGAGCAGCCCGCCCGGCAGGAGCAGCAGCCCGGTCTGCAGCGTCGTCAGGCCGAGGACGGTCTGCGCGTAGATGGGCAGCAGGATGATGACGCCGAACAGCGACACCATGAGCCCGGCGAGCAGCGCGACCGACACGGCGAACGTGCGGGACGAGAAGACGCGCAGGTCGAGCAGGGCGTCGTCGACCTTCGCGAGCGACCGCTGCCGCAGGACGAACGCGACGAGCGTCACGACGCCGACGCCGATCGCGACCCACGTCGCGGGGGCGACACCGCCGTCGGTGATCTCGCCGAGGCCCGACAGCCCGTAGACGATCCCGCCGAACCCGAGCGCGGACAGGATCACGGAGACGACGTCGACCTTCGCGTAGCGCGGCTCGGTGACGTTCGGCAGGCGGGTCGCGCCGAGGACGATCGCGGCGATCGCGATGGGCAGGACCAGCCCGAACATCCACCGCCAGCTCAGCACCGACAGGATCAGGCCGGAGATCGTCGGGCCGATGGCGGGCGCGACGGAGATGACGACCGAGATGTTGCCCATCGTGCGGCCGCGCGACGCGACCGGGGTGACCGTCATGACGGTCGTCATGAGCAGCGGCAGCATGATCGCGGTGCCGACGGCCTGCACGATGCGCCCGGACAGCAGGACGACGAACCCGGGGGCGAGCGCGCAGATCAGCGTGCCGAGCGCGAACATGCCCATGGCCAGCAGGAACGCGGGCCGCGTCGTGATGCGCTGCAGCACGAACCCGGTGACGGGGATGACGACGGCCATCGTCAGCATGAACGCGGTGGTCAGCCACTGCGCGGTCGACGCGGTGATCGACAGGTCCGTCATGAGCCGCGGCAGCGCGACGCCCATGATCGTCTCGTTGAGGATGACGACGAACGTCGAGACGAGCAGCACCGTGACCGCGAGGCGGTCGCGCGGGTTCATGCGGTCGGCGCTCGCGGCTGCCCCGCCGGCGGCGGGGTCGTCGCGCAGCGGTGCGGTCGAGGTCTCGGTCACAGGGGCACCTGGCTTCCGGGGGGACGGTCGGGAGTGGTGTCGCACGCGTCGGCGCGGACGGCGTCGACGGTGGAGCGTCCAGTGTGTTCGAGGGGTCTGACACGGTCGACGCAAATACGCCACCGGCAGACGGGCCTCTCCCTGACCGACCGCCCACCACCGTGCAACTCATCGGCCCCCGTCGACCTTCCCGCCCGCGCGACGCGGCCCCGCGTTGTCCGCGCGACCCCGTCATGACGACCGAAGAAGCACCCCACGCGGTCACGATCACGGGGTCGACGGGGATCGCGGTCCGGGTGGCGGGAGCGCGGGGCGTCGGGCAGGGTCGGGCCATGGGCGAGGGTGCGACTCGACTCGACGGACCGGCGACGGCAGCGCTGCTGAAGACGGGGCGGTTCTTCACGCGCTGGGACGAGACCGACGACGGCCGGGCGGTGTTCCGTGAGGGCGGCCGGCGCGGCGACGCGTTCTACCGGGACCGCTGGCGTCACGACAAGGTGGTCCGGTCGACCCACGGCGTGAACTGCACGGGCTCGTGCTCGTGGAAGGTCTACGTCAAGGACGGGATCATCACGTGGGAGGCGCAGCAGACGGACTACCCGTCGCCGGGCCCGGACCGTCCCGACTACGAGCCCCGCGGCTGCCCCCGCGGGGCTGCGTTCTCCTGGTACACGTACTCACCGACGCGGGTCCGCTACCCGTACGCGCGGGGTGTGCTGGTCGAGATGTACCGCGAGGCGAAGTCCCGCCTCCGCGACCCCGTCCTGGCCTGGGCGGACGTCGTCGGGGACCCGGAGCGTCGGCGCCGGTACCAGCGGGCGCGCGGCAAGGGCGGCCTGGTCCGGGTGTCGTGGGACGAGGCCGTCGAGATGGTCGCGGCGGCGCACGTGCACACGATCAAGACGCACGGGCCGGACCGGTGCGCGGGCTTCTCCCCGATCCCGGCGATGTCGATCGTGTCGCACGCGGTGGGGACCCGGTTCGTGCAGCTCATCGGCGGCGTCATGACGTCGTTCTACGACTGGTACGCGGACCTGCCGGTCGCGAGCCCGCAGATGTTCGGCGACCAGACGGACGTCCCGGAGTCGGGCGACTGGTGGGACGCGACGTACCTGATGATGTGGGGCTCGAACGTCCCGGTGACGCGCACGCCGGACGCGCACTGGATGGCGGAGGTCCGCTACCGGGGCACGAAGGTCGTCACGGTGTCGCCGGACTACGCGGACAACACGAAGTTCGCGGACGAGTGGCTGCCGGCGCAGGCGGGGACGGACGCGGCGATGGCGATGGCGATGGGCCACGTCGTCCTGCGAGAGTACCTGGTCGACCGGGACGTGCCGTTCTTCCGGGACTACGTCAAGCAGTACACGGACCTGCCCTTCCTGGTGACGCTCGCGCCGCACGACGGCGACGGGACCGGGGGCGGGTACGTGCCGTCGAAGTTCCTGCGCGCCGCCGACCTGCCCGGCGCGGTCCCGGGCGCCGAGGGCGACGAGTGGAAGACGGTCCTGCTCGACGAGGCCACGGGGGCGCCGGTCGTCCCGAACGGCTCGATGGGCTTCCGGTACACGGAGTCGGGCGAGGGCCGCTGGAACCTCGACCTGGAGGGTGTCGCCCCGGCGCTGAGCGCCAGCGACGCTGCGGGTGGGACGGCCGAGGGCGTCACCGTGCTGCTGCCGTGCTTCGACCAGCCCGACGGCTCGGGGTCGGTCCTGCGCCGCGGGGTCCCGGCCAGGCGCGTCGGCGACCACCTCGTCACGACGGTGTACGACCTGATGCTCGCGCAGTACGGCGTGGGCCGCGACGGGCTGCCGGGGGAGTGGGCGAGCGGCTACGACGACGCGGACACCCCGTACACGCCGGCCTGGCAGGAGGCCATCACGTCGGTGCCGGCGGCGGCGGTCACGCGCATCGCACGGGAGTTCGCGACGAACGCGGAGAAGTCCCGCGGCCGCTCGATGATCATCATGGGTGCGGGCATCTGCCAGTGGTTCCACGGCGACGCGACGTACCGCGCGATCCTCGCGCTGCTGGCCCTGACCGGCTGCTTCGGGCGCAACGGCGGCGGCTGGGCGCACTACGTCGGGCAGGAGAAGTGCCGCCCGCTGACCGGCTGGCTGTCGCTCGCGAACGCGCTCGACTGGTCGCGTCCGCCGCGCACGATGACGGGCACGTCGTACTGGTACATGCACACCGACCAGTGGCGGTTCGACGGCTACCGCGCGGACGCGCTGGCGTCGCCGCTGGCCGAGGGGCACCTCGCGGGGATGCACACCGCCGACACGATCGCGCAGTCGGCGCGGCTCGGGTGGATGCCGTTCTACCCGCAGTTCGACCGCAACCCCCTGGACCTGGCGGACGAGCTGCGCGCGGCGGCGGACGCGGGGGAGGCGCCCGACCCGACCACCGCGCTGGTGGAGCGCCTCGCCGACCGGCGCGTGCGGTTCGCCGTCGAGGACGTCGACGCCCCGGAGAACTGGCCGCGCACGCTCATCCTGTGGCGCGCGAACCTCCTGGGGTCGTCGGCCAAGGGCAACGAGTACTTCCTGCGGTACCTGCTGGGCACGCACTCGAACGTCACCGCGGAGCCGTCCGACGTGCGCCCGACCGAGGTGACCTGGCGGGACGACATCCCCGAGGGCAAGCTCGACCTGCTGGTCAGCGCGGACTTCCGGATGACGTCCACCACGCTCCTGTCCGACGTGGTCCTGCCCGCGGCGACCTGGTACGAGAAGTACGACCTGTCCTCGACGGACATGCACCCCTTCGTGCACGCGTTCACGCCCGCGATCGACCCGCCGTGGGAGTCGCGGTCCGACTTCGACGCCTTCCACCTGGTCGCCCGCCGGTTCTCCGACCTCGCCCGCACGCACCTCGGCACCCGCCACGACGTCGTGAGCGTGCCGGTGCAGCACGACACCCCCGGTGAGGCGGTCCAGGCGGGCGGCGTGGCCCGCGACTGGGCCCGCGGCGACCTGCCGCCGACCCCGGGCGTCAACCTGCCGCTGCTGCAGGTCGTCGAGCGCGACTACACGGCGATCGCCGACAAGCTCGGGTCGCTCGGCCCGCTCGCCGACCGGCTGGGCTTCACGATCAAGAACGTCACGTACCGGCTGGAGCACGAGGTCGAGCGGCTCGGGAAGCTCAACGGCGTCATGCTCGGCGGCGCGGGCGACGGGCGGCCCGCGCTGGACACGGACGTCAAGCTCGCCGAGGCGATCCTGTCGCTGTCCGGCACGACCAACGGCGAGCTCGCGACGCAGGGGTTCCGCAGCCTCGAGCGTCGCGTCGGCAAGCCGCTCGCGGACCTCGCGGAGGGCTCGGAGGAGAAGCGGATCACGTTCGCCGACACCCAGGCCCGCCCGGTGCCCGTCATCACGTCGCCGGAGTGGTCGGGGTCGGAGACGGGCGGGCGGCGGTACGCGCCGTTCACCGTCAACGTCGAGCGGCTCAAGCCGTGGCACACCCTGACGGGCCGCATGCACCTGTTCCTCGACCACGACTGGATGAAGGACCTCGGCGAGGCGCTGCCGATCTACCGACCACCCCTCGACCTGCACACGCTGCTCGGCGAGCCGCGGCTCGGCCCCGACGGCTCCGCGCAGGTGACCGTCCGGTACCTCACGCCGCACTCCAAGTGGTCCATCCACTCCGAGTACCAGGACAACCTGCTCATGCTGTCGCTGTCGCGCGGCGGCCCGACGTGCTGGATGTCGCCGCAGGACGCGGAGGTCATCGGCGCCGCCGACAACGACTGGGTCGAGTGCGCGAACGGCAACGGCATCTTCATCGCCCGCGCGATCGTCAGCCCGCGCATGCCGCAGGGGGTCGTCTACGTGCACCACGCGCAGGAGCGCACGATCGACGTCCCGAAGTCGGAGCGGACCGGGCGCCGCGGCGGCATCCACAACTCGGTGACCCGCCTGCTGGTCAAGCCGACGCACCTCATCGGCGGCTACGCGCAGCTGTCCTACACGTTCAACTACCTCGGCCCGACCGGGAACCAGCGGGACATGGTCGCGACGATCCGTCGTCGTTCGCAGGAGGTGGAGTACTGACATGAGAGTCATGGCGCAGATGGCGATGGTCATGAACCTCGACAAGTGCATCGGGTGCCACACCTGCTCGGTCACGTGCAAGCAGGCGTGGACGAACCGCGCGGGCGTCGAGTACGTGTGGTTCAACAACGTCGAGACCCGGCCCGGCCAGGGCTACCCGCGACGGTACGAGGACCAGGAGCAGTGGCGCGGCGGCTGGACGCTCAACCGGCGCGGGAACCTCACGCTCAAGGCCGGCGGACGCGTCAAGAAGCTCCTGACGATCTTCGCGAGCCCCGTGCAGCCGAAGCTCGAGGACTACTACGAGCCGTGGACGTACGACTACGAGAAGCTCACCGACGCCCCGCTCGGCGACGACTTCCCGGTCGCCCGCCCCAAGTCCCTCATCACGGGCGAGGACACCAAGGTCTCGTGGTCGGCGAACTGGGACGACAACCTGGGCGGCGCCGCCGAGATGGGGCACCTCGACCCCGTCGTCGAGAAGGTCCGCGCCGAGTCCGAGGACAAGATCAAGTTCGAGCTCGAGAAGACCTTCATGATGTACCTGCCGCGGATCTGCGAGCACTGCCTCAACCCGTCGTGCATGGCGTCGTGCCCGTCCGGGGCGATCTACAAGCGGGCCGAGGACGGCATCGTCCTCGTCGACCAGGACCGCTGCCGCGGCTGGCGCCAGTGCATCACCGGCTGCCCGTACAAGAAGATCTACTTCAACCACAAGACCGGCAAGGCCGAGAAGTGCACGATGTGCTACCCGCGCGTCGAGGTCGGCCTGCCGACGGTCTGCTCGGAGACGTGCGTCGGGCGGCTGCGGTACCTCGGGCTCGTCCTGTACGACGCCGACCGCGTCACGGAGGCCGCGTCCGTGCCGGACGACCAGGACCTCTACGAGGCGCAGCTCGACCTCATGCTCGACCCGACGGACCCCGCGGTCGTCGCCGCGGCCCGCGAGCAGGGCATCCCCGCCGACTGGATGGACGCGGCCCGCCGCTCCCCGGTGTACGCCCTGGCCAAGACGTACCGCGTGGCCCTCCCGCTGCACCCCGAGTACCGGACGATGCCGATGGTCTGGTACGTCCCGCCGCTGTCGCCGGTCGTCGACCTGCTGCGCGAGCAGGGCCACGACGCCGAGGACCACGGCAACCTGTTCGGCGCGATCGAGGCGCTGCGGATCCCCGTCGAGTACCTCGCCGAGCTGTTCACCGCGGGCGACACCGAGGTCGTCACCGGCGTCCTGCGCCGCCTCGCGGCCATGCGCGGCTACCTGCGCGGCATCACGCTCGACGACACCGCAGACGAGCGCATCCCCGCGTCCGTCGGGATGTCCGGGCAGCTCATGTACGCGATGTACCGGCTGCTCGCGATCGCGAAGTACGAGGACCGGTACGTCATCCCCAAGGCCCACGAGGAGCGCGGGCACGAGCTCGAGGAGCTCGGCTGCTCGCTCGACTTCGACGAGGGCCCCGGCATGTACGAGCAGTCGCCGTTCGGGGAGGCGTCGGGCCGGCCCGTGCCCGTCGCCGTCGAGACGTTCCACGCCCTCAAGCAGCGCCAGACGTCCGACGGCGTCACGACGCCCAGCGAGATGCACGGCCGCGTCAACCTGCTCAACTGGGACGGCAAGGGCACGCCGCCCGGCCTGTTCCCCGCGTCCGACGTGCGCGCGACCGCGCCCGAGCCCGGTGCCGCGGGCGGCGCGAGCGACGGTCCCGCCGTCGACCCCGGCGTCACGGGGACACGGTCGTGAGGCGCCGGGAGGCCGCGCGGCTCGCGACGGCCCGCGTCGTGCACCAGGTCGCGTCGTGGTGCCTCGCGTACCCCGACGACGACCTCGTCGACCGGCTGCCGCTGCTCGTGGCCGCGGTCGACGAGCTGCCCGCCGGGGCCGCGCGCGACGGCCTGCGCGCGTTCCTCGACCACGCCGCGACGACCCCGCTGCCCGACCTGCAGCGTGCCTACGTCGACGCGTTCGACCTGTCGGGCCGCCAGACGCTCTACCTGTCGTACTGGACCGACGGCGACACCCGTCGCCGCGGCGAGGTCCTCGCGGCGTTCAAGGCGCGCTACCGGGCGTCCGGGATGCTCGTCGACACCCGCGGCGAGCTGCCTGACCACCTGCCGCTCGTCCTCGAGTACGCGGCGGTGGCCGACCCCGTCGACGGCGCCGCTCTCCTGCAGGAGTACCGGGCGAGCCTCGAGCTGGTCCGCCTCGCGCTCGTGGACGCCACCAGCCCGTGGACCGGGGTGCTGACCGCCGTCTGCGCGACGCTGCCCGGTGAGTCGCCACGCGACCGCGCCGCCGTGCACGCCATGGCCCAGGCCGGGCCGCCGCGCGAGTCCGTCGGGCTCGACGTCGCCGACCCGCGCCTGCTGCCGCTCGCCGCCGCACCCGGCGCCGGCGCGACCGGGGGGAGCCGCTGATGGACGTCCTGCTCTGGGGTGTCGTGCCCTACCTCGCGATCGTCACGCTCGTCGGCGGCACGATCTGGCGGTACCGCTACGACCAGTTCGGCTGGACCACCCGCTCGTCGCAGCTCTACGAGTCGCGGCTGCTGCGCATCGGCAGCCCGCTGTTCCACTTCGGGCTCGTGTTCGTCATCGTCGGGCACGTCGGCGGGCTCGTGATCCCGCAGTCCTGGACCGACGCCGTCGGCCTCTCGCAGGAGGCGTACCACGCGATGGCGCTGGTGATCGGGGGCATCGCGGGGTTCTGCACGCTCGTCGGCGTCGCGATCCTCGTCTACCGCCGCCGCCGCACCGGGCCCGTGTTCATGGCGACGACCAAGAACGACAAGACGATGTACGTGGCGCTCGTCGCCGCGATCGTGCTCGGCCTCTGGACGACGCTCAACTCGGTCGGCGCCGGCCACGAGGCGCACAACTACCGCGAGAGCGTCGCCCCCTGGTTCCGGTCGCTGTTCGTCCTGCAGCCCGACGTCGCGTCCATGGCGGCGGCGCCCGCGTCGTTCCAGTGGCACACGCTCGTCGGGCTCGTCCTCATCGCGATCTTCCCGTTCACGCGCCTCGTGCACGCGTTCACCGCCCCGCTGCACTACCTGTTCCGCCCGTACGTCGTGTACCGCAGCCGTGACGCCCGCCCGACGCCCGGGGCCAGCGCGCCGCGGCCCGGGTGGGACCCGGTCGGCACGCGTGACCGCGAACGATCGGGGAAGCGTCGATGACGACGACCGCACCGGCGACCCGCGTCGCGGGCCGCACGCTCAACCTCGTCCTGGCGACGTGGACGTTCGCCATCACGTTCTGGGCGTGGAACATCATCGGCCCGCTCGCCGCGCGCTACACCGAGGAGCTCGGGCTGTCGGCGACCGAGAAGTCGCTGCTCGTCGCGACGCCCGTGCTGGTCGGCGCGGTCGGCCGCATCCCCGTGGGCGCGCTCGCGGACCGCTACGGCGGCCGCCTCATGCTCGGCGTCCTGTCCCTCGTGTCGATCGTGCCCGTGCTGCTCGTCGCGTTCGCAGGGGAGCAGGGCTCGTACGTCCTGCTCCTCGTGTTCGGCTTCCTGCTCGGCGTCGCGGGCACGACGTTCGCGGCCGGCATCCCGTTCGTCAACGCCTGGTACGAGCCCGCCCGGCGCGGGTTCGCGACCGGCGTCTTCGGGATCGGCATGGGCGGCACGGCCCTGTCGTCGTTCTTCACGCCGCGGTTCGTCGCGACGTTCGGGTACGTGCCGACGCACCTCATCGTCGCCGCCGCGCTCGGCGTGACGGGTCTCGTCGTGCTGACGGTCATGCGGGACGCCCCCGCCTGGCGGCGCTCGACCGACCGCGTGCTGCCCAAGCTCGCCGCGGCGCTCAAGCTCCCCGTCACGTGGCAGATGTCGTTCCTGTACGCGGTGACGTTCGGCGGCTTCGTCGCGTTCTCCACCTACCTGCCGACCTACCTGAGCGACGTCTACGGCTTCGACCTCGCCGACGCGGGCGCCCGCACCGCCGGGTTCGCGATCGCCGCCGTCGTCGCCCGCCCGCTCGGCGGGATCCTGTCCGACCGGTGGCACCCGAAGCCGATCGTCCTCGTGTCGTTCGCGGGGGCCGCCGTGATGGCGCTCGTCATCGCGACCAAGCCGCAGCCGGAGATCCCCGCGGGCCTCACGTTCGTCACCATGGCGTTCTTCCTGGGCATCGGCACGGGCGGCGTGTTCGCGTGGGTCGCGCGCCGCGCACCCGCCGACCGGGTCGGTTCCGTGTCGGGCATCGTCGGTGCCGCGGGCGGGCTCGGCGGGTACTTCCCGCCGCTCGTCATGGGGGCCACCTACGACGAGGCGACGCAGTCCTACACGGTCGGCCTGGTGCTCCTCAGCGCGACCGCCGTGGTGTCGTTCCTGTTCGTCCTGCTCCGCCTCAAGCGCGAGGACCGTCCCGCATGACGACGCGGATATGCGGCCTCCCGGACGGGTTCTCGCAGGTCGTCGGCGCGTCGCCCGCGCGGTGTTACCCGTTCGTATGAATCACCCGTGCGGACCTGCCCTGGACGTTTGACCAGGAGCCCGTCCATGCCGCACACTCGTACTCGACGGTGCGCATCGCCTGCCCCCTGCGCGGTGCGCACCGTTTCTGCTTCCCACGAGCGGGACGGGTCCACGACCTGTCCCGCTCGTGGCGTCTCCGGGCACGTGCGCACCACCGACCAGCCACCCGGGAACGGGGGAGAACCGCATGACGACGCCTTCCGGGGACCCCGGCGCGCCACCCGGCCGACCGACCCGACGGCCGTTACCGTTCCGAGGGTGACAGCCCCCGCGCGCTCGTCCGGCACGGGACCCGAGCAGGCTCCCGTGCCCGACGAGAACCCGACCGCCGACGACGCCGCAGTCTCGCTCGTCGTCCCGCCGACACCCGGTGAGCTCGTCGACCGGGCCGTCGAACGATGGCGCGAAGGCCTCGTCGAGGCCGCCGGCGGCTCGACGCTCGCCGACATGGAGCTGCTCGGCGACGCCGCGCTCGACCTGTCGTCCGCGCACCCCTCCGGCATGGCGCAGCTCTTCGCCGGCCGGCCCACGCGCCTGTCCAACCTGGTCCGCGAGGGCGCCGCGCTGTCGAACGCCCGCCGCCGCGCGCGAGCCGTCGCCGCGCGCGCCGCCGTCTACGAGCAGCGCTACGGCATCGCGCCGACCGCCCTCGCGATCGGCGTCGCCACCTGGACCGAGCGACCCGCGCCGCACGCCGGCCAGCACGACGACGTCGCCGCGCTCGCGGACGCCACGCGCCCCGTCGAGCCCGGGCCCCGCCCGACCGTGCAGGCCCGCACCGTCCGCGCCCCCGTCCTGCTGCGGCCCGTGACGCTGCGCGCCCGCGGCACCGGCGAGGCCGACTACGAGATCGCGCTCGAGCCGACGCTCGACGTCAACCCCGTGCTCGCGCGCGCCCTGCGCACCCGCGGCGCGCTGCTCGACCCCGGTGCCGTCGCGCGCGGCACGTTCGCGAGCGGCGGGTTCGACCCGCGCGGCGCGCTGCAGCGGCTCGCGTCGCTCGGCGAGGCCGTGCTCGACGACTTCCGGCTCACCGAGCGCGTCGTCGTCGGGACGTTCGTGCACCCCGGGCAGATCCTCGTCGACGACCTCGACGCGCTCGCCGGCACGCTCGAGTCCCACGAGGTCGTCGCCGCCCTCGCCGGGGTCGACGCCGACCGCGAGCGCCTCCGTGTCCGCCTGCCCGACCCGGTCACGGGCGACCGCGAGCCTCACCTGGAGCGCGGCGTCGGCGACCTCGACCCCGCGCAGCAGCACGTCCTCGACGCGCTGAGCACCGGCGCGCACCTGTTCGTCGACGCCCCCACGGGTGCCGACGTCACCGGCACGCTCGCCGCGGTCGTCGCCGACGCCGCCGCGTCCGGCCGGACCGTCCTCTACGTGCCGGGCCACCGCCGTGCCGCCGCGGCGCTCGCCGAGCGGCTCGACCAGCTCGGCCTGGGCGACCTGCTGCTCGACGTCGCACCCGAGGCCGGGTGGCGCACGGCCGCCGCGCGCCGCCTGCTCGGCGCGATGACCCTCGACGTCCCCGCCGTCGACGGGCAGGGCCTGCACGTGCTGCGCACCCGGCTCGTCGAGCATCGCGAGCGCCTGCGCGCCTACGTCGACGACCTGCACGCGACCCGCGAGCCGTGGGGCGCGTCCGCGTACGACGCGCTCCAGCAGCTCGCCCGCCTCACCTCGACCCGGCCCGCGCCGCGCACCACCGTGCGGCTCACGCCCGACGTCGCCCGGGTGCTCGACACGGAGCGCCGTGCCGCGCTGGGGGCCGACCTCGTGCGCGCCGGGGAGCTCGGTGCGTTCCAGGTCCGCCCGACCGACACCCCCTGGTACGGCGCCGACCTGCGGACCCGTGCCGACGCGGACGTCGTCGTGCGGCGCATCGCCCGGCTGCTCGACGGCACGCTGCCCGCGCTCGTGGAGCGCACCGCCCAGGTGGCCGCCGAGACCGGCCTCACGCAGGCGACGAGCCTCACGTCGTGGGCCGAGCAGCTCCGGATGCTCGACGGCGTGCGCGGCGCGCTCGACGTCTTCCTGCCCATCGTGTTCGAGCGCACCGCCGCCGACCTCGTGGCCGCCACCGCGACCCCGCAGTGGCGCACCGAGCGGGGCGTCGACATGGGCTTCTGGCTGCGCCGACGGCTGCGCCGCCAGGCCCGCGACATGGTCCGCCCCGGGCGTCCCGTCGCCGACCTGCACACCGCGCTGCTCGACGTGCAGGCGCAGCGCGAGATCTGGCAGGCGCACTGCCCCGCGGGCGGCTGGCCGCGGCTGCCCGACGGCCTCGAGCACATCGAGGACGAGCACCAGGCGGTCCGTGAGGACGTCGCCGCGCTCGACGAGGTGCTCGCCGGGACGCCCGCCGGCGCCGGCCTGGCCGACCTGCCGTTCGCTGCGCTCGCCGAGCGGCTCACCCGGCTGCGCGCCGACACGAGCGCGCTCGAGACGCTGCCCGACCGCACCGGGCTCCTGCACCGGCTGCGCGCCGCGGGGCTCGGCGAGCTCGTCGACGACCTCGCGACCCGCCGCGTCGACCCGGTGCTCGCCCCCGCCGAGCTCGACCTCGCGTGGTGGAGCACCGTCATCGAGCAGATCCTCACGCAGGACCCCACGCTCGCCGGCTACGACGGTGCGGCGCTCGGCGACCTGTCCGCGCAGTACGCCGCGCTCGACCGCGCGCACGTCGCGAGCCTGTCCGGGCCCGTGCGCGCCGCCGTCGCGCAGCAGACCCACGACGCCCTGCGCCACCACCGCGTCCAGGCCGAGTCGCTGTTCGCCGAGCTCGTCGAGGAGCGGCTCACGTCGCTGCGCGACACCGTCGCCCGGCACCCCGACGTCACCCGCCGACTGCGGCCCGTGATCGCCGCGAGCCCCATGCTCGTCCCGCAGGTCCTGCCGCCGACGCGCGGCGTCGACCTCGTCGTCCTGGACGCCGCCGCGCACCTGCCCGTCGACATGGCCGTCGCCGCCCTCGCACGGGGTCGTCAGGTCGTCGTCGTCGGTGACGCGCGCTGCGCGTCCGGCACCGCCGTGCGCGAGCTCGCCGACGTCCTGCCGTCCGTCGCGCTGCACGCCGAGACGTCCCGCCGCGACCCGTACCTCACCGCGTTCCTCGCCGCGCACGGCTACGACGGCGTCCTCGCCGCGACACCGCTGCCCGAGCACCTGCCGCTCGTCCGGCTCGACGTCGTCGACGGCACGGGCATGCCCGACTCCGCGACCGGCACCGTCGCGTCGACCCGCGTCGAGGTCGAGCACGTCGTCGAGGTCGTCCTGCACCACGCGCTGTCGCACCCCGACGAGTCGCTCGCCGTCGTCACGCCGTCGACCGTGCACGCCGACGCGCTGCGCGAGGCCGTCCTCACCGAGGTCCGCGGCAACCCCGCGATCGCCGCGTTCTTCGACGGCGCGCGTCCCGAGCCGTTCGTCGTGACCGACCTCGCGAACGTCGCGGGCCTGCGCCGCGAGGCCGTCGTGCTGTCCGTCGGCTTCGGCCGGACCCCGCACCGTCGCGTCCTGCACTCCTTCGGCGTCGTCGGGGAGCCCGGCGGCGACGCGCTGCTGCTCGACGTCCTCGGGGCCAGCCGGCACCGGCTCACCGTCGTGTCCTGCTTCGGCGCCGACGACCTCGACCCCGAGCGCATCCGCGCCGCCGGACCCCGCCTGCTGCGCGACCTCCTCGCCTTCGCCGCGTCGCGCGGTGCCGGGGCGAGCGGCGACGACGTCGTCCTGACCGCCCCCGGTCCGCGCCCCGACCCGCAGGTCGACCTGCGCGAGGCCACCTCCGGCGCCGTCGTGACGGTCGCGTCCTCCGGCGATCGTGCTGCGGCCGCTGCTCCCGCCGACGCGCCGACCGGTTCCGCCGGCGACGCCGGCGACACCACCGGTGCCGAGCCGGACCGGCTGCTGCTCGACCTCGCCGAGCGGCTCTGGCGGCACGGGCTGACCGTCGAGGTCGACCACGGCATCCCCGGCGGCGCCCGCATCCCCATGGTCGTCGGCCACCCCGACGCGCCCGACCGGCTGCTCGTCGCGGTCCTCACCGACGACGAGGCCTACGTCGGTGAGCCGTCCGTGCGGGTCCGCGACCGGCTGCTCGCCGACCGCCTCGAACGGCTCGGGTGGACCGTCGTCCGCGTCTGGTCGGCGGCCGCGTTCCTCGACCCGCAGGCCGAGGTCGACCGCATCCGCCGGGCCGTGCACGGCCGGGTGCCCACGCCCGCCGAGCCGCGCAACGTCCCCCTCGTGCTGGGCGTGCCGACCGTCGACGTGTCCGACGAGCAGGAGGAGCTCCCGCCCGTCACCGCCCCGATCCGCATCTCCGTCCGCACCACCCTCGCCGCCCGCCGCGCCGCCGAGGGCGCCCGCGAACAGTCCGACGACGACGTCGTCCCCGACGCCGGCGTCGACCTCGCCGCCGGGGCCGTCGCCGACGCGCGGGAGCCGGGAGCCTCCGGGACGGGCAGGCGGGCCGTCCCCGAGCCGGCCGCCACCTCGGCCGACCCCGACCGCACGACCGACGAGCCGGTGGGTCCCGCGACGGACGACGTCGAGGGCACGACCGGTCACGGCCCGACGGACGACCGGGGCGACGCGCACGACGGCCAGGACGACCGGACCGACCGAGCGGTGCAGCTGACGCTCGCCGTCCCCGGGTCGCCGCGGCCGGACGTCCGCAAGGGCCTGCCCATCGGGGCCTACAGCGACGACCAGCTCGACGAGCTCGTCGCGTGGCTGCGGTCGGACGGCAACGACCGGTCCCGCGAGCAGCTCGCCGCCGACCTGCGCGACGAGCTCGGCATCACCCGCCGCTCGTACCGGATCGACACGGCGGTCCGCTCCGCCGTGAGCCGCGCGCTGCGCTGACACGCTCCCCGCTGCGGACGGGTGGGATCATCGACCGGTGACCCCCACCCTGCCGGACGCGCCACGACCGTCGGCCCACGGTCCGACGGCTGGCTCGCCGAGCGGTGACGCGCTGCCCGCCGCCGCTGCCGTCGACGGTCCGACGGCGGGCTCGCCGAGCGGTGACGCGCTGCCCGCTGCCTCTGCGGCCGACGGGCCGGCGGCTGGCGCCGCCCCGGCCCTCGCGGTGACGGCAGACGGGCCGTCGGGTCGGGGGC
>NZ_BIMR01000039.1 GCF_004306155.1 Cellulomonas biazotea
CCCGGGGACGCTCACGGACATCGCGAGCCTGCGCGTCGGGGACACCGTCACGGTCGTCGCGGACGTCCGGCAGGCGGTCGTGCGCCGCGCGCGCTCGACGAACGCCGCGCGCCTGGAGGTCCAGATCACCGACGGGCGCAGCGCGCTCCAGCTCATCTTCTTCGGCGGGGCCCGGCACCACGAGCGCCTGCTCGTTGCGGGGAGGCGCGGCCTGTTCACCGGGCAGATCTCGGCGTTCGGCGGGCACCTGCAGCTCGCGCACCCCACGTACGAGATGTTCGACGACGACGGCGAGGGGGAGCGTGTCGCGGTCGAGCGGGCCACGTGGCCCCGGCCCGTCTACCGGGCAGGGTCCGGGCTGGACACGACGAAGATCGCCGCGGCCGTCCGGACGGTGCTCGGGACGCTGCGGGACGAGGACGTCGTCGACCCGGTGCCACCGGCCCTGCGGGAGGCGCGCGACCTCGCGGACCTGCACCGCACGCTGCGCGACGTGCACGAGCCGCACACGGCGGACGACTGGCGCCGCGCGCGCGACCGGCTGCGGTACGAGGAGGCGTTCGTGCTGCAGGCCGAGCTCGCTCGCCGCCGTGCCCGGGCCGCGGCTGAGCCCGCGACCGCCCGGCCGCTCGTCACCGACGGGTTGCTCGCCGCGTTCGACGCCCGGCTCCCGTTCACGCTCACCGCCGGCCAGCAGGAGGTCGGCGCCACGATCGCGCAGGAGCTCGCCCGGCCCGTGCCGATGCAGCGGCTCCTGCAGGGCGAGGTCGGCTCGGGCAAGACCCTCGTCGCGCTGCGGGCGATGCTCCAGGTCGTCGACGCCGGCGGCCAGGCGGCCCTGCTCGCGCCGACGGAGGTGCTCGCCGCGCAGCACGCGCGCTCGCTGCGGGCGCTGCTCGGCGACCTCGCCGAGGGCGGCATGCTCGGCGGCGCGGACACCGCGACGCGCGTCGCGCTGCTCACCGGGTCGCAGGGGACCGCCGCGCGCAAGGCGGCCCTGCTCGACGCCGCGAGCGGCGCCGCCGGGATCGTCGTCGGGACGCACGCGCTGCTGTCCGCGACCGTGCAGTTCGCCGAGCTCGGCCTCGTGGTCGTCGACGAGCAGCACAAGTTCGGCGTCGAGCAGCGCGACACGCTGCGCGCCAAGGCCGCGACCAGCCCGCACCTGCTCGTCATGACGGCCACGCCGATCCCGCGCACCGTCGCGATGACCGTGTTCGGCGACCTCGAGACGTCGGTGCTGCGCGAGGTGCCCGCCGGGCGCAGCGGCGTGACGACGCACGTCGTACCGGCCGACAACCCCGTGTGGATGTCCCGCACGTGGGCGCGCGTGCGCGAGGAGGTCGGCAAGGGCGGCCGCGCGTACGTGGTGTGCCCGCGGATCGACGGCGACGACGACCAGGGTGCCGACGACGCCGACCTGGTGAGCGACGAGCCGGTCGACGCGGACGGCCCCGACGAACGGCCGCGCCGCCCGCTGCGCGCCGTGCTCGACGTCGCCGCGGAGCTCGCGCAGGAGCCCGCGCTCGAGGGGATCGCCGTCGGCGTGCTGCACGGCCGGATGGCGCCCGACGACAAGGACCGGGCGCTCGCGGACTTCGCGTCGGGCCGCGTGCCGGTGCTGGTGTCCACCACCGTCGTCGAGGTCGGTGTGGACGTGCCCGAGGCGACCGCGATGGTCATCCTCGACGCGGACCGCTTCGGCGTCTCGCAGCTGCACCAGCTCCGCGGCCGCATCGGCCGTGGCTCCGCGCCGGGGGTGTGCCTGCTCGTCTCCGCGGCGGAGCCGGGCACGCCCGCCGCCGAGCGGGTCGACATGCTCGCCCGCACGTCCGACGGCTTCGAGCTCGCGAGCTTCGACCTCGAGCAGCGCGGCGAGGGCGACGTGCTCGGCGCGTCGCAGTGGGGCGGCTCGTCGTCGCTGCGGCTGCTGCGCGTGACCCGTGACGGCGACGTCATCGAGCGCGCACGGCAGGACGCCCGGGACCTCGTCGAGGCCGACCCGGAGCTCACGGCGTGGCCGCCGCTGGACGAGGCGATCCGGGTGCTGCTCGCCGGCGACCGCGAGGAGTTCCTCGACCGCGCGTGACGCGCTCGTCGTCCGCCCGCGGGGCGGCCCTCCCGCGCCGGAAGCGCGGCCGGTGCGCGGCCGTTGCGGTGCCGGGAGCGCGGCCGGTGCGGTGCGGGAAGTGCAGCCGGTGCGGCGCGGGAAGCGCGGTCGGCGCGGGGCCGGCGCGTGCGGGACTGCCCCGCGCGCGGTCTACCCTGGCGGGCGTGTCGAAGCCCGTCGTGCGCGCCCAGGACCTGCTCGTCGGCTACGGCGGGGCGCCCGTGTGCGCGCCCGTGTCGTTCACGCTCGCCCCGGGCAAGGCCGTCGCGCTCGTCGGGGCCAACGGCTCGGGCAAGTCGACGGTGCTCAAGTCGGTGCTCGGGCTGCTGACGCCGGCGTCCGGCACGCTGCGGGTGCTCGGTGAGCCGGTCGACGAGCGGGACGTGGAGTTCCGCACCCGGGTCGCCTCGGTGCTCGACGACGACGCGTACTTCCCGGCGCTGACCGTCGCCGAGCACCTGTACCTGACCGCCCGCGGCCACGGCGTGCTCGGTGCCCAGGCGGTCGTCGACGAGCTCCTGGAGGAGTTCGGCCTCGCGGACCACCGGACGGCGCTGCCCGTCGCGCTGTCGTCCGGCCAGCGCCGTCGCCTGCTGCTCGCCGCGGGCTTCGCACGCCCCCGCTCGCTGCTGGTCCTCGACGAGCCCGAGCAGCGCCTCGACCGGGCGATGCGCGACCGGCTGGCCCAGCGGCTCCTCGCGGAGAAGCGCGACGGCGGGGCCGTCCTGCTCGCGACGCACGACCCGGACCTCGTCCTCGCGGTGGCCGACCGGGCGGTCGTCGTCGCGGACGACGTCAGCCGCCTCGTGGACGCCCCGCAGGCTGCCCGCTTCATCAGCCGGGAGAACCCGTGAGCGACGAGGCCGTCGCCGCCGTCGCCCCGGCCGAGATCGGGGAGGTGCCGTCGGCGCGCGCGATCCGGCGGTACACCGCGCAGGCCGCGAACGCCCGCGGCGGCGCGGGCCTCGGCACCGTCCTGTCCGACGTGTACTTCGCCGTGATCTCGGTCGCGATCAGCGTGCTCGTCGCGCTCGGGTTCACGCGGAACCTGCGGCTCGACGTGCACCCGTCGACGCACGTGGAGACGTCGTGGGACCTCAGCCTCCCGGCGCTCGTCGCGATCGTGCTGCTCGCGGGCGCGGGCGCCCTGCTCTCGGTGGCCGGGCGGCTCGGACCGGTCGGCGCCGGGGGAGCGGAGGCCGCGTGGTGGCTCGGGCTGCCCGTCGACCGGCGCGGGCTGCTGCGGCCCGCGTCGCTGCGGCTGCCCGCCCTGGCCGGGGTCGTCGGCGGGGTGGTCGTCGCCGTGCTCGAGTCGGGCCTGCTCGCCACACCCGGGTCGACGGTCGGGCGGGCTGCGCTCGCGGGCGTCGTCGCCGGTGCGGGCGTCGTCCTGGTCGCGGGCGTCGCGCAGTCCGCCGGAGCCCGTCGGCGCACGATCGCCCTGGTCGGCGACCTCGTCGCGCTCGTCGGCCCGGTCGCCGCGCTCGTCCTGGTGCTCACCGGCGCCGAGCTCCCGGCGCTCACCCCCGGCTGGCTGGTCGTCGGGCTCGTCGCGGCCGCCGTGGTCGCGCTCGCGGTCCTCGTCGACCGGCGGCTCGGCCTGATCCCCGCCCGCTCGCTGCGCGAGTCCGGCTCCGTCGCGACGCAGGCCGTCGGCGCCGTCGTCTCGCTCGACTCGCGCGAGCTCGGCCGGGCGCTCACCGACGGCGCGCTGCCCGCCGCCCGGCGCCGCGTGTCACGGCTGCGCACGGTCCGCGGGGCCGCGTCCGCGCTGGTCACGGCCGACCTCGTGGTGCTGCGCCGCTCGACGCGGCACGTCGTGCAGCTCGTCGTCGCGGCCCTCCTGCCGGCGATCGTCGTCGCCGTCCCGCAGCTCGCGAGCCCGCCGGGCGTCCTCGTGGCGCTGCTCGTCGCCGGGTACGTCGCGGCGAGCGCGACGGGCGAGGGTGCGCGGCGTGCGGAGATGGCCCCGATCCTCGACCGCCTGCTGCCGCTCGAGGCGCGCACGGTGCGACGGCTGCGCATGGTCGTGCCCGGCGCGGTGATGCTCCTGTGGTCGCTCGTCGCGTTCACCGCGGTCGGGCTGTGGGCCGACCGGCTCGTGGGCTGGCTCGCGCTCGCCGTCGCGTCCGCGCCCGTGTGGGCCGCGGCCACCGTCCGCGCCGCCTACCGGTCGGCGCCCGACTGGTCCGGGCCGCTCGTCTCGACCCCCGCCGGTGCGCTGCCCGGCGGTGTCGCCGCGGTCCTCGCGCGCGGGCCGGACGTCGTCGTCCTCGGGCTGCTGCCGGTGTGGATCGCGGTGCTCATCGGTCGCACGGGAACCGTCCTGCTCACCGCGCAGCTGCTGTTCGCCGTCATCGCGGTCGCCGTCGCGTCGTCGATCGAGACGCGCCCCCTCATGGAGCGGATGATGGCCGCGCAGGAGCCGGAGAAGCGCCCGTGACGCGCATCGTGTCGGGCGCGGCCGGCGGGCGCACGCTCCAGGTCCCGAAGCGCGGCACGCGCCCCACGAGCGAGCGCGTGCGCGAGGCGCTGTTCTCCCGCCTCGAGCACCTCGGCGTCGTCACCGACGCCCGGGTCCTCGACCTGTACGCCGGCTCGGGGGCGCTCGGGCTCGAGGCCGCGAGCCGCGGCGCCCGGGCCGTCACGCTCGTCGACGCCTCCCGCGAGGCCGCCGAGGTGTGCCGGCGCAACGTCACCGCGCTCGGTCTGAGGGACGTCACGGTCGTCGCGGAGCGGGCCGAGCGGTTCGTGCAGCGTCCCGTGGTCGCGCCCTGGGACCTCGTCCTCGTCGACCCGCCGTACGACGTCACGGAGGACGACCTCTCCGCGGTGCTCGCCGGGGTGGCGCCGTCCGTCGCCGCGGACGGCGCGCTCGTCGTGGAGCGGTCCTCGCGGTCGCCCGAGCCCGGCTGGCCCGACGGCTGGGAGGGCGTCGAGCGGCGCGTCTACGGCGAGACGGTCGTCTGGTTCGGCGAGCAGGGGCCGGACCCGGCCTGACGCGCCACCGACCGCCCGTGCCCGGCTCGCCGACCGCCCCGACGGGCGGTCCGCGGTGGCTGGCCTACCCTGGCCGGGTGACCACAGCCGTCTGCCCGGGCTCCTTCGACCCGATCACCCTCGGCCACGTGGACGTGGTGCGGCGCGCACGGTCGATGTTCGACGAGGTCGTCGTCGCCGTGGCCCGCAACTCCGCGAAGACCCCGCTGCTCGCGGCTGACGACCGGGTCGCGCTGGCCCGTGCCGCGCTCGCGGACCTCGACGGCGTGCGGGTCGAGACGGTCGACGGCCTGCTCGCCGACTTCGTCCGCGACCTGGGCGCGGCGGCGGTCGTCAAGGGCCTGCGCAGCGGCGCCGACTTCGACGCGGAGCTGCCGATGGCCCTGATGAACCGTCACCTGTCCGGGGTGGAGACGGTGTTCGTGGTCGGTGACCCGGCGCTCGCGCACGTCGCGTCGTCGCTGGTCAAGGACGTGGCGCGCTACGGCGGGCCGATCGACGACCTGGTGCCGGCGGGTGTCGGCGACGCGGTGCGCGAGGCGCTCGCGCGGACCGGAGGGAGTGCACGATGACCGACGAGGACGCGACGACCCGCCCGGAAGGGCTGACCGGGGTGCTGGACGCCATCGCGGCCGCGGTGACGGGGGCGCGCGCGATGCCGATGTCGTCCTCGGTGCTCGTGAACCGCGCCGAGATCCTCGACCTCGTGGACCAGGCGCGCGACGTGCTGCCGACGCAGCTCACGCGCGCCGACCAGGTGCTCGCGGACGCCGACGAGGCCCGGGCGCAGGCGCGTGCGCAGGCGGACCGCATCCTCGACGACGCGCGCGCCCGTGCCGCGGAGCTGGTCGACCAGGAGGCCGTCGTGGTCGCGGCACGCGAGCGGGCGCAGGAGATCCTCGCCGAGGCGGAGAGCAACGCGCTGGTGCTGCGCCGCGACGCCGACGACTACTGCGACCGTCGTCTCGCGGACTTCGAGATCGACCTCGGCAAGGTGCTGAGCCAGGTGCAGGCGGGGCGGGCGAAGCTCGCCGACCGGCTGGACGACGAGGGCGTCGCGACGACCTGACGCGCGACCTGCCGCTGATTTGGGCGGCCACCCTCGGGTGTCGTAGAGTTGGCGGTTGGTCCTGCCGGTCGTGGCGTGGACCGAGATCCAGACGAGGGGACCATCGGCCGTGCAGCGCCCTGTTCACCTCGATCCCCGTTCGCCGTTCGTGCTCGACACCCACGAGCTCGGTCGACGTCCGGGATCGACGCGGACCGTGCAGAGGACGGTCGGTGCCCCCGAGGACCTCGGTACCGACGTGATCGGCGTCCCTCCCGGGACCGACATCGAGCTGGACCTCCGGCTCGAGGCGGTCATGGAGGGTGTCCTGGTCTCCGGATCCGTCCGCGGCCGGGCGATCGGGGAGTGCGTGCGCTGCCTGGGTGAGGTCGTCGACGACGTCGACGTGTCGATCCAGGAGCTGTACGTCTACCCCGAGCGCGCGGCGGTCGCGGTCGAGGACGGCGACGAGGACGAGGACGTGCGTGAGCTGGAGGGCGATCTGATCGACCTCGAGCCCGCGCTGCGGGACGTGGTGGTGCCGGCTCTGCCGTTCCAGCCGCTGTGCCGCCCCGACTGCCCAGGTCTGTGCTCCGAGTGCGGAGCGCGCCTGGCGGACGACCCTGACCATTCGCATGAGACGCTTGACCCTCGCTGGTCCGCCCTGAGCGGGCTCGCCGGCAAGGTCGACGAGACGAAAGAGAGCTAGCCGTGGCGGTTCCGAAGCGCAAGATGTCGCGCAGCAACACCCGTGCGCGTCGGTCGCAGTGGAAGACCACTGCCACGACGCTGACCTCGTGCCCCGTCTGCAAGGCGGACAAGCAGCCGCACATCGCCTGCCCGTCGTGCGGTGCCTACAACGGCCGCCGCTACGCCGAGGCCGTGCGTTCCGAGCACGAGGCTCGCTGACACCCACGCTCGTCGTCGTGACGCACCTGACAGCCCTGTGACCGGGATGAGCGCCGCGGCCGACCGGCTTCTCGAGAAGCTCGGGGTCCACCTGGACCCCGAGCTTCTTGTGCTGGCGCTGACGCACCGGTCGTTCGCGCACGAGGCGGGCGGCATCCCGACGAACGAGCGCCTGGAGTTCCTGGGCGACACCGTGCTCGGGCTCGTCGTCACGGAGTCGCTGTACCGGCGGCACCCCGACCAGCCCGAGGGCTCCCTCGCGAAGATGCGGGCCGCCACGGTGTCGCAGCGTGCGCTCGCCGGTGTGGCGCGCGACCTCGAGCTCGGCACGTTCGTGCTGCTCGGCAAGGGGGAGCTCGCGACGGGCGGCCCGGACAAGGACTCGATCCTGTCCGACACGCTCGAGGCGATCTTCGGCGCGGTGTACCTCTCGCACGGGCTCGAGACGGCCCGCACGGTCGTCGACCGGTTCGTCGGGCCCACCCTGGACGCCGCGGCGGTCCTCGGGGCGGGGCTCGACTGGAAGACGTCGCTGCAGGAGATGTCCGCCGCCCTCGGCCTCGGCGCGCCGTCGTACGAGGTCGTCGGCGAGGGCCCGGACCACGCCAGGACGTTCACGGCGCGCGCGATCATCGCCGGTGAGCCGCGCGGTGCCGGGACGGGACCCGCGAAGAAGCTCGCGGAGCAGCACGCCGCCGAGGACGCCTACCGGGCGCTCGAGGCGATCGCCGCGGCCCGCATCGCCGACGACGAGGCGGTCGACGTCCCGGTCGAGGGCTGACCGGGTGCCCGAGCTGCCCGAGGTCGAGACCGTCCGGGACGGGCTCGCGCGGCACGTCCTGGGCCGGACGGTCACGGGTGTCGAGGTGCACCGCGACTACAGCGTGCGCCGGCACGAGGGCGGCCCGCCGGACTTCGTCGGACGGCTGCGGGGCCGGCGGCTCGACGCGGCCGTGCGACGCGGCAAGTTCCTGTGGCTGCTGCTCGACGGGGACGACGACGCCCTCATGGCGCACCTCGGCATGAGCGGGCAGCTGCTCGTGCGCTCCGCGGTCGCGCTCGACGACGGGGCGCGGCACCCGCACCTGCGCGTGCGCCTGCTGCTCGACGACGACTCGGCGCTCGACTTCGTCGACCAGCGCACGTTCGGCCACCTGAGCGTGGCCGACCTGCTCCCCACGCCCGACGGGGCGCCCGGCGGTCTCGGGTCGCCGCGTCCGCAGGTCCCCGAGCCCGTCGCGCACATCGCGCGCGACCTGCTCGACCCGGCGCTCGACCACGCGCGGCTCGTCGACGCGTTCCGCGCACGACGCACGGGCGTCAAGCGCGCGCTGCTCGACCAGACGCTCGTGTCCGGGGTCGGGAACATCTACGCCGACGAGGGCCTGTGGCGCGCGCGGCTGCACTACGCCCGGCCCACGGACACGCTGCGGCGCGCGGAGGTCGAGCGGGTGCTGGACGGCGCCGCCTCGGTCATGACGGAGGCCCTGGTGCAGGGCGGGACGAGCTTCGACGCGCTGTACGTCAACGTCAACGGCGCGTCGGGGTACTTCGACCGGTCGCTCGCGGTCTACGGGCAGGAGGGGCGCCCGTGCCCGCGCTGCGGCGCGCCGGTGCGGCGCGACGAGTTCATGAACCGGTCCGCGTACACGTGCCCCGTCTGCCAGCCGAGGCCGCGGCGCGGGCGCTGGTGACGACCGGCCGGTCGGGGCGGTCAGCGCGCGACGACGTTGCGCAGAGTCCCGCCGGTGACGAACGCCGCGAGGTTCTCGGCGACGAGCGCCCCGGCGCCCACCGGGCGACCGCCCGCCGCGTGCGGGCTGACCAGGACCCGGGGCTCGTCCCACAGCGGTGAGCCCGCGGGCAGGGGCTCGACGTCGAACACGTCCAGGGCGGCCCCCGCGATGCCGCCGGACCGGATCGCGTCGAGCAGCGCAGGCTCGTCGAGCGTCGCTCCCCGGCCCACGTTGACGACCCAGGCGTGGGACGGCAGCAGGCGCAGGACGTCCGCGTCGACCGCGTGCCGGGTGGCCGGCGTGGCGGGCAGCAGGCTGACCAGCAGGTCGGTGCGGGGGAGCAGGTCGGGCAGCGCGTCGGTCGCGACGACCGGGTAGCCGTGCCGTTCGCCGGCGGTGGTCGCGATGCCGGTGACGTGGGCGCCGAGGGCGTCGAGCAGCGGGGCGAGGCGTGCGGCGATCGAGCCGAACCCCCACACGGCGACGCGTGCGCCGTCGAGGGAGCGCAGCGTGTGGGTCGGGCGGACCGGCTGGAGCCCGCCGAGCTCGCCCGCCCAGCGGTGCGCGTCCTGCGCTCGGACCAGGTCGGGAAGCCGCCGGACGACGGCGAGGACGAGCGCGAGCGTGTGCTCGGCGACCGGCCCGTCGTGCAGGCCGCGGCCCGACGTGACGACGACGTCCGGTGCGAAGCCCGCGTCGAGGACGGCGTCGGGGCCGGCCGCGAGGGACTGCACCCAGCGCACGCCGCTGAGGCGCGCGGCGGCGTCGCGGAGCTGGTCGGAGCCGTTGCCCCAGGCCACGAGCACCTGCGCGTCGAGCGCGTCGTCGGGCAGCGGCACCGTCGGGTCGTAGCGGACCGCACGGACGCCGTCCGGAAGCTCAGGCGACTCGTCCAGCGTGGTGGGCAGCAGAACCGTGATCACACCTGGATACGATGCCACCGTGCCGTCCATCAGCATGCCGTCGAAGCCCGGGCCGATCACCGTGATGATCGTCGACGACCACGAGGTCGTGCGACGAGGCATCGCCGAGGTCGTCGAACGCACCGACGGGATGACCGTCGTCGCCGAGGCCGGGTCGGTCGCCGACGGCGTCCGCCGCGCCGGGCTGGTCCGCCCCCAGGTCATGCTCGTCGACCTGCAGCTGCCCGACGGCACCGGCATCGACCTCATGCGGGCGGTCCGCGAGACGCAGCCCGAGGCTCGGGCGATCGTGCTCACGTCGTTCGACGACGACGACGCGCTGGCCGCGGCTCTCGAGGCCGGCGCGGCGGCGTACCTGCTGAAGTCCGTGCGCGGCGCGGAGATCACCGACGTCGTGCGGGCCGTCGCGGCCGGCCGGACGCTGCTCGACGAGCGGACCGTGACGCGGCGCAAGGCCGGTCACGAGGACCCGACGGAGAACCTCACGCCCAGCGAGCTGCGCGTGCTCGACCTCATCGGCGAGGGCCTGTCCAACCGGGAGATCGCCGAGCGGCTCGGCGTCGCCGAGAAGACCGTGAAGAACCACATCACGTCGCTGCTGGCGAAGATGGGGCTGCAGCGCCGGACGCAGGTCGCGGCGTGGGTCGCGTCCCGCAAGCACGCCGGGTGGCGCGCCGAGCCCGGTCACTGACCCGACGGACCGCCCCGGACGACGGGGCGGTGACGGGGGACCGGGCCGCGGCGCGCCGCGTCAGGCGCCCACGTAGGCCGCGAGGTGCTCACCGGTGAGCGTCGAGCGGTCCGCGACCAGGTCGGCCGGGGTGCCCTCGAAGACCACCCGCCCGCCGTCGTGCCCGGCGCCGGGCCCCAGGTCGATGATCCAGTCGGCGTGCGCCATCACGGCCTGGTGGTGCTCGATGACGATGACGGACTTCCCCGAGTCGACGAGCCGGTCGAGCAGGCCCAGCAGGTTCGCGACGTCCGCGAGGTGCAGGCCCGTCGTCGGCTCGTCGAGGACGTAGACGCCCCCCTTCTCGCCCATGTGCGTCGCGAGCTTGAGCCGCTGCCGCTCGCCGCCCGACAGCGTCGTGAGCGGCTGGCCGAGGCTGAGGTAGCCGAGGCCGACGTCCGCGAGCCGGTCGAGGATCGCGTGCGCGGCCGGCGTCCGGGCGTCGCCCGTGCCGAAGAACTCCTCGGCCTCCGTCACGGACATCGCGAGCACCTCCGCGATGTTCTTCCCGCCGAGGGTGTACTCCAGGACGGCGGCCTGGAAACGCCGGCCCTCGCACTCCTCGCAGGTCGACTCGACGGTCGCCATGACGCCGAGGTCGGTGTAGATGACGCCCGCGCCGTTGCAGGTGGGGCACGCGCCCTCGGAGTTCGCGGAGAACAGCGCGGGCTTGACGCCGTTGGCCTTCGCGAACGCCTTGCGGATCGGGTCCAGGAGGCCCGTGTACGTCGCGGGGTTGCTGCGCCGGGAGCCGCGGATCGCGCCCTGGTCGATCGTCACCACGCCGTCCCGCCCGGAGATCGAGCCGTGGATGAGCGAGCTCTTGCCCGAGCCGGCGACGCCCGTGACCACGCACAGCACGCCGAGCGGGACGTCGACGTCGACGCCCTGCAGGTTGTGCGTCGCCGCGCCGCGGACCTCCAGCGCCCCGGAGGACGTCCGCACCGACGTCTTGAGGGTCGCGCGGTCGTCGAGGTGGCGGCCCGTGATGGTGCCGCTCGCGCGCAGGCCCTCGACGGTCCCCTCGAAGCAGATCGTGCCGCCGCCCGTGCCCGCGCCCGGGCCGAGGTCGACGACGTGGTCGGCGATCGCGATCGCCTCGGGCTTGTGCTCGACGACGAGCACCGTGTTGCCCTTGTCGCGCAGCTGCAGCAGCAGCTCGTTCATGCGCTGGATGTCGTGCGGGTGCAGGCCGATCGTCGGCTCGTCGAAGACGTACGTGACGTCCGTGAGGGACGAGCCGAGGTGGCGGATCATCTTGGTCCGCTGCGCCTCGCCGCCCGACAGCGTGCCCGCGGGGCGGTCGAGCGACAGGTAGCCCAGGCCGATCTCCGTGAACGAGTCGAGCAGGTGCTGCAGGCCCTTGAGCAGCGGCGCGACCGACGGCTCGTCCAGGTCGCGCACCCAGGCCGCGAGGTCGCTGATCTGCATCCGGCACACGTCGGCGATGCTCTTGCCGCGGATCTTCGACGAGCGGGCCTCAGGGCTCAGGCGCGTCCCCTCGCACTCCGGGCAGGTCTGGAACGTCACGGCCCGCTCGACGAACGCGCGGATGTGCGGCTGCATCGCGTCGACGTCCTTCGACAGGAAGGACTTCTGCATCTTCGGGATGACGCCCTCGTACGTGACGTTGATGCCCTCGACCTTGATCTTCGTCGGCTCGCGGTACAGCAGGTCGTGCAGCTCCTTCTTCGTGTAGTCCCGGATGGGCTTGTCCGGGTCGAAGTAGCCGGAGCTGCGGAAGATGCGGCCGTACCAGCCGTCCATCGTGTAGCCGGGGATCGTCAGCGCACCCTCGTTGAGCGACTTGTCGCCGTCGAAGAGCGCCGTGAGGTCGAAGTCGTTGACCGCGCCCATGCCCTCGCACCGCGGGCACATGCCGCCGAGCTGGTGGAACGTCGCCTTCTCGGTCTTCGTCTTGTCGCCGCGCTCGATCGTGATGGCGCCGCTTCCGGTCACGGACGGCACGTTGAACGAGTAGGCGTTGGGGGAGCCGATCTGCGGGTCGCCGAGGCGGCTGAACAGGATCCGCAGCATCGCGTTGGCGTCCGTCGCGGTGCCCACCGTCGAGCGGGGGTTCGAGCCCATCCGCTCCTGGTCGACGATGATCGCGGTCGTCAGGCCGTCCAGGTAGTCGACGTCGGGACGCGCGAGGCTCGGCATGAAGCCCTGCACGAACGCGCTGTACGTCTCGTTGATCATCCGCTGGGACTCCGCGGCGATCGTGGCGAACACCAGGGAGCTCTTGCCCGACCCGGACACGCCCGTGAAGACCGTCAGGCGCCGCTTGGGCAGCTCGACGCTGACGTCCTTGAGGTTGTTCTCCCGGGCACCCTGCACGCGGATGAGGTCGTGCGCGTCGGCGGCGTGGCGCTCACTCGGCCGCGTCGCCTCGGCGTCGGTCCTCGTGGCCGTGGTCATCGTGCCTCCAGGTCTCGGGGCTGCGAACGCTGCATGGCGACACCCTAGGGCGGCACCCCCACACCGGCGCTTCTCGATTCCCGACGGATCCGGGCGACGACGTCGTCAGCCGAGCGGGGCCTGCCAGGTGAGCAGCGTGCCCCGGCCGTCGGGCGAGGCGCCCAGCGTGAACGACCCGCCGTGCTGGCGCGCGCGCGACGCCAGGTTCCCCGTGCCCGAGCGTCGGTCGCGCCGGGCGGGCAGGCCCGCGCCGTCGTCCTGCACCTCGACCAGCACCCGGCCGAGCGGGCTCGTCCCGTTGACCGTGATCCGGACCGTCACGGACGACGCGTGCGCGTGCCGTGCCGCGTTCGCGAGCCCTTCGCGCACCACGGCGACGACGTCGTCGGTGAGCTGGGCGCCGACGCGGTCGTCGAAACGGTCCTCCTCGAACGGGTCGTCGGCGAGAGCGGCGCCGTCGAGCGACAGGAGGACCGACGGCGCGAAGCCCAGCCCCGTGCGGGCGAGCGACGCCTCGCGCCGCAGCCGCTCGACGAGCCCCGTGGCCGCGTCCGGGTCGCGCAGGGCGTAGACGATCTCGCGGATCTGCCGCACCGAGGAGTCGACGTTGTCGAGCGCGTCGTCGACGATGCTCAGCAGCTCGCTCGGGTCGACACCGCGCGCCGCGCGCCGCTTGACGGTCTCGAGCTGCATGCCCGTCGCGAAGAGCTGCTGGATCGCGAGGTCGTGCAGGTCGCGCGCGATGCGCTCACGCTCGTCGAGCAGCGCCGCGACGTCCTGCGCGTGCCGGGCCTCGGCGAGCACGAACGCGAGCGCGGCCTGCGACGCGAACGACTCCGCGGTCACCAGGTCGCCGTCCTCGAACGGGGGCTCGCCGATGCGGCGCAGCAGGATGAGGACACCGACGCCGCGTCCCGACGTCTGCATGGGCGCGTACATCGCCGACCCGAACGCGCGCATCGCGGGCACCTTGACGCTGCGCGACTCCGACAGCGACGGCGTCAGCAGGCCCTTGCCCTCCGTCATCACCGTCCAGGCGCGGCCGCCCTCGGGCATGACCGTGCCGATGAGCTTGTCGGCGTCGTGCCCGTCGACGAGCTCGATGAGCAGACGGCCGTTGAGCCCCGGCAGCGCGAGCGCCGCGGTGTCGGCGTGCGCGACGTCGCGGGCCGTCGCGGCGATGTGCTCGAGCGCCTCCTCCTCGTCGATGCCCTCGAGGAGCACCGTCGTGATGTCCTGGCCGGCGCGCAGCCAGTGCTCGCGGCGGGACGACTCGGCGTAGAGCTGCGCGTTCGCGACGGCGACACCCGCGGCCGCGGCCAGCGAGATCACCATGCTCTCGTCGCCCTCGGTGAAGCCGCCCTCCTTCTCCGAGAGGTACAGCTGGCCGTAGACGCGGTGCCCGGTGCGGACCGACGCGCCGAGGAACGACCCCATGGGCGGGTGGTCCTTCGGGAAGCCGCGGAACGCCGGGTGCTGCGTGAGGTCGTCGAGCCGCAGCGCACCCTCGGGCGGGATCTGGCCCAGCACGCCGAGCGCGTGCGGCGCGGTCCGCAGCATGCGCGCGACGGCCGTCGGGACGCCCGCGTACACGAACGTCGTCGAGCTCCCGCTCGCGTCGAGCACGTTGATCGCGGCGTACCGCGCACCCGTGAGCTCGGCGCTGACCTGCACGAACCGGTTGAGGACCGACGGCAGGTCGAGCTCCGCCGCGACCGACAGGATCGCGTCGAGCAGGTCGGCGACGCCGTCGCCCGTGAGGTCGACGACCTGCTCGTGGTCGACCTCCGCGAGGACGCCCCGCGCGAACGGGGTGCCGACGACGAGCCGCTCGACCGGCGGTCGCTCAGCCATGAGCCGTGCCACCCATCGGTCCCGTCCGGGTTCGCGCACCGTCGCCCTCCCCGGCGTCGCCCTGCTCGCTGTCCAGGGCCACACGGTAGCCCGGGACGCGCCCGGCGAGGTCGGTGTGCGTCCCGCGCGCCGCGACCCGCCCGTCCTCGAGCCACAGGACCTCGTCGGCGGCGCCGAGCGCGGAGAGCCGGTGCGTCACCAGCAGGACGCCGCGGCCGGACGTACGGGCCTCGTCGAGCAGCGTCCCGACCAGGCGGTCCGCGGTCGCCGGGTCGAGGTGCTCCGCGGGCTCGTCGACGAGCAGCAGGGGAGCGGGCGCGAGCAGCGCCCGCGCGAGCAGCAGGCGCCGCCGCTCACCGCCCGACACCGTCCGCGCGTCCGGGCCGACGAGCGTGTCGAGCCCCTCGGGGAGCCCCGCGAGCCACGCGCCGAGCCCGACGCGGTCGAGCGCGGCGGTCGCCTCGGCCGGTGTCACGTCGCCGCGCGCGACGCGCAGGTTCTCCAGCACCGACGTGCCGAACACGTGCGCGTCCTCGGTGACGGCGACCACGGCGGCGGCGACGTCGTGGCGGGGGAGCGCCGTGAGCGGCGCACCGTCCAGGTCCAGCGCACCGCCGACGGGCGGCACCAGACCGGCCAGCGTGAGCAGCGTCGTCGTCTTGCCCGCGCCGCTCGGGCCCGCGACGGCCACCGACCGTCCCGGGTGCAGGACGACGTCGAGGCCGTCGACGACCACGGGCCCGTCGGGCCAGGCCGTCGCGACGCCGGACGCGTGCAGGACCGGGCCGTCGGTGGTCGCGTCGACACCGCGCGAGGTGACGGCGTCGGTGGTGGCGGCGTCCGCCGTCGTAGCACCGGCGCCAGCGGCCGTGTCGGGACGCTCCGACGTCCCGCTCGGCACGGGGGGCGCGACCGTCGCCCCGGTGTCCGGCGCGGCGGCGTCGTCGAGCAGCGCGAGGATCCGGGCCGCCGCGGCGCGCGACCGCTGCACCTGGATCGCGGCGGCGGGCAGCAGCGACGTCGCCTCGAACGCGGCGAGGGGTGTGAGCACGACGACCGCGAGCTCGACCGGCGCGAGGAGCCCCGCACCGACCGCCGGCACGCCCGTGACGAGCGCGGCGAGGACGGCGAGCCCCACGGCGAGCTGACCGAGCG
>NZ_BIMR01000040.1 GCF_004306155.1 Cellulomonas biazotea
GTCCTGGTCGACACGGCCCCGCTCGCCGCCGCCGACCCCGCGGGGGCCGGCCGCGTGGCGTGGGCCGTCGCGCAGTGGGCGGTCGCGGTCGCGTCCCCGCTCGGCCTGACCCGCGTGGAGGCGGGCGGCCAGGTGTGGGAGCGAGAGGGCGACGCGTGGACCGCGGCGACCGCAGCCGACGCGCCGGTCGACGGCGTCGTCCGGCTCACGCTCGCCGGCTGACGCCCCGCAGGCCCGCGAGCCCGGCAGCACGGCGGCACGGCTGAACGCCTGCACGGCTGCACGGCTGCACGGCTGCACGGCTGCACGGCTGCACGGTGCCCGCAGACGACGGACGCCGGCCCGGCGTGCCGTGGCCGGCGTCGGACGCGCGCGGTCAGCGGTCGGCGACCGCCACGTAGTCGCGCTCGGTCTCGCCCGTGTACACCTGGCGCGGGCGGCCGATCTTCGTCTGCGGGTCGTTCATCATCTCGCGCCACTGCGCGATCCAGCCGGGCATCCGTCCGAGCGCGAACAGCGGCGTGAACATCGAGTCGGAGAAGCCCATCGCCTTGTAGATGAGGCCCGTGTAGAAGTCGACGTTCGGGTAGAGCTTGCGCGAGACGAAGTAGTCGTCGTTCAGCGCGATCTCCTCGAGGCCGCGGGCCAGGTCGAGCAGCTCGTCGTTCTTGCCGAGGGCGGACAGCACCGCGTCGGCGCTCTCCTTGACGATCGCGGCGCGCGGGTCGTAGTTCTTGTAGACGCGGTGCCCGAAGCCCATGAGGCGGACGCCCGGCTCCTTGTCCTTCACGCGCTTCATGAACGCCGTCGCGTCGCCGCCGTTGGCCTTGATCTCGTCGAGCATCTTGAGCACGGCCTCGTTCGCCCCGCCGTGCAGCGGGCCCGACAGCGCGTTGATGCCCGCCGCGACCGACGCGTAGAGGTTCGCGTTGGACGAGCCGACGATGCGGACGGTCGACGTCGAGCAGTTCTGCTCGTGGTCGGCGTGCAGGATGAGCAGCTTGTCGAGGGCCTGCACGACGACCGGGTCGGGCTCGTACTGCTGGTACGGGACGGCGAACGTCATGCGCAGGAAGTCCTCGACGTACCCGCGCGAGTAGTCGGGGTAGAGCAGCGGCTCGCCCTTGGACGCACGGTGCACGTACGACGTGATGGTGCGCGTCTTCGCGAGGATCAGCACCGTCGCGAGCTCGACGGCCTCGGGGTCGTGCGGGTCGAGCGACTCCGGGTAGAACGTCGACAGGGCGTTGAGGGCCGACGACATGACGGCCATCGGGTGCGCGTTGCGCGGGAACGTGCCCATGAAGGTGCGGAAGTCCTCGTGCACCAGCGTGTGGCGGTTGACGCGCTCCTCGAACGCCTCGAGCTCCGCCGTGTCGGGCAGCGCACCGTGGATGAGCAGATAGGCGACCTCGAGGAACGACGAGTGCTCGGCGAGCTGCTCGATGGGGTACCCGCGGTAGCGCAGGATGCCGGCGTCGCCGTCGATGTAGGTGATCTTCGACTCGCACGACGCGGTGTTCATGAACCCCGGGTCGACGGTGACGAGCCCGGTGTCACGCAGCAGGGAGGAGACGACGATGCCGTTGTTCCCCTCGGACGCGGTCACGATCGGCAGGTCCCGGGACTCCCCGTCCACGACCAGCTGGACCGGCGCGGTGATGACGTCCGACATGTGGTTCCTTCCTGCGGCGACCCTGGCCCAGGGAGTGCGCTGGGCGTCCGGTGGCGTCGGTTCGTGCGGCCTGATCGGCCAGCTGCGAGGGCCCTCGTTGGCCAGCATCGACGGTACCTGCGGCTAGCCTGCCGTGACCAATCCTCCAACGGACCTGGGTCCCGGTGTGACAGTCCTCACAAAAGGGCTCACGACGACCCTCATGCTCCGGTGAGGCGTGCCGCCGCCTCGGCGACCTTCTCGTCCGACGCGGTGAGCGCGACGCGCACGTGCCCCGCGGCCGCCGCACCGTAGAAGGCGCCCGGGGCGACGAGGACGCCCTGCTCGGCGAGGTCGCCGACGGTCGTCCAGCAGTCCTGCGGCGCCCCCTCGGGACGCACCCACAGGTACAGCCCCGCGAACGACCGGTCCACCGCGAAGCCCGCGCCCTCGAACGCCGCGCGCAGGACCCGCCGCCGCCGCCGGTACCGCTCGCGCTGCTCCGCGACGTGCGCGTCGTCGCCCAGCGCCGCGGCCGTCGCGGCCTGCACCGGCCCCGGCACGATCATCCCCGCGTGCTTGCGCGTCTCCAGCAGCGACGCGACGAGCGCCGGGTCACCCGCGACGAACGCCGCCCGGTAGCCCGCCAGGTTCGACTGCTTCGAGAGCGAGTACACCGCGAGCAGCCCCGTGAGGTCGCCGCCGGTCACCCGCGGGTCGAGCACGCTCGGCACGCCCGACGACGCCCACGGCTCCTCCCACGCGAGCTCTGCGTAGCACTCGTCCGAGGCGACGACGACCGGCCGGCCGTCCCGCTCCGCGGCCGCGCGCGCCGCGTCGACCACGCGGCGCAGCTCCTCGACACCGAGCACCGACCCGTCCGGGTTGCCCGGCGAGTTCAGCCAGACCAGCCGGACGTCGCCCGCCGACCGCTCCAGCAGCGCCGCCGGGTCGGCGGTCGGGACCGGCGTCGCGCCCGCGAGCCGGGCGCCCACGTCGTACGTCGGGTACGCCGTCGCGGGGTGCAGCACCACGTCCCCCGCGCCGAGGCCCAGCAGCGACGGCAGCAGCGCGACGAGCTCCTTCGAGCCGACCGTCGGCAGCACCGCCTGCGGGTCCAGGCCCGGGACGCCGCGCCGCCGGGCGAACCAGCCGACCACGGCCTCGCGCAGCTGCGGCGTGCCGTGCGTCAGCGGGTAGCCCGGCCAGTCGGCGGCCGCGTCGAGCGCGTCACGCACGACCTGCGGGGTCGGGTCGACGGGCGTACCCACCGACAGGTCGACGATGCCGCCCGGGTGGGCGCGCGCCCGCTCCGCGTACAGGGTGAGCGTGTCCCACGGGAAGTCCGGCAGCGCGCCGGTGAGGAAGCCCACCGCGCGGCGTCAGTCGCCGTGGACGCGCAGCGGCAGCGTGGCGATGATCGGGTGGTCCTTGTCGATCTCACCCATCTTCGCGGCACCGCCGGGCGAGCCGAGGTCGTCGAAGAACTCGACGTTCGCCTTGTAGTACTCGCTCCACTGCTCCGGGACGTCGTCCTCGTAGTAGATCGCCTCGACCGGGCAGACCGGCTCGCAGGCGCCGCAGTCGACGCACTCGTCGGGGTGGATGTACAGCGACCGCTTGCCCTCGTAGATGCAGTCCACGGGACATTCCTCGATGCACGCCTTGTCCTTGACGTCCACACAAGGCTCGGCGATGACATAGGTCACGGTGCGTCCTCCAACGCGCAGGGGGTCCGCCTAGTATCCCCCACATGCGACCAGGCGTGACGCGGTGTCCACGGCGGCGGACCACGTGACCGCCGACTGGCGCACCTTCGCGCCCGGCGAGCGGGTCGTCGTGCGACGACGACGCGACGACCACCCCGGCGCCGGCGAGCCGCCCCTCACCGACGTCCTCGGCGAGGTCGTCCGGCGCGACGACGACGGCCTCACCGTCGCCACCCGCCACGGCGACGTGCACGTCCCCGCGGCCGACGTCGTCCTCGCCAAGCGCGTCCCGCCCCCACCGACGCGACGCCCCCGCTGACGCACGAGGCCCCCGCCGACACCGTCGGGCGTCGGCGAGGGCCTCGGGAGCGCCGGCCTCAGGCGGGCGTCACGGCGTCGCGGGGGCCCCCGGGGTCGGCGCCGGACCGCACACGATCTTGTTCTGCGGCTTGTACCGCCACGAGTTCGTGTCCGTGTCCTGCAGCTGCCCGCCGAGGAACAGCTTGCGGGTCACCGTCACCGAGAAGCCCGGGTTGCCCGCCGACTGAGCGGTGCACGTCGGCGACTGCGAGTACACCGTCGTCGGCGCCACGACCCCCGAGCGCGGGCTCGTCGTCGACTCGACCGTCCAGTGCTTCGTCCCCCAGATGCGGACGTACACCCGACCACCGTCGACCCACGCCTGCACCAGCGCGCCGTACGGCGTGTTGTTCTTCCAGCGCATGTCGAGCGTGCCCGTGAAGATCGTCGCCTCGCGGCCCTCCGGGTAGCGCGCGAACCACTCGCTGTGCGGCTTGTGCTCGACGTCCTCGAACCCGGCGAAGTAGGCCGCGTTGTACGTCGTCGTCGAGATCTGCGACAGACCGCCACCCCACGCGTCGACGTGCTCGCCGCTGACGATCGCCCCCGCCTGCACGTACCCGTGCGCCGCGTCGACCGGGCCCAGGGCCTCCGTCAGGCTGAAGATCTCCCCCGGCCGGACCAGCGTGCCGCTGATGTTGTCCGCACCGTTCTGGATGTTGCGCGTGCGCCGCGGCTCCGCCGTCAGAGGCGTCGAGAACTCCGACACGATCTCCTTGACGCCCAGCGCCTCCAGCTCCGCCGTCGACTCGGCCGGGTCGGACTGCACCAGGTCCACGCGCGCCGTCCGGTCGTCGGCCAGCACCGCCGACCCGACCGCCGTCGCCAGCGCCGCCGGGTCCAGCGTCGTACCCGGGGTCCCCGGGACGATCACGGGCGCGCCCGACGACAGGTCGAAGTGCGCGTCCGCCGACTCCGTCAGCAGGTCCGGGACCTGCTCCAGGACCGCCTCGGCCAGCGCCTCACCGTTCATCTGCAGGACCAGGTCACCGTCCGTCGGCACGAACGACGCGTTCGCCGTCAGCGTCTCCGCGTCCAGCGCCGCCGTCCGGTCCGCGACCGCCACCGTCACGATGCCGCCCGCGACCCGCTCGGCGACCTGCGACAACGCCGCGTCGGTCTCCTCCTGCGTGATGTCGGGCTCCACCGCCGTCGTCGGCAGCGTCAGCGGACGCGCCGCGTCGAGCCACCCGTCCCGCACGACCTGCACCGCACCCTCGGCGTCCAGCTCCCAGCCGTCGACGGCCTCCGTCGAGTGCGCCGCACCGTCCGCGAACACGATCGTGCCGTCGACCGGCGCCAGGACCAGCGACGCCCCGAGCGCCTCGACGGCACCCGCCAGCGCGTCCTCGTCGACCACCGTCACCGGCGTCCGCTCGCCCATGCCCACGACCTGGTGCCACAGGCGGACCGGGTTCGCCAGGTCGGCGCCCGTCAGCGCGTCCACCGAGGCCTGCGCGTCGAACTCGAGCCCCGCCGCGGCAGGGTCGAGCGTCGACTGCACGTCCTGCGCCTGCACCGGGATCGGCTCCGTCGACGCGTCCGCCAGCGACTCCTCGAGCAGCGCGACCGCCTCGTCCGACCCCAGACCGCCGATGTCGACACCCGCGACGCTCGCGCCACGGGGCACGCGGTCCGCGAGCGCGAACGACGCACCCACGTACGCCCCGCCGAGCACCACGAGGATGCCGACGACCACGAGCAGCGGCTTCACCCAGCGGCGACGGCCGTCGTCCTCGTCGAACACGTCGAGCGGCGACGCGTCGCGCTCCTGGTCCGACGGGGGGACGGGACCCGACGCGATGCGCGGGCCCAGCGGGTCGGGCTGACGCGAACCCACCGGCGCGAACGCCGCCGTGGACGTCGCGTCGGCCGGCTTGCCGGGGGCCGCCGCGGCCGCCCCGGTGACGGCGGCGCCCGCGGCAGCGGCCGTCGCGGCCGGAGCCGCTG
>NZ_BIMR01000041.1 GCF_004306155.1 Cellulomonas biazotea
GCCGCGCCCTGGGCCGCCGCGGTCACCTCGCCGGCTCCGGCACCGCCCGCGGCCTCGCCGCCAGCAGGTCCGCCGGCCGACCTCCCCTCGGCGACCGGCGTGGGGGGCTTCGCGGCCTCGGCCTTCGCCGCTCCGGCGGCGCTCGCCGTCTCGGCGCGGGCGCCCGAGGTGTCGGGAGGCGCCACCGCACCCGAGACGGCCTGCCGCTGCTTCGCCTTCTCCGCGGCCACCTCCTCACGGGTGGGCGGCGCGGGGGGCTCGCCCTCCTCGACCTCCGGGTGCTCGGCCGCGTAGGCGGCCTTCGCCGTCGCGATCTGCTGCTCGGCCCGCGCTTCCAGGGTCGACGCCATGTCGCGCTGGACGACCGGCGTCCGCTCCGCCGGCACCCGTCCACCGCCTGGACGCTCGGTCCGACGTTCAGCGGGCGCCCGCTCACCGGGCGGGCGCTCACCGGACACCCGTGGGAACGCGCCGCGCCCTCCCACCATCGCCGCGACGGCCCGGTTCCCCGCCGCCCGCTGCAGGCGCAGCAGCGACGCACCGCCCACGGGCGGCGGATCGACCCGGCTGCCCGCGGCGCGTCGCTCGCCGAGCATCGCGACGTCCCGCGCGTCGACGACGCCCGGCTCGACGACCGCCGCCTCGACCTCGGGCCGCACGGCGTCGGCCGTCCGCGGACGCCCCTGCTCCTGCCCGGCGCCGTGCTGGTCCGCGTGCGTGCCCCCACCCACCACGTCAGCGTCGCACCGGCGGAAGGACCGTCCCAGGGCCTCCCCTGCTACCCGATCGGGCAGCCTCAAGGGGCGTCCGCGCCCCCGTCGCGTCGTGCCACGATGGCGAGATGCCCGGGCCCGCACGACGGCGGATCGACCTCACGCACCTGCCGGCGTGGGCGCGGTACGGCCTCGCGCTGGTGGTCGTCGCGGTCGTCGTCCTGCTGGTCGTGCGCCTGCCCGGCTCCGCAGACGAGCCCGCCGACTGGTACTCGACGCTCGTGCAGGTGGGTGCGGTGCTGCTGATCTGCGCCGGCGTGCTGTGGGTCGTCGTCCGGGTCGCCCGCGCGGTGCGACGTCGGCCACCCGACCGCTGACGGTCAGTCGTCGATCGCCTCGACGCCCTGCCGTTCGAGCTCGGCGAGGTGCTCCCGCATGGTCCGCAGCTGCTCGGCGGGGTGCCCGACCCAGTCGGTGAGCTCGCCGACGACACGGACGGGCTCGCGGGTCCGGTACGACTGCGTCGGGTTCCCGGGGAAGCGCTGGTCGGTGACGTCGGGGTCGTCCTCGAGGTCGCCGGTGGGCTCGACGACGTAGATCCTGCCCGGGCCGTCGCCGGCGGCGAGCTCCGCTCCCCAGGTCGCGGCGTCGAGCGTGCGGGTCAGGTACACGTACCCGGCGGCCCGTCCGGCGCCGTAGTTGGAGCGGCGTCCGGCCTCCAGCACCTCGCCGACCCGCAGGTCGGCCTTCGTCCCGTGCAGGTAGGCGCCGGACTCGTGGACCTCGAACGGCACCGGTGCGTCAGCCATGCCCAGCACTGTGCCGTGCGCCGCCGCCCGGACGCCACCGCTGCACCACGCGGTCCGGAGGCGACGTGACCACCGACACCCCGGCCGGACAGGCGGGACGTCGAGGGTGTGCTTATAGTGGACAGCGTGTCCACTAATGCCACGACGACTCGCGCGGGCCGTCCACGGTCCGAGCGCACGCGGCTGGCCATCCTCGACGCCGCCACCGACCTCGCCCTCGCCGGCGGGGCCGTCCCCACGGTCGACGCGGTCGCGTCCCGGGCCGGCGTCTCCCGCACGACGATCTACAAGTGGTGGCCGTCGACGGCCGCGGTCCTGGCCGAGGGGCTGCTCGAGCGGTTCCACGAGAGCATCGAGTTCGACGACGCGCTGCCCGTCCGCCGGGCGGTGACCCTGCAGGTCGACGCCCTGGTCACCCTGCTCCGCGACACGCCCGCAGGCGAGCTGCTGCGCCACCTGCTCGCCGCTGCGGCGAGCGACCGCACCGTCGGGCTCGCGATGCTCGAGCAGTGGCTCGAGCCCCGTCGCGCCCAGGCCGCCCACCACCTGGAGCGCGGCGTCGAGCAGGGCACCGTCCGCGCCGACGTCGACCCCACGCTCGTCGTCGACGTGCTGTTCGCCCCCGTCTACCACCGGCTCGTCTGGGGCCACGCGCCCCTCGACCACGACCTCGCCGCCCAGGTCTGCGACCTGGTGTGGCCGTCCATCGCCGCACCCGCCGCCGCGTCCTGACCTCGCGACGACCCCACCACCGAGAGAAGGACCATGACCACCGTCGCCAAGAACATCGTCGACACCCTCGTCGCCACCGGGGTCAAGCGCGTCTACGGCATCCCCGGGGACTCCCTCAACGGGTTCACCGACGCGCTGCGTGGCTCCGGCATCGACTGGGTGCACGTGCGCCACGAGGAGGCCGCCGCGTTCGCGGCCGGCGCCGAGGCGGCCCTGACGGGTGAGCTCGCCGTCGCGGTCGGCAGCGCCGGGCCGGGCAACCTGCACCTCATCAACGGCCTGTACGACGCGCAGCGGTCCCGCGTGCCCGTCCTGGCGATCGCCGCGCACATCCCGACCGAGGAGATCGGCAGCGGCTACTTCCAGGAGACGCACCCGCAGGAGCTGTTCCGGGAGGCGTCCGTGTACTCGGAGTACGTCGCCTCGCCGACGCAGATGCCGCGCATCCTGCGCACCGCGATCCAGACGGCCCTGGAGAAGCGGGGCGTCGCCGTCGTCGTCATCCCCGGCGACATCGCGCTGTCCGAGGCGCTCGACACCACGGCCACCCCCGTGCGCGCGACCCGCCCCCGGGTGCTGCCCGCGCACGACGAGCTCGCCGAGGCCGCCGCGCTGCTCGGCGACGCGAAGCGCGTGACGATCCTCGCCGGCGCCGGGGCCGAGCACGCCCACGACCAGGTCGTCGCCCTCGCCGGCAAGCTCGCCGCGCCCGTCGTCCACACGCTGCGGTCCAAGCAGTTCGTCGAGCACGACAACCCCTACGACGTCGGCATGACCGGCCTGCTCGGCTTCGCGTCCGGCTACCGCGCGATGGAGTCCGCCGACACCCTCGTCATGCTCGGCACCGACTTCCCCTACCGCGCCTTCCTCCCCGAGAAGGCCAAGGTCGTCCAGATCGACCTGCGCGGCGAGCACCTGGGCCGTCGCACCCCGCTCGCGCTCGGCCTCGTCGGCGACGTCGCCGAGACGGTCGACGCCCTGCTCCCCCTGCTCGACCAGCAGACCGACCGGGAGCACCTCGACGACTCCCTCGCCCACTACGCGAAGACCCGCACGAAGCTCGACGACCTCGCCACCCCGCGCAAGGGGAAGCAGCCGCTGCACCCGCAGTACGTCGCACGCGTCATCGACGAGCTCGCCGCCGACGACGCCGTCTTCATCCCCGACGTCGGCTCCCCCGTCATCTGGGCCGCCCGCTACCTGCACATGAACGGCCGCCGCAGCCTCATCGGCTCGTTCATCCACGGCTCGATGGCCAACGCGCTGCCGCAGGCCGTCGGTGCCGCCGCCGCGACGGGACGCCAGACCATCGCCCTGTCCGGGGACGGCGGTCTCGCGATGCTGCTCGGCGAGCTCCTCACGCTCACGCAGAACCGGCTGCCGGTGAAGGTCGTCGTCTTCAACAACGCGTCCCTGAACTTCGTCGAGCTCGAGATGAAGGCCGCGGGCTTCGTCACCAACGCCACCGGGCTGGAGAACCCGAGCTTCGCGGCGATCGCCGAGGCCGCCGGGCTCAAGGCGTTCCGCGTCGAGCAGTCGTCCGACCTGCGCAGCGCGCTGGCCGAGGCGTTCGCCTACGACGGCCCCGCCCTCATCGACGTCGTCACCGAGCGTCAGGAGCTGACGATCCCGCCGTCGATCAAGCTCGACCAGGCCAAGGGCTTCGCCCTCTACGCGCTGCGCACGCTGCTGTCGGGCCGCGGCGACGAGCTGCTCGACCTGACGAAGGCGAACTTGCGGCAGGTGTTCTGACGGGCGATGCCGTTCGCGTCCGACAGAACGACGCACGGCCTCTTGCACGTCGACACGCCATGCGTTCATTATTGAGCCGTGTTCACTGCCGTTGAACAGCAGCGAGGATCGAACGACCTGATCGACGAGGTCGTCCGGTCCCTCACCGACGTCGGCATCACGGTCACGCGCCGCCGCCGAGCCGACGACGGCGCGACCTCGGACGAGCTCCTCACCCTCGACGCCGGGCCTCACGGTCGGACCACCTACCTGACCGTCGCGAAGCTCGGAGCGGTCGACCGTCGGCTCGCCACGGCCTGGTCGCTCCCGAGTCACCGGCCGCTCCTGCTCGTCGCCCGCCACATCCCCGACCCGGTCGCCGACGTCCTGCGCGCCCGCGGCGTCGACCACGCCGACGCCGCGGGGAACGTCCACCTGTCGTGGTCGGGGCTCCGCATCGACGTCAGCGGGCGACGGCCGCGCATGTCGCCCCCTCCCCGCGTCCCCGACACGACGGCGGCGCGGGCCTTCACCCGTTCGGGCACGAGGGTCGTCTTCGCACTGCTGAGCTGGTCCGACCTTGCCGCCCGCCCGGTGCGCGAGATCGCCACCACCAGCGGCGTCTCGGTCGGCACCGTGCACACCGTGGTGCACGAGCTCACGGCGGCCGGCTACCTCCGCGAGGGCACGAGCGGTCGGGCGCTGAACCGTGGCGGCGAGCTCCTCGACCGGTGGGCGGAGGCCTACACGGTCACCCTGTCGCGCAAGCTGCCCATCGCGTCGTTCGTGCTCCCGGACGCCGACCGGGCGGGAGAGCTCGAGACCGATCTCCTGGCCGAAGGCGCTCAGCTCGGCGGTGAGCTCGCGGCCCACCGGGTCGACCCCCACCTGCACCCGGCGTCAGCCACGTTCTACGTCGAGCGCGTCCCTGCCGCGGTCGTCGCGAAGTACCGGATGCGGCCGGACACCGGAACGGTCCACCTCCGGCGGCGCTTCTGGACCCGGCTCGACGACACGAGCCCGCTCGTCCCCTCCCCGCTCGTCTACGCCGACCTCGTGTCGTCTGGCGACCCACGACAGCGTGAGCACGCGGAGAGGATCCGCGGTGCCGACGATCGACTTGTCGAGCTCGACCGATCCTAGGATCACGGTCGCGAGCGACGTCCTGGCCGAGCTCGCCATCACCGCCGGTCGGCACGGCATCCCGTTCATGGTGATCGGCGCGACGGCGCGCGACATCCTGTCGACCGCCCTCGTCGGCGCGCCACCGGCCCGTGCCACTGCCGACGTCGACATCGCCGTCGCGGTGCCGTCGTGGCGGTCGTTCGACGCGCTCGCCGTCGAGCTCGATCGTGCCGGACGGCGCCGGCACACGTTCGTGGTCTCCGGCCTGCGGGTGGACGTCGTCCCGTTCGGTGGCGTCGAGACCGGAGAGCGCACGATCGCGTGGGGTGACGGCACGGTCATGAGCACGGTCGGCCTGCGCGAGGCGTACGACACCAGCATCACGGCAGCCCTCCCCCACGGGACGGTCGTCCGGGTCCCGTCAGTCGCGGGGCTCACCTCGTTGAAGCTCACCGCCTGGTCGGACCGCCGACTCGAGACGCGGCGCGATGCCGTCGACCTGCAGTCGATCATCGGGTGGTACGCATCCGGCTCGCTGCTCGACGCGCTGTACGAGGACGGCATCGCGCTGCTCGAGGCCTACGACTTCGACCCCGACCTCGCCGCCGCTCACCGCCTCGGGCTCGACATGGCCGCCTCTCTCGGCTCGGCCGCGCCCCGGGCGCTCGCCCTCCTGGACGACGACAACGTGGCCCGCCTGGTCGCCGACATGCCTCCCTCGGTGGCGGACCAGAGCGCGATCCTGCTCGCCCTGCGTGCCGGACTCGGCGGCCACCGCGCGGCGGGTGCGACCTAGCAGAGGTCGCCCGGACGGCGCGCGCTCGCCTGCGACGACTCCAGCACCACGCAGCACCGGTCAGGCTGCGGCTCCAGGCGGGCGGTGACGCTGTCGTGCGCGACCTCGTCCGCGACGGCGGCGACGAGGCACAGGTTGGCGTGGCAGATGAGGTCGGTCTGCGCCTGCGCGAGAGCGTGGAACGGGCAGTTGTGCAGGTCGACGCGGTCGCCGTCGCGGTGCGGCTCGTAGCCGTGCCGGGCCAGGACCTCGGCGGTGCCGTCGAGGGGGTCGGCGTCCGGTTCCGCGGGCGGCGCCTGACGGGCTGCGGCGCGGCCGTAGCCGGCGAACGCGCGGGTCACGGCGTCGAGCACCGGGGAGCCGTCGCGGACGGACTCGGCGACGGCGTCGCTCAGCAGGCGTCCGGCGAGCTCGTACTCCCGGTCGGGCAGCGAGACGGCGACCTCGCGGGGGGAACGCCGGTAGAGCTTCGCGGGGCGTCCGGCGCCGGGGCCGCTGCGGCCGGTCAGCCGGGCGCGGCTGGACGCGAGCAGACCGTCCGTCTCCAGCCGGTCGAGGTGGAACCGGGCCTGGTGGCGGGCGACGCCGACGGCCTCGGCGGCCTGGTCGCGGCTGACGGGCTCGGGCTGGGCGACGACGTACCGGTAGAGCGCGAGGCGCACCGGGTCGGCGAGCGCGCCGATGCTCGCGGCGTCCGCCGCCAGCGTCCCGCTCCGCTCCCGGTCCACGGCGTTGACACTACCGGCGGAAGTTTCTAACGTACAGAGATCTGTTCGTTAGAAACGAGGCCGCGATGACGCTCACGACGACCGACGACCTCCGCCTCGACGCACCCCCGGGCGCCGACCTCGACGCCGCCGAGTCGGCCGCTCGGGCCTTCCTCGCGGCGCTCGGGGTCCGGTGTGACTCCCCCGGCACCGAGCGCAGCCCCCGCCGCATGGCCGAGGCGTACGCCGCGATGCTCGCGCCCCGCCCGTTCGCGATGACGACGTTCCCCAACGACGAGGGCTACGACGAGCTGGTCGTCGTCCGGTCCATCCCCGTGCAGTCCCTGTGCGAGCACCACCTGCTGCCGTTCGTCGGCGTCGCGCACGTCGGCTACCTGCCCGACGGGCGCATCCTCGGGCTGTCCAAGCTCGCGCGCGTCGTCGAGATGTTCGCGCGACGTCCCCAGGTGCAGGAGCGCCTCACCCGCCAGGTCGCGGACTGGCTCGACGCCGAGCTCGCACCCCGCGGTGTCGGCGTCGTCGTCGAGGCGGAACACCTGTGCATGGCGCTGCGCGGGGTCCGCGCCGTCGGGGCGGTGACGACGACGTCCGCGCTGTCGGGCCTCGTCCGGGACTCGCCCGCGACGCGCGCCGAGTTCCTGGCCGCCGTCCACCCCTGATCGTCCGCCCCGTCCGACCCAACCCCAGGAGGTCGTCATGTCCGGAACCGTCGTCGTCGGCGCGGGCCTCGCCGCCGCGCACGTCGTCCAGACCCTGCGCGACGAGGGCGACACCGGACCGATCACCCTGGTCGGTGAGGAGCCCGACCGACCCTACGAGCGACCGCCGCTGTCCAAGGGGTACCTGCAGGGTGCGTCGCCGCGGGACGACGTCTTCGTCCACGACACGGGCTGGTACGACGACCACGACGTGACCACCCGGTTCGGCACCGTGGCCGTCGCGCTCGACCGGGCGGCGCGCACCGTGACGCTCTCCGACGGCGACACCCTCTCCTACGACCACGTCGTCCTCGCGACCGGCTCCCGCCCCCGCACCCTCGACATTCCCGGTGCGCGGCTCGACGGCGTGCGGACGCTGCGCACGCTCACCGACAGCGACGCGCTGCGCGCCGACCTCGTCGCCGGCCGTCGCCTGGTGGTCGTCGGCGGCGGCTGGATCGGCTTGGAGGTCGCCGCCGCCGCGCGACTCGCCGGGCTCGACGTCACCGTGCTCGAGTACGCGGCGCAGCCGCTGCTGCGGGTGCTCGGTCCGCAGGTCGCGGCGTTCTTCGCGGACCTGCATCGTCGCCACGGCGTCGACCTGCGCACGGGCGTGGGCGTCGAGGGGTTCGAGGGGACGTCCGGGCGGGTCATAGGTGTCCGCGCGGGCGGCACGGTCATCCCCGCGGACCTCGTGCTCGTCGGCGTCGGCGCCGCCCCGAACGTCGCGCTCGCCCGCGCCGCGGGCCTGGCCGCCGACGACCGTGGCGTCGCCGTCGACGAGCACCTTCGCACGGCCGACCCAGCCGTCCTCGCCGCCGGGGACGTCGCGCTCGCGCACCACGCCACGCTCGGGCACGCGCTGCGCGTCGAGCACTGGGACAACGCGATCCGCCAGGGTGCGCTCGCCGCGCGCTCCATCCTCGGCCGGCCCGACGTCTACGACTGGCAGCCGTACTTCTACACCGACCAGTACGACCTCGGGATGGAGTATGTCGGGCACGCCGACTCCGACGACGAGGTCATCGTGCGGGGCGACCCCGCGGGCGGGGAGGTCGTCGTGTTCTGGCTACGGGACGGGATCGTGCGGGCCGCGATGAACGTCAACGTCTGGGACGTCAACGACCGCCTCCGCGCGCTCGTCGGCCGGACGGTCGCACGCGAACGCCTCGCCGACCCCGCGATCCCTCTGGAGGAGCTGTAGCACCCGTCGTCGCGTGCGCGCGGCTCCGAGCCGCGCCCTGGGTCCCGTCAGTCGCGCGGGTCGGACGCGCTCACGCGGTAGTACGGCGTCCGGGTCGTCGGCACGAAGCCCAGCGAGCACGCGAGCCGGTACGAGCCGACGTTCTCCTCCCGGCACGACCACACAGGCGTGAGTCCCGCGTCGACCGCGACCTCGACCATCGCCGCCGCGACCGCGACCGCGAGGCCTCGCCGCCGCCACGACTCGGCCGTCTCGATCCCGATCTCCAACCGTTCGCCGGACCGGTAGGACGCGAACGCCATCGCCCCGACCACGCCGTCCCGTTCCAGCACGACCCCGCCGCCGTGCGCCAGGAACGACGCCGCGTCCGGCCAGAACCCGCTCGGCACGACCGACCCCGGCCACGCGAAGTCGTCGGCCGTGGCCCGTCGCGCAACCCACCCCGCGGGCGGCGCGAGCGTGGCCCGTCGGGCCGCGAAGGCCTCGACGTCGAACGCGAAGTTCACGCGCACGTGCCGCGTGGTCGTCGCCGTCCGCCCGGCCGCGTCGGCCTCGGTCGCAGCCCCGACGCGCAGGGCGTCGTCCCAGCCGAGCCCGTCCCACCGCGGCTCGGCCTGCAGCCACTCCTCCCCGGTGCTCCTGCCGGTCAGGTGGGCCACGACCAGCGGGAACGCCTCGTCGACGGCCGGCCCCCACACGAACGACATGCCGTACGGGTGCACGACGTGGAACGCCCCCGGGTCGACGTCCCGGTCCGTCCACAGCGGTGCGCCACGGTCGAGCGCCGCCACCGCGAACATCGTGTTGGTCGGCACGGCGTCCAGTGCCCGTCGCGCCACGTCGCGGACCACGTCCTCGCGCGCGGTTCGTCTGCCGCCGTCGCGTCGCCCGCCCTCGCCGACGTCGGTCGCCGACCTGCCGACGGCGCTCACACCTGCCGCGGGATCCGACGCGTCAACGACAGGACGCGGCACATGATGCGGTGCCCGCGGTCGGCGTGCGGCCCGTACATCAGCGGGCAGCCGCCGTCGATCACCGTCAGCCCCGCGTCGCGGCCCAGCCGTGTCGCCTCGTCGTCCACGCTCCCCCGGTCGATCGACCGGTGCATCCACACCTGCGTGACGCCGAGGTCGATCGCCTCCTGCACGGTCGCCGCCGCGTGCTCCGGCCGCGTCGCCACGACCACCGCCTCGACCCCACCGGGGATCGCGGCCAGGCTCGCGTACGTCGGGTCTCCCTCGACGGACTCCGCGTTCGGGTTCACCGCGAACACCTCGTACCCGAGCTCCCGCAGACGGCAGTACACGACGTTGCCGCCGTGGCTGCCCGGCGTGCGGGACACCCCCGTGACGGCGATCCGTCGACTGTCGAGGAAGGCCTCCGCCGCGGTCGTGATGCTGGTCATCGCCACTCCTGCCCCTGTCGTCACGCCGACGCTAGTGACGGCGGTCACGCATGCCCAGGGACCAAAGGACCGGAATCGGCGGACGCGGCACTACGCCCACGGTGAGGGTCCGCAGCGCGAACCCTCACCGCGACGCGAACTGCTCCCAACGCCACGCGAGCAGGTCGCGGCCAGGCGCGTCCGCCGGGCGACGGGGCAGCGTGATCCGGTGACCGTGCATCGCCTGGAGCCCGTGCCGGAGCATCGGGCCGTCGACCTCGTCGAGCAGGTCACGATCGAGGTGGATGACGTGGTCCGGGCTGACACCGAGCAGGTTCTGGTCGTACGCGGCGTGATGGATCTTGCAGAGGGCCAGCCCGTTCGCCGTCGTCGGGACGCCGAGCGCCTCGCCGTCGGGGACGATGTGCGCCGCGTCGAGCAGCGAGCCGTGCGCGAGCCGGCACATCGCGCACCGCGTCTCGTACGCGAGCAGCACACGCGTCCGGAACGCGGGCTGGTGGAGCCGCTGACGCGCGAGCCGCAGACCGTACCGACGTTGGTCGACGGTGAGGTCCTTGAGGTCACCCATGAACCGGAACGACTCGTCGAGCGCGACCAGGAACGTGCGGTCCTCCGGGTAGTCGTCGACGACGTAGACCGGTGCGATCGGGGTGTAGTAGTTGGGCACCTCCTTGCGGAACAGGATCAGCGGCATGCCCGTCGTGATCGCGTTGCGCAGCTTCGCGTTGTCGCCGCCGAACGGGTCACCGTCGCGGTACGCGTAGTGCAGGAGGCCGTCCTCCTCGCTCTCGATGTCGTCGTACGGTCCGTGGGCAGACGACACGATCGCGAGCGTCGAGCCGAACTCCGCGGGGTTCCTGATCCCCCGCGAGTAGTCGATGATCGGCAGTCGCCGGTTCCCCACCGTGAACCGCAGGAGCTCCTCCCGGTGCAGGAACCCACCGTTGGCCTCCGCCCTCTCCTGCACCCAACGGATGATCTGGTCGCGCAGCGCGGCCTCGACGGCGGTATCCACGACGAGAGCTCACCAGCCACGGCGCGGTGCGGCAAGGACCAGACGGTCCAGGTCGTCGCGTCGTGTCTCCACGTCGGACCGATGCCCCGCCCGCACTTGAGCACGGTGCGTCGTCAGCCGATCACCCCAGCATGGCGACACCGATCGAGGGCGCTCCCGCCGACGTCAAGGTCATGCGACTGCGGTACGCCGGCACGTGCTGCCTGTGCGGCGTCGGGCTCGATGCCGGCACGCGAGCGTCGTACGACCGTTCGGCGAAGACAGTCGCGTGCCTGACGTGCCCGGGCGGAAGCGTCGTGACGGTCGAGACCGAGGTCGCCGCGACGACGTCCTTCGTACCCGAGCCTCGCCCCGCGCCGGTGGAGACCGGCGCGGCCGGAGCGTCCGCGCGGCGCGAGTACGAACGTCGCGCGGCCAAGCGGGAGACGCGGATCCGAGAAGCGCACCCGCGACTGGGTGGCCTGATCCTGGCACTGTCGGACGAGCCTCAGAGCACGACGGCGTGGGCCCGGGGCGCCAAGGGAGAGGAGCTGCTCGGCCAGCGCCTCGACGCGCTGCGCGACCGCGGCGTCCGGGTGCTCCACGATCGCCGCATCCCCCGGACCAGGGCCAACATCGACCACATCGCCGTCAGCCCCGGCGGCGTCGTCATCATCGACGCCAAGCGCTACCGAGGGCGACCGCGCCTGGTCGTCACCGGCGGCCTCCTCCGACCCCGCACGTCGGCGCTGTTCGTCGGGTCTCGCGACTGCACCACGCTCGTCGACGGGGTCCACAAGCAGGTCACGCTCGTGAGGTCAGCGCTCGACGACGCCGGTCTGCCCGAGGTTCCCGCGCGCGGGATGCTCTGCTTCGTCGACGCCGACTGGCCGGTCTTCGGCGGCTCGTTCACGGTCGACGGCGTCGACGTCCTCTGGCCCAAGAAGGCCGCCGAGCAGCTCGTGGCTCCGGGAGGCCTCACTCCAGGCGCGGTCGAGGACGTCCACCGAGTGCTGGCGGAGGCGTTCCCGGTTGCCTAGGGCGAGGCGCAGCGCCGCGACGGCTCGTCAGGCGGATGCGCCCGGGTGCGGGCTCGGCGCTGTCACACTCGTGCGACCGCACGCGTCAGGAGGGTGACTCACCCCTTCGACGATTGGGCAGACCATGACCGACATCGCGCACGTCACCCTCGAGGTGACCGACCAGGCCTCGGCCGAGGCGTTCTACCGGACCGTCTTCGGGCCCGACCTCCCCGTCCAGGTGCGGGGGTCCGACGCCCCGACGACCGGGTTCCGCGGCTTCACCGTGGGTGTGGACCTGCGCGGCCCGGCGGCCGTCGACGACGTCTTCGCGAGGGCTCTCGCGGCGGGCGCCACGGCCATCAAGCCTCCCGAGGCGCAGCAGTGGGGCGGCTACTCCGGCGTGCTGCGGGCGCCCGACGGGAGCGTCTGGAAGCTCGCGACGTCGGCGGCGCCGGGTGCGGGTGGCGCCGACCCGACGATCGAGCGGGTCGTGCTGCTGCTCGGCGTGGCGGACGTCGCGGCGAGCACGCGGGCGTACGTCGACCGCGGGTTCGAGGTCGCGAAGGACTACGGCCAGTACGTCGAGCTCGAGCCCGGCGACGGGGCCGTGACGCTCGGCCTGTACGAGCGGACGGGGCTCGCGGCCGAGTTCGGCGTCGATCCCGAGGGCTCGGGCGCGCACGGTCTGGCGATCGGCGTCGTCGGCGGCGGGTTCGTGGACGTCGACGGCTTCGCGTGGGAGACCGCGCCGGCGCTCGAGGCCTGACGCGTGCACGTCCACGTGCACCGGGCGTTCCTCCCGCACCTCGACCCGGCGTCGTCACTCGTGCTCTACAGCGACACGCTCGGTCTCGAGGTCCGGGAGGACGTCGGCTCGGGGGCGATGCGGTGGCTGACGTTCGGTCCGGGCGTCGGCTGCGGCCCGGCGCTCGTGCTGGGGCCGCCCGTGTCGTCGCCGGGAGTCACCGACGAGGAGCACCGCACCGTCCGGGCGCTGATGGCGAAGGGCGTCTACGCCGGCGTCGCGCTGGCGACGGCCGACCTGGCCGGTGCGTTCGAGCGGCTCGCGTCATGCGCGCCGCCTCGCGACGACGCGCAGCACCCGGGTCAGCGCTCCTCGACGACCCGCACCACGTTCCCCGACGGGTCGAGGAACGAGAAGTCGACGCCGCCGAACGGCCGGTGCGCGGGCTCCTGCAGCACCTCGACGACGTCGGCTCCTACGCCCGCGCGACCAGCGTCTCGACGAGCGCGGCGATCCGCCGGCGCCGCGTCTCGGGCGTCTTCGCCCCCTCGACGGTCCGGACGTGCTGCCGACGCTGGCTCACCGTGAGCCGCTCGTAGGCGGCTCGGGCGGCGGGCTCGGCAGCCAGGGCGGCGACGAGGTCGTCGGGCTCCTCGACGACCACGGGCGCGGTGTCGAGCTCGACGTCGACCTCCACCTCGTCACCGACCGCGACGCCGGTCGCCGACCGGTGCGCGTTGCTGAGCCCGATGAGGTGGCGGCCGCGCATGATCGCGATGCGCGTGCTCCATGTGTGACCGTGGAGCGTGACGGTGACGCGCGGCCGTGCACCTCCGTCGAGCGCGCGGACGACGTCGGGTGGGACCTCCAGCCCGCGCATCGGCTCGTTCGGCTCGACCTGCGTGCGGAACCTCATGCGTCCACGCTCCTTTCCTCGCTGCCTGCCGGGACGATGCTGAGGGTGGCGAGGACCTCGGGATCGGCGATGAGCTCGATCTCGGCGACCAGACCACCGACGAGATGGAACGCGAACGCGACGCTCACCTGACCGCCGACCACCCACGCGAGCCCCGGCTCGTCGTCGACGAGGACCGGCTGCGCGCCCCGCGCTCCCCCGCGGAACCGGCCCGCGACGGCGGCGGCCCCGTCGTACAGCGCCTCCGCCCCCATCCGCTGGCCCGCGACGTCGGCGCGCATCACCGCGTCGGGCGAGAGCAGGTCCAGCAAGGACCCCAGCTCCCCGCCGCGCGCCGCCGCGAGGAACGCGTCCACGACGTGCCGGCTGTCCGCACGGGCGGACCGCTCGTCCACCGGCTCGGGGGCTCCGCGCAGTCGCAGCCGTGCACGGCTCGCGAGCTTGCGCACCGCGGTCTCCGAGCGGCCCATCACCTCGCTGATCTCGTCGAACGGGTAGCCGAACACGTCGTGCAGGACGAACGCGGCGCGCTCCGCCGGTGCGAGGACGTCGAGGACGACCTGCATGGCACCGCCCACACGGTCGGCGAGCAACGCGTCGGCCTCCGGGTCGACGCCGTCCGGCACCGCGCTAGGCGCCTGTGCCTCGGCCGTCGAGCGCGTCCGCCGCTTGCGCAGGTGGTCGAGGCACAGCCGCGTGACGACGGTCGTCAGCCACGCCGGCGGGTCGTCGACGCCCTCGGCGCGCGAGAAGCGCAGCCAGGCCTCCTGGACGACGTCGTCCGCCTCGGCGCTGGCACCGAGGATGCGCGCGGCGATCGCTGTGAGGCGTCCGCGCTCGGCCTCGAACAGGGTGGGGTCCACGGTCGTCACAGTGTCCTGACGTCCGGGGGCGGCGCAATGTGACCACTCCACGCCGGGCTCCCCGATCGCATGCGGGCCGTGCGCCGCGGGCTGCCGCCGCGTCAGGGGGTCAGCGCGCGTGCCGCGTGGACACCGTCACCGTGAACTTCGGGTCCCGGCCGACCTGCCGGGTCGGTCCGACCACGCTCTCCAGCGTCGGCCGATACCGCAGATGCGAGTTCCACACCGCCCACAGCTCCCCGCCGGGCCGCAGCACCCGGACCGCCTCCGCGAAGAGCGAGCGGGCGACCCCCGAGTGCACCGCCGCACCCACGTGGAACGGCGGGTTGAGCAGCACGACGTCGACGCTCGCGTCGGAGACCGGCCCGGCGCCGTCCGCGCGCACGACGTCGACGCGGTCCGCCAGACCGTTCGCCTCGACCGTCGCGCGGGCGGACGCCACCGCGGCCGCTGACTCGTCGGTCGCCGTGACGGTCAGCCCCGGGCGTACCCGCGCGAGCGAGACGGCCAGCACACCCGTGCCGCAGCCGAGGTCGACAGCGGACGCAGCGTTCGCCGGCATCGCGTCGAGGTGCCGGAGCAGCGCGCGCGTCCCGATGTCGATCCCCGTCCCCGCGAAGGCACCCCCGTGGGCGCACACCGTGAGGCCGAGGTCCGGGTGCACCTGCGACTCGGGCCAGCGCGGCGCCGGCCGCTCGCTCGCCGGACGCGGCACCGACGCCACGAGCACGCGCGACTTCTGCCGGGCGAGGCGCGCCTGCACGTCGGCGAAGTGACGGCGCAGGACGTCGTTCATTGCGGTCGTCATGTGCTTGACCCGGCCGCCCGCCACGACCACGACGTCGGGGTGAGCATGCTCGGCGACCAGGCCGGCGACCTCGTCGAGCGCGTCGAGCGACCGCGGAAGCTGCAGCAGCACCAGCCGCGCACCGGACACGAGCTCCGGCGTCAGCCCGAGCGACGTGAAGCCGCCGAGCCCGAGCCGCTCGGCGTTCGCCCGGAGCGCCTGCTCACCGAGCAGCCGGTCCTGGTGGGTGCGGACGCCGGACAGGCCGTGGCGCGTGATCGCGCCGAGCGTCAGCGCGCCGTGGTGGTCGCCGATCACGACGACGTCCGAGCCCGCCGCTCCCGCCAGCGCGGACGCGGCCTCGTCGAGGATCAGCCGGTCGCTCGCGTCGACCGCATGCAGGTTCGGCGCCTCGACGTCGGGGTAGCGCCGAAGGTCGGCAAGCACGTCGGTCTTGTCCTGGCCCACCTCGTCATCCACGCGACCGAGGCTAACGGGCCCCACGTGCGTCGATCCCCACGGTGCGCGGCTCGCAACGCAAACGGGCCGGACCCCGAGGGGCCGGCCCGTTTCTGTCGATGCCCTGAGGACATCGCATGGGTGGAGGTGGCGGGAATCGAACCCGCGTCCGGTGACGAAAAACCAGGGCTTCTCCGGGTGCAGTCCGTGATGGATTTTCTCAGCCCCCACCACTCCCACGGACGAGAAGGTGGACGGGCTCAGTCAGCTAGAAGTCCCGCTCATCACACTGACGATGATGAGCAGCAGTGGCTCTCTAGATGACGCCGGGAACTAAGTCGAGAGCGTACTTAGGCCGACGGACTTCGAGGCTCGCTCAGGCGGCGAGGGCGAAGTCGGTGCGCTTGTTATCGGCACCTATGATTTGCACGGAGCGTTGACGAGATAACCGTGCGTCCTCGACCCGCTTCTCCTGGCTCGACGATCACCGTCGAAACCGATCACCCCCATGTTCAGTTATCAACTGGCTGGACCCGAGCACGCTCGGGGGCAGCGCGGACCAGACTACTGCCCCAACGTCGCGGGCGTCGCACTGATTCCCGCGACGCCGTGCGCACGGCTCAGACGAGGTCCGCCAGCATGGCTGCCGCCCGCGCGGCGCCGTCGGTCTCGACGGCCCGGTACGCGACCTCCCGGCCGACCTCCTTCGCGACGGCCTCGGCGAGCCCGTCGGGGTCCATAGCGGCCTCGTAGGGCAGGTACCGGCCGGCCTCGTAGCGGTCGAGGCGGGCGCGGACGTGGAACGTCTGCTCGAAGTGGTGCTGGAGGGGGACGTACACGAACGGCTTGCGCAGGGCGGTGAGCTCCATGCAGGTGGTGAGGCCGCCCTGGACGACGGCGACGTCGCACGCGGCGGACAGGCGGTACAGGTCGGGGACGTAGCCGAGGACGGTCGCGCCGGCGGGTGCGGGCAGGGACGCCGGGTCGATGCGGGGGCCGGCGACGACGACGAACCGCAGGTCGGGGGCGAGTGCGCGTGCGGCGGGGACGGCGTCGAGGACCCGGCGGAGCAGAGGCTCGCCGACGCCGGACCCGCCCACGGTCACGACGCACAGCCGCTCGTCGGCGGCGACGCCGAGCGACGCGCGCACGGTCTCGGCCTCACCGACGACGGCGTCGGTGTCGAACCCTGTGACGTACCCCGCGAAGGCGTAGTTGTCGGCGGTCCACGAGCGGATCGACGGCAGCCCCGGCCCGAACGGCTGGTCGACGACGTCGTCGAGCGACCCGACGAACACCGACTGGTCCCGCACCCGCCCGAACCGTGCCCGCTGCGAGATCATCTCGGCGTTGTAGTCGGCGGTGAGCGCGGCCTCGGACGCCCCGCCGTCGGGCATTGGCAGCCACCCCACGAAGTCGGTCATCCACGCGAACGCGAACCGCTTGAGCTCGGGGTTCTCGTGCAGGAAGTAGTCGACGTCCCACGCCTCGTCGCCGATCACGAGGTCGTAGTCGCCGGACGCGACGACGTCGGAGAAGACCATGAAGTTGTTCACCAGGATCTCGTCCATGCGGCGGATCGCCTGGAAGGCGTGCAGGTCGTGCTCGCCGGCCTCGTGCTCGATGTGGCCGGACTCGTTGCGCAGCCACGCGGACGCGGGGTGGATGCGCTCGCCGTGCTGGGCGAGGACGCGCGTGACGGGGTGCTGGGCGAGCCAGTCGACCTGCAGGTCGGGGCGCTGGGCGCGCAGCTCGGCGGCGATGGCGACGTCACGCTGCGCGTGGCCGAGGCCGATGGGCGACGAGAGGTAGAGGGCGCGCTTCGGTCGGCGAAGTGCGCGGGTCCACGTGCGACGGGTCGGGGTCGTCGCGGCGTCCCAGGCGGGCGGGACCGACGACCCGGTGACCTGCTGCACGAAGTCGTGGATGAGGTGGTTGACCTTCACCGGGTCGCGCGCGGGCGGTCCGTGCCCGGCGCCGTCGAGGACGACGAGCGACCCGCGCGTCAGCTCGGCGAGCCGCTCGCCGAACGCCAGCGGCCGGATGCGGTCGTCCGACCCGTGGACGACGAGCACGGAGCATGTCACGGCACGCGCGAGCGGGACGATCGACTCGCACACGGCCCCGTCGCACCCGAGCCGCCCGGCGGTGGTGTCGGCGAGGACGGCAGGGGTGATCTCGTGCGCCCACGCGATGCAGTCCTCGATCTGCTTGGTGGAGTGCGGCTCGGAGAACATCCGGCCGAAGAAGAACTCGAGGAAGTCGTCGTAGCCGCCGCCGAGCCAGTAGTGCTTGTTGTACTTCGCCCAGCCCTCGCTGGTGTCGAGCGGCTGGTCCCACGGCACGTGGTCGCGCCCGGGGGTCGGGACGTCGAGCCCGCAGGAGGGGGCGATCGCGACGATCCCCTGCGCGCGCGACGGGTGGCGCGCCGCGAGGTGCACGGCCCAGGCCGCACCGCAGGACAGCGTGACGAGGACGGCCGACGCGGTCGACGTGGCGTCGAGGACGGCGAGCAGGTCGGCCGCGTACTCGGTGTCGGTGTAGGCGGCGGCGCCGGCGGGCCGACCGGACCGGCCGCTCCCCCGGCCGTCGAACGTGACGACGCGGTAGTGGCGCGACAGGTAGCCGACCTGGGCCTTCCAGAACCGCGACGGCACGATCGACCAGGTCGGCACGAGGACGACGGTCGTCGGCGCGGCGTCGTTGTAGACGGACCACACGACGGGCACGCCGTCGCGCACGACGACACCCTCGAGCTCCGCGTCGGCGGCCCGGCTGGGGTGCGCGAACGCGGCGCCCGGTGGGGACGCCGGGGCGGGTGGCGACGCGGGGTCCGGGCGTGCGACCCGGGGGCCGTGGCTCACAGACGCAGTCTGTCCCGCCACGGCCGCCGGGTCACCCTTCTCGGTGAAGGGACTCACGGCCGGATCTCGAACACGTTGTTGAACGGCGTGAACGCGGCGGTGCCGAACGTGCTGAACCCGGCGGTCGTCGCGACGTCGCGGATGCGCGCCGGGCCGGCCTGCGTGCCGAGCGCGAGGCCGACGTCCTGCGACAGCGACGCGGGCGTGCACAGCAGCGTCGAGAAGCCGTAGTACGTGCGCCCGACGGGGTTGAGGTTGTCCTCGACCCGGTCGCCCGCCATCGGCTCGACGACCATCCACGTGCCGTCCTCGGCGATGGCCTGCCGCACGTAGCGGGCGGCGCCGACCGGGTCGCCCATGTCGTGCAGCGAGTCGAACATCGCGACGAGGTCGTAACCGGTGCCCGAGAACGCGGTGGCCGGCGCGACCTCGAACGTCACACGGTCGGACACCCCGGCCTCCTCGGCGCGTGCCCGCGCGACCGCGATCGACGCGGCGTGGTAGTCGGACCCGACGAACGTCGAGCTCGGGAACGCCTGCGCCATGAGGATCGTCGACGCGCCGTGCCCGCACCCGACGTCCGCGACGCGCGCCCCGGCCTGGAGCTTCTCGACGACCCCGTCGAGCGCGGGCAGCCAGTCGTTGAGCAGGTGCCCGTTGTACATCGTGCGGAAGAACCTCTCGCAGCCGTGGTGCACGTCGCCGTTGTGGGCGTGCCAGCCCAGGCCGTCGCCGTCGGTGGCGGCGGTGAGGATCTCCGGGGCGTCCCGGACCGTGCCGGCGGCGAGCTGGAAGAACCCGGGCAGGTAGGCGGGGCTCGTCGGGTCGGCGAGCGCGACGGCGTGCTCGGCGGGCAGCGTGTACCGCCGCGTCTGCGGGTCGTAGGTGACGTAGCCGCCGGCGGCCTGCGCGGACAGCCACTCGCGGGCGTACGGCTCGCCGGTGCCGGTGCGCTCGGCGAGCTCGGCGGGCGTCAGGGCGCTCCCGTCGGCGAGCGTGCGGTAGTACCCGAGCTTGTCGCCCATGACGACGAGCGCCGTGTTGAGCGTCGCGCCGACCTCGTCGACGGCGCGGAACACGAAGGACATGAGCTTGTCGGGGTCGATGGCGCGCTGCGGCGCGTCGGCCTGGAGGGTCACGATGGTCTCCTTGAAGCGGAAGGTGGGATGGACGACTTGTCCGTTTCCGACCTTCCCGGCCACGCACCTCGCGTCGCATCAGGGGGTCCCCCTGGGGTCGTCCCTAGAGTGGGACGGTGCTGGTCGGCCGCGAGCGCGAGCGTCAGGTCATCCGTGCCCTGACCGCCGCCGCGCGCGTCGGTGAGGGCGGGACGCTCGTCGTCGTCGGCGAGGCGGGCATCGGCAAGACGGCCCTGCTGCGCGACGCGACCGCGGAGGCCGCGACGCACGGGATGCGGACCCTGCAGGCGCAGGGCGTGGAGGCGGAGCGGGAGGTGCCGTTCGGCGGGCTGCTGCAGCTCCTGCGGCCGGTCCTCGACCACCTGGACGCGCTGCCCGCGCCGCAGGCGGAGGCGCTGGGCGCGGCGCTCGCGCTGCGGCCGGGGTCGGCGGGCGAGCGGTTCGCGGTGGGCGCGGGGGTGCTGGGGCTGCTGAGCCGGGTCGCGGAGGACGAGCCGCTCGCGCTCGTCGTCGACGACGCGCACCTGCTGGACCCGCCGACGGCGCAGGCGCTGACGTTCGCGGCGCGGCGGCTGACCGCGGACCCGGTGGTCGTGCTGCTGTCGGCGCGCGACGAGCACCCCTCGACGGTCCTCACCGCAGGGCTCCCGACGCTGTCCCTCACGGGCCTGGGGCCGGAGGACGCCGACGCACTGCTCGCCGACGCCGGTCGACGGACGTCCGCGGGCACCCGGTCGCGGCTGCTCGCGTCGACCGGCGGCAACCCGCTCGCGCTGCTGGAGCTGCCCGACGACGTCGCGCTCGACGCCCTGCCCGACGGCGCGCCGATCCCGGTGCCGGCGTCGATCGCGCGGTCGTTCGCGGCCCGCGCCGACGCGCTGTCCCCCGCGGCCCGGACCGCGCTGCTCGTGGCGTCGGCGGCCGGCGGCGACCTCGCGGCGGC